>NZ_CP129137.1:1410000-1610000 GCF_030406905.1 Streptomyces sp. HUAS CB01
GACTTGACGTCCGCCTCGAACAGACCGCTCTTGTTGAGCTGCTGCGCGATCGCGGCCATCTCCAGGTCGGTGGCCGGGCCGTAACGGCTGGGCGTGGACCAGAGGGTGATCTTCACCTTCTCGTCGATGCCCGCCTCGCGCAGGGCCTTGCGGGCCTTGTCCGGCTGCGGGTGGCCGCCGTAGCGGTCGAAGAAGGCGGTGTTGTGACCGGCGATGCCGGCCGGGACGATCGAGTGCAGCGGCTCGGCGGTGCCCTTGTAGACGTCGCGGACCAGGGCGTCCCGGTCGACGAGGTAGGCGAAGGCCTGGCGCACGGCGAGCTTGCCGGTGACCGGGTCGTTCATGTTGAAGACCAGGTGCTGGACCTCGGCGCTGTTGCCCTCGACGACGGCGATGCCCTGCTTGCCGGCCTCCACGGAGGCCTGGAGCCCGTCGATGTCCTGAGCGGTGAGGCCTCGGTAGGCGACGTCGACGTCGCCCTGCTTCAGGGCCGCGCCGAGGCCCTTCTGGTCGCCGCGGAAGAACGTCAGGGTGACACCGGTGTTCCGGACCTCGGCGTTGCCCTTGTACTCGGGGTTGACCGAGAAGACGGCCTCCTTCTCGCTGAAGGAGTCGAGCTTGTACGGGCCGGAGCCGACCGCCTTGCCGTCCGTGCGCAGGGAGCCGGCCTCGTACTCGCGGTGGTCCACGATGGAGCCCGCACCGGAGGCGATCTTGCTCGGGAAGGTGGCGTCGGGCACCTTCAGCTTGAAGACGACCGTGCGCTCGTCGGGCGTCTCGATGCTGTCGATGGTGGAGAGCAGCGGGCCGGGACCGGAGTCGCTGGCGATCTTCAGCGCGCGCTCGAAGGAGAACTTCACGTCCTTCGAGGTCAGGTCGTTGCCGTTGCTGAACTTGAGGCCCTCACGCAGCGTGCAGCGGTAGACCGTGCTGCCGCTCTCGAAGCCGCACTTCTCCGCGGCCTCCGGCTGCGGGGTGGAGCCGCCCTTGGGGAAGCTCATCAGGGACTGGAAGACGTTGTTGAACAGCAGCCAGGAGCCGGGGTCGTAGCCGTCCGCGGGGTCGGTGGCGAGGACCTCGTCGGAGATGCCGACGGCGACGCGGACGCCGCCTTCGGACCCGTCGCCCTGCTCCGAGCCGCAGCCCGCCAGCAGTACGGCGGACAGCCCCGCGGCCAGCGGCGCCGTCGTGCGCTTGAATCGTGCCTTCACAGAACCTTGCCTCTTGCTCTCGTTTCCGGCCGCGCCCTTCGCGACCGGGTCATGAAGGGTCAGGCGGTGCCGCGCTCGAGTTCCCACAACTGGAGGTCGGAGGACGCGTTGAGCGTCCACTCGACCCGGTTGATGTCCGACCGGGCGGCGACGTACTGCTTGCCCTGCCACAGCGGCAGCACCGGAACATCGGTGGCGACGATGTCCTGGAGCTTGGCGAACGGGAGGGCGGCGGCACTGCGGTCGGCCTTGCGGCGGGACTCCGGGATGAGCTGATTGCGCGCGGCGGTGCTCACATACGGGGTGTTGAGGAAGTTGTCCTCGTCCAGGAACGGGGCGATGTAGTTGTCCGGGTCCGGGAAGTCGGGGAACCAGCCCAGGCCGTAGACGGCGTAGTCGCCGCGCTTCTGCGCGGGACGGTACTCGGACCACTCCGTGCCCTTGACCGTCACGTCGAAGAGGCCGCCGGCGTTGAGCTGGTCGCGCAGCGCCGCGAACTCCTTCGCCGTGCCGGGGCCGTAGTGGTCGGTGGTGTAGTGGAGGGTGAGCTTCACCGGGGTGGTGATTCCGGCCGCGTCCAGGATGCGGGCCGCCCGGCGGCGGTCGGGCTCGGCGTAGCGGTCGAAGAACGAGTTGGTGTGGCCCGTGATGCTCGTGGGGATCAGCGAGTAGAGCGGCTCGGCCGTGGCGCCGTAGACATTGCTCGCGATCTTGCCGCGGTCGACGACGGAGGCCATGGCCTGGCGGACCGCCTTGTCCTTGACGGACGGGTCGTCGGTGTTGAAGGCGAGGTAGCGGATCTCCAGCCCGGGGACCTCGCTGAGCTCGATGTCGTCCTTCGGGTGCTCCTGCAGGTCCCTGATCTGCTCCGGGGACATGGCGCGGGCCATCATGTCGATCTCGCCGGACTCCAGGGCCTCGCCCATGGTGTCGGCGTCGGCGAAGGAACGGAGCTCGACCTGGTCGTTGCGGACCTCCAGGTCCCCCTTGTAGTGGGGGTTCCTGGTGAAGACGGCCCGGACGAGCCTGTCGCCGTCGGTCTCGGCCGCCATCGTGTACGGACCCGAACCGTCGACCTGGAAGCCCTCGCGCAGCTTGTCCCCGTCGTAGCTGTCGCGGCTGAGGATGCCGGCGACCGGCGTGGAGAGCTTGTACGGGAAGGTCGCGTCCGGCGCGGTCAGGTGGAAGACGATCTCCTTCTCACCCCGGGCCTCGACGCTGTCGACGGTGGAGAGCAGCGCGGCCGTGCCGTTGTCGGACCTGATGTCCAGCACGCGCTCGATGGAGAACTTCACGTCCTCGGCGGTGACCGGCTCACCCCCGGCGAAGGTGAGTCCGTCGCGCAGGGTGCAGCGGTAGGTCTCGCTTCGGGTGTCGGTGAACCCGCAGCGGGAGGCTGCCTCGGGCACCGGCCGGCCGCCGCCGCGCGGCACGTGCATCAGCGTCTGCACGGTCTGGCGCAGGACGTTCCAGGCGCCGGTGTCGTAGGCGAAGGCGGGGTCGAAGGGCGCGGGGGTCCCGCTGTCGGCGACGAACCGGTCCGTGGTTCCGACGACAATGGCGTTGCCTCCGTCCGGCGCCCCGGGCGTCGTGCCACAGGCGGCGAGTACGGGGGCGAGCAGGCCCAGCAGGGCCGGCAGCACCAGTGTCTTGCGGTTCATCCTGGACTTTCTCCCTCGATCCCTCACTGGGATACAGCGGTTGCGGGATACTCCGCCGCGGCCGCCTGTTCGGGCGGTGCGATCGGGCCGGGATGCGGGGGCGATCGGTCCTGCGGGCACGATGACGAGGGTGGTCCTCGTGACACGTCGGTGGTGCGGCGAAGCTCTCGCGATGAGATTAGTGGTTGAGCCAGGAATGCTGGACCGGGGCCGAGTTGGGGAGTGCGTCCCGATGAGCAGGCATGGCGCAGCGTCGATATTCACGCGCCGGAATGATTCGTACACCGACCCATCAATCCGGACACATGGGGATACCCGAATCACCGCAGATCGGACCGCGACCGTCATGGCCGCACTGTTTATGCAGCATCATGCGTGATGAACGTCACGAAAGATGGATGGTCACGGAAAATACACGGTCCACTGCCCTTGGTTCCCGTGGATATTCCTCTGCACGCTCGGTGAATGCCTCAGTTCATCCGCGTAATCAGGGTGCGCAGAAAGGAGAGATCCACTTCCTCGAGCGAGCCGACCACGATCCGCCCGTCGGCCGGCGCGATGGGCGCCACCGACGGAACCGCCACGACCCGGCAGCCGGCCGCCTCGGCGGAGGCCACACCCGTGGCCGTGTCCTCGATGACGGCACAGCGGGTGGGGTCCGCGCCGAGCCCCCGGGCCGCGTGCAGATACGGGTCGGGGTGGGGCTTGGTGCGGGGCACCTCGTCCCCCGCCACGCTCAGCGCGAACCGGTCGCGGCCCAGGGAGGCGAGAACCCGGTCGATGATGCGCCGGTGGGAGGCGGAGACCAGGGCCGTGGGCACGTTGTGCGCGGCGAGCTCGGTCAGCAGGCGCTCGGCGCCGGGCATCAGCGGCACACCGCAGGCGATGCGGGTCTCGAAGCGTTCGTTGAGCAGCACGGTGAGCTCGGCGAGGGTGATGTCGGCACCGGTCGCCTCGATGAGGTAGCCCGCGCTCCGGGTCATCGGGCCGCCCACGACGACGTCGCGCCACGCCTCGTCCAGCTCGTGGCCGAGGTCGGCGAAGACCTCACGCTCGGCGTCCCACCAGAAGCCCTCGGTGTCCACGAGGGTGCCGTCCATGTCGAGGAAGACGGCCTGCAGGGCGGAGCCGCCCGCCGTGCGGGCCAGGGACGCGGGGACCGTACTGGTCATCCGGACACCTCCATCGGGGACGCGCAGGCCGGCCGCCAAATCGGGCGACCGGCCTGTATGGGACCGACCAGTGTACGACGCGCGCGACCGAAGCGCGCGATCCGTCACCGCGCGTTGAAGTACTTCGCCTCCGGGTGATGGATCACGATGGCGTCGGTGGACTGCTCGGGGTGGAGCTGGAACTCCTCCGAGAGCTTGACGCCGATCCGCTCGGGCTCCAGCAGCTCGGCGATCTTGGCACGGTCCTCGAGGTCGGGGCAGGCTCCGTAGCCGAGGGAGAACCGGGCGCCGCGGTACTTCAGGGCGAACATGTCCTCGATCTCCGCCGGGTCCTCGCCGGCGAACCCGAGCTCGGCGCGGACCCGCGCGTGCCAGTACTCGGCGAGGGCCTCGGCGAGCTGGACGGACAGGCCGTGGAGCTCGAGGTAGTCGCGGTAGGAGTCGGAGGCGAACAGCTTGGCCGTGGCCTCGCCGATCCTCGAGCCGACGGTGACCACCTGGAGGCCGACGACGTCGGTCTCGCCCGACTCCTCCGGGCGGAAGAAGTCGGCCAGGCACAGCCGGCGGCCGCGGCGCTGCCGGGGGAAGGTGAAGCGGGTGCGCTCGTTGCCCTGCTCGTCGAGGACGATCAGGTCGTCGCCCTTGGAGACGCAGGGGAAGTAGCCGTGGACGACGGCGGCCTCGAGCAGGTTCTGCGTGTGGAGCTGGTCGAGCCAGCCCCGCAGCCGCGGGCGGCCCTCGGTCTCCACCAGCTCCTCGTAGGACGGTCCGTCGCCGGTGCGGGCCTGCTTCAGTCCCCACTGGCCCTTGAAGAGCGCACCCTCGTCCAGCCAGGAGGCGTACTCCTTGAGCTGGATGCCCTTGACGACCCTCGTCCCCCAGAACGGGGGCTCCGGCACCGGGTTGTCGACGGCGACGTCGGAGCGCACGGCACCCTGTTCCTCCGGCCGCTCCTCGACGACCGCGGTGGCGGTGCTCCGTACCCGGCGCTGCTTCAGCTCGGGGAGCGCGGCGCCGGGGACACCGCGCTTGACCGCGATCAGGGCGTCCATGAGGCGGAGGCCCTCGAAGGCGTCGCGGGCGTAGCGGACTTCGCCCTCGTAGATCTCGTGGAGGTCCTGTTCGACGTAGGCGCGGGTGAGGGCGGCTCCGCCGAGGATGACGGGGTAGTCGGCGGCGAGCCTGCGCTGGTTGAGCTCCTCCAGGTTCTCCTTCATGATCACGGTGGACTTCACCAGGAGCCCGGACATGCCGATCACATCGGCCCGGTGCTCCTCGGCGGCCTCCAGGATCGCGGAGACGGGCTGCTTGATCCCGAGGTTGACGACGTTGTAGCCGTTGTTGGACAGGATGATGTCCACGAGGTTCTTGCCGATGTCGTGGACGTCGCCGCGGACGGTGGCGAGCACGATCGTGCCCTTCCCTTCCGCGTCGGACTTCTCCATGTGCGGTTCCAGATAGGCCACCGCCGACTTCATCACCTCGGCCGACTGCAGCACGAACGGCAGCTGCATCTGGCCGGAGCCGAACAGTTCGCCGACGACCTTCATGCCGTCCAGCAGGGTGTCGTTGACGATGTCGAGCGCCGGGCGGTCCGCGAGGGCAGCGTCGAGGTCGGCCTCCAGCCCGTTCTTCTCGCCGTCGACGATGCGCCGCTTGAGACGCTCCTCCAGGGGGAGGGCGGCCAGCTCCTCGGCCTTGCCGGCCTTCAGGGACTTGGCGGTGGCGCCCTCGAACAGGGCCATCAGCTTCTGCAGCGGGTCGTAGCCCTCGGAACGCCGGTCGTGGATCAGGTCCAGCGCCGTGGTGACCTGCTCCTCGTCGAAGCGGGCGATCGGCAGGATCTTCGAGGCGTGCACGATCGCCGAGTCCAGCCCGGCCTTGACGCACTCGTCGAGGAAGACGGAGTTGAGGAGGATCCGCGCGGCGGGGTTGAGCCCGAAGGAGATGTTCGACAGGCCGAGCGTCGTCTGCACGTCCGGGTGGCGCCGCTTCAGCTCGCGGATCGCCTCGATGGTGGCGATGCCGTCCTTGCGGGACTCCTCCTGGCCCGTGCAGATCGTGAAGGTGAGGGTGTCGATGAGGATGTCGGACTCGTGGATGCCCCAGTTGGTGGTGAGGTCGGTGATGAGCCGCTCGGCGATCTCGACCTTCTTCTCGGCGGTGCGGGCCTGGCCCTCCTCGTCGATGGTGAGCGCGATCAGCGCCGCTCCGTGCTCCCGGGCCAGCTCCGTGACCTTCGCGAACCGCGACTCGGGACCGTCGCCGTCCTCGTAGTTCACCGAGTTGATCACCGCCCGGCCACCCAGCTTCTCCAGACCGGCACGGATCACCTCCACCTCGGTGGAGTCGAGCACGATCGGCAGCGTCGAGGCCGTCGCGAACCGGCCCGCCAGCTCCTCCATGTCCGCCACGCCGTCCCGGCCGACGTAGTCGACGCACAGGTCGAGCATGTGGGCACCCTCGCGGATCTGGTCCCGGGCCATCTCCACGCAGTCGTCCCAGCGGGCGTCCAGCATGGCCTCGCGGAACTTCTTCGACCCGTTGGCGTTCGTCCGCTCCCCGATCGCCAGGTACGAGGTGTCCTGGCGGAACGGCACCGTCTGGTACAGCGACGCGGCACCGGGCTCGGGACGCGGGGCGCGCTCGGCCGGCTCCAGGCCGCGGACCCGCTCCACGACCTGCCGCAGATGCTCCGGCGTCGTCCCGCAGCAGCCGCCCACCAACGACAGCCCGTACTCGCGGACGAAGGTCTCCTGCGCGTCCGCCAGCTCCGGTGCGGTCAGCGGATAGTGCGCGCCGTCCTTGCCCAGCACCGGCAGGCCCGCGTTGGGCATGCAGGACAGGGGCACGCGCGAGTGACGGGCCAGATAGCGCAGGTGTTCACTCATCTCCGCCGGCCCGGTCGCGCAGTTCAGCCCGATCATGTCGATGCCGAGCGGCTCCAGCGCCGTCAGCGCCGCGCCGATCTCCGAACCGAGCAGCATCGTGCCCGTCGTCTCCACCGTCACCGAACAGATCAACGGGACGGTGAGTCCGGCGACCTCCATCGCCCTGCGCGCACCCAGGATCGCCGCCTTCGTCTGCAGCAGGTCCTGTGTGGTCTCCACCAGCAGCGCGTCCGCGCCGCCCGCGATCATGCCCTCCGCGTTCTGCTGGTAGGCGTCGCGGAGCGTGACGTACGGGGCATGGCCGAGCGTCGGCAGCTTCGTCCCCGGTCCCATGGACCCGAGCACCCACCGCTGCCGCCCCGTGGCCGCGGTGAACTCGTCCGCCACCTCGCGCGCGATGCGCGCTCCCGCCTCCGACAGCTCGAAGACGCGCTCGGGGATGTCGTACTCACCCAGGGCGGCGAAGTTCGCCCCGAACGTGTTCGTCTCCACACAGTCCACACCGACCTCGAAGTAGGCCGAATGGACCGAACGGACGATGTCCGGGCGGGTCACGTTCAGAATCTCGTTGCAGCCCTCGAGATCCTGGAAGTCGTCGAGGGTGGGGTCCTGCGCCTGCAGCATCGTGCCCATCGCACCGTCGGCGACCACCACACGGGTGGCCAGCGCGCGGCGCAGGGCGTCGGCTCGGGTCCGGCTGTCGTGGGACGTACCGCTGCCTGCGGAAGTCGGGCTGTCGGCGGAAGGGGTCGGCAACGAGGCCATGAAGGTGCTCCCTGGAGTGCGACGGCTGTCGGCTTTGCGGCTTCCCTCGGAAGGCGCACCCGGCCAGCGTAGCCGTGCGGGGCCCGGCGCGGCGGAGCGGTCCAGGAGATGGACTCCGTGTGTCCCCGGAGATGACCGGGCGCGCAGGGTCTTGCCACACTGTTCCGGCAGTAACACCGATTCGGCATCGGCCGATAGTGTTCAGCATTGTCGAACGAGGTTGGGTAGAAGGGCCGGGATGATGGCGAAGAACATCCAGTCACTGGAACGGGCGGCGGCGATGCTGCGCCTGCTCGCGGGTGGCGAGCGCCGTCTCGGCCTGTCGGACATCGCCTCGTCCCTCGATCTGGCCAAGGGCACCGCCCACGGCATCCTCCGCACCCTCCAGGCGGAGGGGTTCGTGGAGCAGGACCCCGCTTCCGGGCGCTACCAACTGGGTGCGGAGCTGCTGCGGCTGGGCAACAGCTATCTGGACGTCCACGAGCTGCGGGCCCGCGCCCTGGTCTGGACGGACGACCTGGCCCGTTCCAGCGGCGAGAGCGTCCACCTGGGCGTGCTGCACCAGCAGGGCGTCCTGATCGTGCACCACGTCTTCCGCCCCGACGACAGCCGCCAGGTACTGGAGGTGGGCGCGATGCAGCCGCTGCACTCCACGGCCCTGGGCAAGGTGCTCTCCGCGTACGACCCCGTCGCGCACAGCGAGGTCCTGGAGATCGACCGGGAGGCGTTCACGCCGCGCACCGTGACCGCCCTGCGGGCCTTCGAGGGCGAACTGGACCTGACCCGGGCACGGGGCTGGGCCTCGGACGTGGAGGAGACCTGGGAAGGGGTCGCGGCGGTGGCCGCGCCCATCCACGACCGGCGCCGGATGCCGGTCGGCGCGATCGCCATCACCGGCGCGGTGGAACGCGTGTGCGACGACGACAAGGAGCTGCGGGCCGAGCTGATCGCCGCCGTGCGGGACTGCGCCCGCGCCGTCTCGCGGGACCTGGGCGCCGGCCGCTTCTGACCCGTCGCGCCGTCGCGCACGCCCCCGCGCCGCTTCCCCGCCCCGTACCGATTGGCGCATTCCGGCCGTGGCGGGCCCCGCTCCCGCCGCGCCCGCGCCTCGGCGGGCCCCTGGAACCGGAAGCACCGGGCGCCCCCTCGCGGACAGGACACCACGCCCGCACGGGCCCGTTCCGTCCACGCACCGCGCCCGGTTCCGGACCGGCCGGGATCCCTCACAGCGGGCGATTTCGCCCGTCCGGGCGCACCATCGATAACGAAACGGTTTTCGGCCACACAACCCTTGACGCCGTGTTAACCAGAGGACAAAACTGCCGTGCATCGGTCGGCATTGTCGAACACCTACCGGCAATACGCGCTAGAGTGTGACAACGCCAAGGGCCGGTATCGCTCTCACCCCGAGGGCGCGAACCACGGAGGGACCCGTTGGTTCGCCTTCCCCTGGACGAAGGACAAAGGAGTCGCGGGTGTCCAGCTCCGACATCTTCATCGGCGAGATCATTGGTACCGCCGTTCTCATCCTGCTCGGCGCCGGCGTCGTCGCCGCCGTCGTACTGAAGCGCTCCAAGGCACAGGGCGCCGGCTGGGTCGCCATCGCCTTCGGGTGGGGCTTCGCGGTCATGACCGCCGTCTACATCTCGGGCCCCCTCTCCGGTGCCCACCTCAACCCGGCGGTCACGCTCGGCATCGCGATCACCAGCGGTGACTGGAGCAACGTCCCCGTCTACTTCGCGGGCCAGATCATCGGCGCCATGCTGGGCGCCTTCCTCGCCTGGCTCACCTACTACGGCCAGTTCAAGGCCCACCTGACGGACCCGGAGGTCGTTCCTCCGCCGCTCGAGGAGGGTCTGGTCGACGACAGGTCCGCCCCGAATGCCGGCCCCGTGCTCGGCATCTTCTCCACCGGCCCGGAGGTGCGGGTCTTCTGGCAGAACCTCGTCACCGAGATCATCGGCACCATCGTGCTCGTCCTCGCGGTCCTCACCATGGGCCTGAACGACAGCGGAAAGGGCCTCGGCACCCTCGGCGGACTGATCGTGGCCTTCGTCGTGGTCGCCATCGGCTTCTCCCTCGGCGGTCCGACCGGTTACGCCATCAACCCGGCCCGCGACCTGGGCCCGCGCATCGTGCACGCGCTGCTCCCGATGCCGAACAAGGGCGGCTCCGACTGGGGCTACGCCTGGGTGCCCGTTGTGGGACCGCTGATCGGTGCGGCCGCCGCCGCGGGTATCTACAACATCGCGTTCGCGTGAGCCGTACGCCGTCCCCTCAGAACCTTCAGGAGCACACCGTGACCGACGCACACACCGCCGGCCCGTTCATCGCGGCCATCGACCAGGGCACCACCTCGTCCCGCTGCATCGTCTTCGACAAGGACGGCCGGATCGTCTCCGTCGACCAGAAGGAGCACGAGCAGATCTTCCCGAAGCCGGGCTGGGTCGAGCACAACGCGACCGAGATCTGGAACAACGTCCAGGAGGTCGTCGCCGGGGCCATCGAGAAGGGCGGCATCACGGCCGCCGACGTCAAGGCCATCGGCATCACCAACCAGCGCGAGACGACGCTCCTCTGGGACAGGAACACGGGTGAGCCCGTCCACAACGCGATCGTCTGGCAGGACACCCGCACGGACGCGCTCTGCCGGGAGCTGGGGCGCAACGTCGGGCAGGACCGTTTCCGCCGCGAGACCGGTCTGCCGCTGGCGAGCTACTTCTCCGGTCCTAAGGTCCGCTGGATGCTCGACAACATCGAGGGCCTGCGCGAGCGCGCCGAGCGGGGCGACATCCTCTTCGGGACCATGGACTCCTGGGTCATCTGGAACCTGACCGGCGGCGTCGACGGCGGCAAGCACGTCACCGACGTCACCAACGCCTCGCGCACCATGCTGATGAACCTCCACACCATGGAGTGGGACGAGAAGATCGCCCAGTCCATGGAGGTGCCCATGGAGGTCCTTCCGGAGATCCGCTCCTCCGCCGAGGTGTACGGAGAGGTCAAGGAGGGCGTCCTTGCGGGCGTCCCGGTCGCCTCGGCGCTCGGCGACCAGCAGGCCGCGCTCTTCGGCCAGACCTGCTTCTCCGAGGGTGAGGCGAAGTCCACCTACGGCACCGGCACGTTCCTGCTGATGAACACCGGCAGCAAGATCATCAACTCCTACTCGGGTCTGGTCACCACCGTCGGGTACAAGATCGGCGACGAGGCGCCCGTGTACTCGCTCGAGGGCTCCATCGCCGTCACCGGCGCCCTCGTGCAGTGGATGCGCGACCAGATGGGCCTCATCAACACCGCGCCCGAGATCGAGACGCTCGCCGCGTCCGTCGAGGACAACGGCGGGGCCTACGTCGTCCCGGCGTTCTCCGGTCTGTTCGCCCCGTACTGGCGCTCGGACGCCCGTGGTGTGATCGCCGGCCTCACCCGGTACGTCACCAAGGCGCACATCGCGCGCGCCGTGCTCGAGGCCACGGCCTGGCAGACGCGCGAGATCACGGACGCCATGACCAAGGACTCCGGCGTCGAGCTGACCTCCCTGAAGGTCGACGGCGGAATGACCTCCAACAACCTGCTGATGCAGACCCTCTCGGACTTCCTGGACGTGCCCGTGGTGCGTCCGATGGTGGCCGAGACCACCTGCCTCGGCGCCGCCTACGCCGCCGGCCTGGCCGTCGGCTTCTGGCCCGACACCGACGCCCTCCGCGCCAACTGGCGCCGGGCCGCCGAGTGGACCCCCCACATGGACCCTGCCAAGCGTGATCACGAGTACAAGTACTGGCTCAAGGCCGTCGAGCGGACCATGGGCTGGCTCGAGCACGACGAGAGCTGACGAGGAGCAACCGAGAATGACCACCCTGCAGAGCGTCCCCTCGCTGGGGACGCACCCGGCCTCCGGCTCCCTCCCGAGCCGCGCCGAAACGAGGGAGCAGCTTGCGAAGGCGACCTACGACCTCCTGGTGATAGGCGGCGGCATCCTGGGCATCTCCACGGCCTGGCACGCCGCGCAGGCCGGGCTGCGGGTGGCCCTGGTGGACGCCGGCGACTTCGCCGGCGCCACCTCCTCCGCCTCCTCCAAGCTGCTCCACGGCGGTCTGCGCTATCTGCAGACCGGCGCCGTGAAGCTGGTGGCGGAGAACCACTTCGAGCGCCGCGCCCTCTCCCGCGAGGTGGCCCCCCACCTCTCCAACCCGCTCACCTTCTACCTGCCGGTCTACAAGGGAGGACCGCACGGCGCCGCGAAGCTCGGCGCCGGCGTCTTCGCCTACTCGGCGCTCTCCGCGTTCGGCGACGGCGTCGGCCACGTGATCTCGCCCGCCAAGGCCCAGCGCGACGTGCCGGAGCTGCGCACGGAGAACCTGAAGGCCGTGGCCGTCTACGGCGACGACCAGATGAACGACGCCCGGATGGCGCTGATGGCTGTCCGCGCGGCCGTCGAGTCGGGGGCGGTCGTCCTCAACCACGCCGAGGTCACCGGGCTCCGCTTCACCGAGGGCCGGGTCACCGGCGCCGAGCTCAGGGACCGTACGGACGGCACCGAGTTCGGTGTCACCGCCCGTCTGGTGCTCAACGCGACCGGCCCGTGGATCGACCACCTGCGGAAGATGGAGGACCCGAACGCGGCGCCCTCGATCCGCCTCTCCAAGGGCGCCCACCTGGTGCTCAAGCGCACCTCCCCCTGGAAGGCCGCGCTGGCCACCCCGATCGACAAGTACCGCATCACCTTCGCCCTCCCCTGGGAGGACATGCTGCTGCTCGGCACGACCGACGAGGAGTACGAGGGCGACCCGGCGGACGTCGCGGTCAACGAGAAGGACATCGCCCAGATCCTGGACGAGGCCGCCTTCTCCATCCGCGACCAGCAGCTGTCGCGCGATCTCATCACCTACTCCTTCGCGGGCCTGCGGGTGCTGCCGGGCGGTCCCGGCGACACCTCCAAGGCCAAGCGGGAGACGGTGGTCACCGAGGGCCGCGGCGGCATGCTGTCGGTGGCAGGAGGCAAGTGGACGACCTTCCGCCACATCGGCCGCACGGTGCTGAACAAGCTGGCGGAGCTGCCGGGCCGGCCGCTCGCCGACGACATGGAGCCGATCTCGCACCTGCCGAAGAAGCTCCCGCTGCCCGGTATCGCCAACCCGCGCGCCGTCGCTCACCGGCTGCTGGTCGACGCCCCGGCGCCCGGGCCCCGGATGGCGGCGGACACCGCGCGGCACCTCGCCACGCACTACGGCTCGCTGTCCTTCGACATCGCCCGGCTGGCGAACGAGAACCCGGACCTGGCCCAGCGGATCCACCCGGACGCCCCGGAGATCTGGGCCCAGGTCGTGTGGGCGCGCGACCACGAGTGGGCCGAGACGGCTGACGACGTGCTGCGCCGCCGCACCACGCTCACCATCCGCGGTCTGGCCACGGACGAGATCCGGGGGAAGGTCGAGGACCTGCTGAACAAGCGGTCCTGAGACCGGACCGTAGCGGGCACGGTCCGCGCGGCGAGGGCGGCTCCTCCCGGAGCCGCCCTCGCCGTACGCCGGGACGTCGGGCGACCCGAGGGCGGGGAAGGCAGTGGCCGTCACCGGCCGGGGCCACCGGTCCCACCGAGGCCGTGGGCACTCCTGTGGCGAGGCCGGCCGCGTCCTCGAAGTCCCCTGCCCGTGCCGGTGGTTGCCGACCGGCGGGCGGCCGCACGGCCCGTCGGGGTGGCGGTGCGCGGGCGCACGACCAGGGCCGCATACGGGGGGAGAAAGCGGGTACGTCTGGGGCCACACAGTGCACCCAGGCGGTCGGGCCGGGCAGGTGACGTGCTCGTGGAGGTGGTCGACGTACGCGAGGACCCGGTCCTCCCCGCAGGCGGAGGCGGCGGCGCAGTCGAACCGGCCGTCCGGTGCACGACACGACGGGAAGCCGGTGGCCCCGGTCCGCACCGAGATCGCGCGGTGGCAGCTCGCACGGATCTCCGACCGGAACCGGTGTTCCACCGGCCTGTGCCGGTGCCGTACGGAAGTTCACCCTGCCGTGCACGGGGACTGCGGACCGGTGCCAGTGAAGCCGTAAGGTTGGGGCGTACGAAAGGGAACGTCGGAAGGAGGCCTGGGTGATCGAGCTCGAGGGGGTTCCCGAGCTGATCGACCCGGTCATGGTGGCCGCGTTCGAGGGCTGGAACGACGCCGGCGACGCCGCGTCCACCGCGGTCGCGCACCTGGACCGCGAGTGGAAGGGCGAGGTGTTCGCGGCGCTCGACGCCGAGGACTACTACGACTTCCAGGTCAACCGGCCCACGGTGTGGCTGGACGCCGGAGTGCGGAAGATCACCTGGCCCACGACCCGGCTCTCCGTGGTGCGGGTCGGCGGGGAGAAACCCCGCGATCTGGTGCTGGTCCGGGGGATCGAGCCCTCGATGCGCTGGCGCTCGTTCTGCAACGAGCTGCTGGGATTCGCCCATGAACTCGGGGTCGAGATGGTGGTGATCCTGGGCGCCCTGCTCGGTGACACCCCGCACACGCGTCCCGTTCCGGTGAGCGGTGTCACCTCGGACCCTGATCTGGCCAGGACGATGGACCTGGAGGAGACCCGCTACGAGGGCCCGACCGGCATCGTCGGCATTCTCCAGGAGGCCTGCACGCACGCCGGGGTCCCGGCCGTGTCGCTGTGGGCCGCCGTGCCGCACTACGTCTCGCAGCCGCCGAACCCCAAGGCGACGCTGGCCCTGCTGAACCGGCTGGAGGACCTCATCGACCTGCGCATCCCGCTCGGCGAACTGGCCGAGGACGCGCGGGCCTGGCAGCTCGGTGTGGACCAACTGGCCTCCGAGGACAGCGAGGTGGCCGAGTACGTGCAGACGCTGGAGGAGGCCCGGGACACCGCCGAGCTGCCCGAGGCGTCCGGTGAGGCCATCGCCCGGGAGTTCGAGCGCTATCTTCGCCGGCGTGACGGCGGCCCCGGGCAGGGGCCGGGCGGTCTGGCCACGGAGGGCGGCGACGGGTCGTACCTGCGGGACACCGCGGGCGGGCGCCCGAAACCCCCGAAGCCGTCGCGGTCGGAGCCCGGGGCGGAAGGGTCCGAGGACGAGGACTCAGGCGCACCGGGGCCCTCGGAGCCCTCGGCGTCCGCGGAGTCCACGGGCGCGAAGGAGTCCTCGGGTTCCTCGGCTTCCTCGGCTTCCTCGGGTTCCTCGGGTTCCTCGGGTTCCTCGGGTTCCTCGGGGGCTCCCGAATCCACCGGGTCCACCGGGTCCACCGAGCCGTCGAGTTCACCCGGGTCCACCGGGTCGTCGAGGTCTCACGAGTCCACCGACTCCTCCGACGCGTCCGATTCCCCGGATTCCTCCGAGGACTGACTCCTCCGAGGAGCGGGCGCAGCGCGCCGAGCGGGTGGTGCCGGCTCCGGCCCCACCCGCTCACGCGCTCCCGCCCCGTCCCGCCGGGCGGCGCGCGCGGCCCGTGCTCGCCAGACGCCGGCACCTGCCCGCGGCGAGGCGCAGCCGCGCGTCCGGCACATCGCGGCGACGGGCGTGGCCGCCGGCACCCCACCGCGCCCGCGCCCGCGCCTGGCTCGCGCCGGCCCGTCAGCCGCAGTGGAAGCGGGCCGCCGCCCAGTCGCCGTGGTCACCGGACTTGGAGCCGTCGGTGTCGGTGACCTTCAGACGCACGTGCCGGGCACCGGTGACGTCGACCTCGGCCGGTACGGTCGGCGAGGCGCCGGTGACCTCGGGCGAGGTCCACAGCACCTTGCCGTCCGCCTCGACGGAGAACGCCACTTCGCCGTAACCGCCGATCTCGTCGTCGATCCCGGTGTCCGCGGTGAACGTGGTGCAGCGCCCGCCGAGGTAGACCTCGATGTCGGAGTCGGCGTGCGCCCCGATGCCCTTCTCGTACTCCGTGCCGGCGAGGGTCAGCGTGCGGCCGTCGTTCGCGCCGGACTCCCCGTTGCTGCGGTCGCGTTCGGGTGGGCCCCAGCCGTTGGTGGACGTCAGCCACACCAGGTCGCTCGCCCACACGTCGCCCGCGGGCGGCTCGGGCATCACGGCGACAGCGAACCGCTGGACGGCGGTGCGGAGTTGTCCCGCCGCGCCGTACCGGACCGCCGCGGTGAGCGTCGCCTCGCCGGGCTTCGCGTCCTTCGCGGGGGTCACCTCGACCTCGACCCTCCGGGTCGTGCCCGCGGGGATGCGGTCCACCTCCGGTGCGGGCGTCACCCGCCAGCCTGCCGGGACGTCCAGGGACACGGTGACGTCCGTGGCGTCGCGGCTGCCCGCGGTCACGTCGACGGCGACCTTCCCCGGTGTGCCGGCGCCCAGTTCCTGTCCGGCCGGTGCGGCGGCCGCTGCGGCTGCACCGGGGACGGCCCCGCCGACCGCGGCCGTGTCCTCCAGTTCCAGTGCGAAGGCGCGGTCCGTGGGCAGTGCCGCGGTCTTCACCCGGACCACCCCGCCCCGGTCGTCGCGGTCGTACCACCAGCCCTGCGGGGCCTTGGCGAAGGCGGCCGCGCCGCTCAGCCTGGGCAGGGTGCGGCCGTCGAGCCGGACCGAGCTCGGGGCGTCCCCCGTGTGCACGGTGAAGTCGTACGGGCGCGCCCGGGACTTGCCGTCGAACGATCCGCGGCTCGCGCCGATCCGTACCGTCACGTCGCCACCGCCGCGCCTCGGCGCCTCCACCTCGGCGCGCTGGGTGGCGTACTCGCCGGCGCGGTGCCGGCGCGTCACACCGTCGTCCTCGTAGAGCGTGAACGACGACGAGCCCTGCGGATAGACGTCCCAGGCGAGCGGGGAGCCGGGGCCGCGGTCGGCGTACGAGCGGATGCCGCCGGGCCACATCGGCACCGTGGCTCCGGCCCGGACGAACAGCGGCAGCGTGTCCAGCGGCGCGCTGTAGTCGTCCACCGTGGCCGGTCCCTCGTAGGTGCGTCCGCTCCAGTAGTCGATCCAGGTGCCCTTCGGCAGACGGATCCCGTCGCGCTCGGTGGCGTCCTGGTACACGGGCGCGACGAGGAAGTCACGGCCGCTCAGGAACTGGTACTTGGCGGCGTCCGTCGCGGCCTCCGGGTCGTCCGGGTACTCGAGGACGAGCGGCCGGGCGAGACCGACCCCGGTCCTCGTCGCCTCGTGCGCGTACGAGTACACGTACGGCAGCAGCGCCTCGTGGAGTTTCAGGTAGCGGCGGTTGACGGACGTGTACGGCTCGCCGTACCGGAAGGGCTGTTTGTCGTTCGCGGCCCAGCCGTCCATGGTCATGGTCACGGGCAGGAACGTCTTCCACTGCAGATCGCGGGTGTACGTCGGGGCGCTGCCGCCGAAGATGCCGTCGACGTCGCCGGTGGTGTAGGCGAGTCCGGACATGGACGCGCCCGCGTAGGTGGGGATCTGCCAGCGGATGTACTCCCAGCTGCCGGCCTGGTCGCCGGACCACTGGACGCCGCAGCGCTGGGCGCCGGACCAGCTCTCCGGGGCCCAGGTGAAGCCGCGGGCGTCGCTGTTCGCCTCGATCCCGGCGTAGGCGTCCTTGCAGCCGTCGAGGGCGAACTTGTAGCCCGGGCCCACCCAGGCCACGTCGAGCTTGGCGACCCGCTGGCCGGCCCTGACCTGTTCGGCGAGCGTGTCGAGACCGTCCTCGGTCCACAGACCGAGTTGCATCCTGCGCTGCTGGAGGCCCTGGGCGGTCTCGGAGAGGTCCTCGTAGCCGCAGCCGTAGCCGTCGTTGACCAGCATCCAGCCGTTGGGCATGTCGTGCTCCACGTAGCCGTCGGCGACCTTCAGCGCGTCGAGGGTGCGCCGCTCGCCCCGGTTGGCGTTGTGCAGGTAGCAGTCGGCGTCGCCGATCTCCAGGCCGTACACGGGCGGCAGGAAGGGCCGGCCGGTGAGCGCGGTGTACTGGCCGATCACGTCCTTCATGTCCGGGCCCGCGAAGTAGTAGGCGTCGAAGCGCTGTTCGCGCGCGGTGGTGGTCACCGGATCGCCGAAGACATAGGTGTTGGGCGCGTACGTGTTGCGGTAGACGCCGTAGCCGGCCGAGGAGAGGTAGAACGGGACGGAGTTGGGGTGGCCGCCGTCGTTCCAGTCGTAGTCGACGCCGACCTCGACGGTCTTTCCCCGGTGCGAGGTGTTGCCGCGGCCGTTCTGCATCCCCGCGCCGTAGAACTGCTCGTCCGCCCCGCGCGCCAGGGTCTGGGTGGTACGGTCCCCGGCCCACGTCAGGCCCTGGGTCTCGGCCCAGAGCCGGGTGCCGTCGGCGCGGTGGAGGGCGAACCTCAGGGGCGACTTGTAGGCGCGCAGCGTCACTTCGGACGTGCTGAGTTCGTACCGGTCGCCGCGGTCCCTCCAGCGGGTGGCCGGGGGTCTGCCCTGCGGGAGGACGATGTCGGCTCCGGTCGGGTCGGTGAAGCCGCCGTCCGGGGCGAGTTCGATCCGGAAGGTCTCCGGCGAGACGAAGCTGACGCGGGCCTCGGTCCGGCCCGCGGTGAGCCGGTAGACGGGTCCGTCGGCGGCGAAGGCGGTGACGTCCCCCACCGTCGTCGGGGACGCTTCGGCCTGGGCGGCGCCCGGCCCTGCGAACACCGTGAGGAGACCGAGCACCAGGCCGGCCACTCTCGCTCTCATGCGCATTGGTGATTGCATGGCGAGTGTTTAGCGCAGAAACGAGCATTCCGCCATGGACAAAACAACGGCCGCCCCTGGACCCGTGCGGGAGTCCAGGGGCGGCCGGGACGCCGGGGCGCAGCCCCCGGGAACGCGTCCTGGTTACAGGGCGACGCCGAGCAGGGCGTCCACGGCGCGCGACACCAGACCGGGCGCGCCCTCGTCGGTGCCGCCCTCGGCGCGCTGGGTCTCGACCCAGCGGTCCACGGCGGCCAGCGCCGCCGGTGCGTCCAGGTCGTCGGCGAGCGCCGCGCGGATCTCCTCGACGAGGGCGTCGGCGGACGGCCCGTCGGGCCGGGAGACGGCCGCGCGCCAGCGACCGAGGCGGTCCACGGCCTCCCGGAGGACCTCGTCGGTCCACTCCCAGTCGGCACGGTAGTGGTGCGCGAGCAGCGCCAGCCGGATGGCGACCGGGTCCACGCCGTCGCGGCGCAGCGCGGAGACGAAGACGAGGTTGCCCTTGGACTTGGACATCTTCTCGCCGTGCAGGGCGACCATGCCCGTGTGCACGAAGGCCTGGGCGAACGGGTGCTCACCGGTGAGGACCTGGGCGTGCGAGGCACCCATCTCGTGGTGCGGGAAGACGAGATCGGAGCCGCCGCCCTGCACGTCGAAGCCCATGCCCAGGTGGTCCAGGGCGATGGCGACGCACTCGATGTGCCACCCGGGCCGGCCGCGTCCGAGGCTGCCGCCGTCCCAGCTCGGCTCGCCGTCCCGGGCCGCCATCCACAGCATCGGGTCGAGCGGGCTCTTCTTGCCGGGACGGTCCGGGTCGCCGCCGCGCTCGGCGGACAGCGTGCGCATCACCTCGGCGTCGTAGTGCGACACCTCGCCGAAGTGGGGGTCGGACTCGACGGAGAAGTAGACGTCGCCGTCGAGCTCGTACGCGGCGCCCGCGTCACGGAGCCGCTCGACGAGCGGGACGATTCCCGGTATGGCCTCGACGGCGCCGATGTAGTGCCGCGGGGGCAGCATCCGCAGCGCGGTCATGTCCTCGCGGAACAGGGCGGTCTCGCGCTCCGCGAGCTCGGTCCAGTCCTGGCCGTCGCGCTCGGCCCGCTCCAGGAGCGGGTCGTCCACGTCGGTGACGTTCTGGACGTAGTGAACCTGCCGCTTGGTGTCGAGCCACACGCGCTGGACGAGGTCGAACGCGTTGTAGGTCGCCGCGTGACCGATGTGGGTCGCGTCGTACGGGGTGATGCCGCAGACGTAGATACGGGCGACGGGACCGGGGTCGAGGGTGACGGGGCCGCCGGTCGCGGTGTCGTGGATCCGGAGGTCGCGGCCCGTGCCGGGCAGGGCGGGGACCTCGGAAGCGGGCCAGGCATGCATGTCATGAGCGTAACCGGATGCATGTTCCGGATACGAACCGGACGCCCCCTCTTGGCCGGTTAGGCGCTCTTGCGGGGGCGTCGGACGCCGGGGTAGGGCACCGAGCCGGTCCTCTGCGGCCGGCCCGCCCGGGAGCGCTTCGGCGCGGCGGCGGGGCATCGGCGCGGCGGCCCGGGGATCGGCATCCGGTCCGGCCGGGGAGCGCAGGTCGGAGAACGGCGTGCGGCCCGGGGAGCGCAGGTCGGCCCGGGGTCGCGGGCTCGGCGCCGGGCCGGGTGCGTGCGGTCGACGGGCTCCGCCCGGGGTCGGGCGCCGGGCCGGGTGCGTGGGGCTGCCTACACCGGCGGCCAGGGGATCGCGGGCCAGTTGCCCGCGGGCTCCGGATGGCGGGCGACCGTCCGCAGGGCACGGACCCGGTCCTGCACCGCGGCCACCTCGTCCCGGGTGATCAGCACGGACAGCCGACCGGACAGCGGGGCCCCGTCGTCGAGGGAGGCGTCGAGGGCCTCCAGGACCGTGAGCGCCTCCTCCGTCAGCGGCTCCCCCGCCCAGCCCCACAGCAGGGTCCTCAGCCGGTCCTCCACGTTGAACGTGACGCCGTGGTCGATCGCGTACAGGCGTCCGTCCGGAGCGGGGAGCAGATGCCCGCCCTTGCGGTCGCCGTTGTTGATCACCGCGTCGAGCACGGCCAGCCGGCGCAGCCGGGGGTCGTCCGCGTGTACGAGGAGCGCCGTACGCCCCTCCCCCACCTCCGCGAGGCCGACCGCCTTCCAGCCGTCCTCCGGCTCGTCGCCGTCGACGAGGGCCAGCAGGGACTGCGCCGGGTCGGCCTCGATCCACAGCTGGCACATGCCCTCGCCGTACGGCCCGTCACGCAGCACGGTCGGCGGCACCAGCCCCCATCCGGTCGCCTCGGACAGCTCGTAGGCGGCCACCTCGCGCTGGGCCAGCGTGCCGTCGGGGAAGTCCCACAGCGGGCGCTCGCCCGCGACGGGCTTGTAGACGCAGTGCGCCTCCCGGCCGTCGAGGGCGACCGAGCAGTACAGCGCCGCGTTGGACGCCTCGCGGATACGGCCGCGCACGGTGATCTCGCCCCGGGTGAGCAGTTCCAGGGTCCCGTCGTGCGTCGTCACGCTCCGCGGCGGTATCCGTTCTGGCGCGGGCATACGTGTCCCTCCGGGTCGAGCGGCAGGCTGCACAGCGGGCACGGCGGCCGTCCCGCGTTCACGACGTCCAGCGCGCGCTTGGCGAAGGCCCTCGCCTGCGCGCCGGTCAGCCGCACGCGCAGCATCGGCGGACCGTTCTCCTCGTCCTGCAGCAGCCGCTCCTCGGCCTCCGCGAGGTCCTCCTCGGAGTCCGCGTCCAGCTCCACCAGCGCCTGGGCCTCGACGATCATGCGCTGTTCCTCGCCGTCCCAGGCCAGGGCCATCGTGCCGACCCGGAACTCCTCCTCGACGGGCACGTCGAGCGGCGCGGTGTCGGCGACGTCCGTGGGGGCGACGGCCGGGACCGGGGCGTTGCCCCCGGTGCGCCGCACCACCTCGTCGAGCAGCTCGTCGATCCGCTCGGCGAGCGCGGCCACCTGGGTCTTCTCCAGGGCGACGCTGGTCACCCGCCCCCCTGCGGAGGCCTGCAGGAAGAACGTACGACGTCCAGGCAGCCCGACCGTGCCGGCCACGAAGCGCTCCGGCGGGTCGTACAGGAACACCTGACGGGTCACGTCCTGCTCCCTTGGAATTCAGAGGATTCTCGGTGTCGGAAGTGGGCTTCCGGTTTCGGCCCGTCCACCCTACTGCGCCCGGCGATCACGGTGCGCCCGCGCCGCCGCCGACCACCGCCGTCCCGTCCGTCCCGCCCTCCCGGGGCTCGTTCGCGTTCTCGCGCGGCCGGAGCGAGTCCAGGTCCCCCGTGTCGCCGAGCCGCAGCAGGAACGGCCGCAGGCGGGTGTAGCGGATCGCCGTCACGGAGCACGGTTCGACGTGGATCCGCTGGAAGAGGTCGAGGTGCATGCCGAGGGCGTCGGCCACCAGCGACTTGATGATGTCGCCGTGGGAGCACATCACGTACACGGCGTCCTCGCCGTGCTCCTGCTCGATCCGGGTGTTCCAGTCGCGTACGGCGTCGACGGCCCGGCCCTGCATGGCCCGCATCGACTCGCCGCCGGGGAACGCCGCCGCGGAGGGGTGCCGCTGGACGACCTCCATCAACGGCTCGCCGGCGAGCTCCTTCAGCTTGCGGCCGGACCACTCCCCGTAGTGGCACTCCCCGATCCGTTCGTCGCTGTGCAGCGGGAGGCCGGGCCGTGCGTCGAGCAGCGGCTGCAGGGTCTCCCGGCAGCGCTGCAGCGGGCTGGTGACGGCGGCCGCGAGGGTCAGCCCGGCGAGCCGGGCGGGCAGGGCCGCCGCCTGGGCGGTGCCGCGTTCGTCGAGGGCGACGCCGGACGTCCAGCCGGCGAGCACCCCCGCGGTGTTGGCGGTGGACCGTCCGTGCCGTACGAGGATCAACGTGGCCATGCCGGCCAGCCTAGGACGTGTCCGGGCGACCGGGTGACCCGGCGCCTGCCCGACGGCGCCCGCACGGCGGTACCGGCAGCCACCACCGCCGTGCGGCCCTGCCCGTGCGGGGGCGCGTGCCCGGCGCCGCGGCCCGCCCGCCGGCGGCTCGTACCCGCCGGTCTTCGCGCCGCCCTTCCCGCCGCTCTTTCCCGCCCCTCCACCGTGGTGCGTCGTCGGCTCGTCCGTGGCGCGTCGGGCGCGAACCGGGCGGTGCGCCGCGAGGCTTCGCGCCGCCGAGGTGCGCGCGGGGCGCGGGAGCGGAAGAATGCGCGCCGTGATCGTGGACTGCGCCATCTACCGTGACGGCCGCCGGACCGAGGGCCCCGAGGATCTCTCGGACGCGCTCGCCCAGGCCCGTGCGTCCGAGAACACCTTCCTGTGGATCGGGCTGCACGAGCCGAACGAGGAGGAGTTCGGCCGGGTCAGCAGTGAGTTCGGTCTGCACCCCCTGGCGGTCGAGGACGCCCTCAAGGCCCACCAGCGGCCCAAGCTGGAGGTGTACGACGACTCGCTGTTCCTCGTCCTCAAGCCCGTCGTCTACGAGCCGGAGTCGGACAAGGTCAGCGCGGACGAGGTGATGGTCTTCGTCGGCGACTGCTTCGTCGTGACGGTGCGGCACGGCGAGGCCGCGCCGCTGGGAGCCGTGCGGCACCGGCTGGAGGCCGACCCGGACGTCCTGCGGCACGGTCCGACGACCGTCCTGTACGCCGTCAGCGACGCCATCGTCGACCGCTACATCGAGGTGGCCGCCGAGCTCCAGGTCGATCTGGAGGAGCTGGAGGCCGCCGTCTTCGAACCCGTCGGGGACACCCGGCACACGGCCGCCCGGATCTACGGCTTCAAGCGCCAGGTGCTCGAGTTCCGTCGGGCCACCGGGCCGCTGTCCGCTCCCATGGCCAAGCTGGCGGGCGCGTCGGTGCCGTTCGTGGACGAGCACTCCCAGCCGTTCTTCCGCGACGTCAACGACCATCTGACGCGGGCCAACGAGCAGGTGGACGGACTGGACCGGCTGCTGTCCGACGTCCTGTCCGCCCACCTCGCCCAGACGGGCGTGCGGCAGAACGACGACATGCGCAAGATCTCCGCCTGGGCGGCCATGGCGGCGGTACCCACGCTGGTCGCCGGCGTCTACGGCATGAACTTCGAGCACATGCCCGAGCTGCAATGGGAGTGGGGCTATCCGGCGGCGATCGTTCTCATGGTCCTCGTGGTGTGCGGGCTGCACCGGCTCTTCAAGAGCCGCGGCTGGTTGTAGGACCGGGCCCGCGCGGCCTCCCGGCGACCGGGCGGAGTCGGACGGGGAACGGGCGACGACAGGAGCCCGGGCCAGGGTGGTGGCGGCCCGGCGAGCGCCCGGGCGGAGGCAGCCGGCGGCCCGACGGGGCTCAGACGACGGGGGCCGTGGTCGCGGGGCCGCCGAGGGCGTCGCGCCGCTCGGGCATCCGGAGCGTGACCATGCGCCGCCAGCCCCCCGCGCGCTCGAAGGCGTACAGGGCGTGGATGCCGGCGGCGAGGACCGCCGACTTGGCCCGGGGCCAGTTCAGGATCCGCCCCATGTGGGACATGACGGCGAGGCTGACGTCCCGGTATACGGCGATCTCGGCGAGGGCGCACTCTCGCAGGGTGCCCTGGATGGCCCGTCCGTGCCCGGCGCGGGCGAGGCCGAGGAGTTCCTCGTGGCAGTAGGCGAGGTGGTTGTCCTCGTCGTTGCAGATCTGCTTGACGGCCTTGCCGACCTCGGGGTGGTCGCCGAAGAACTTCACCAGCATGTCCATCTGGTCGGCGGCGCGCTGCTCGGTGACCCGGCTGTGCGAGAGATAGACCACGATGTCCCGCTCGGTGAGCCGTTCGTCGCGGCGCAGTTTGTCGTGCGCCAGCCCGATCCCCTGCTTCTCCAGGAGCATCGTGTAGTCGGTGTCGGGCGGGACGTCGACCGGTTCCAGGCCCCGCTTCTTCAGGAGGGCGTCGAAGATCCGGCCGTGCTTGTCCTCGTCCGCGCCGTGGCGGGTGATCTTCGGGGCGAGACCGCGCATGCTGTCGGGGACGAGCGCGGCGATACGGCCGTTCTCCCAGCCGCCCTGGGCCTCGCCGCTGGCCGCGATCGAGCAGAAGAGCTGGTAGGAATCGTCGTTCTCGAGGATCTCCTGGAAAAGGCTTCGGGCCGAGAGCATCACTGCCACCTCCGTGAGGCCCGTGGGCGACGGGCATCCGCAAAGAACGAGTCAATTGCGGATCGGACGGACAGGCAACAGGTGAGCGGGGCGACTCGGCCGAAAGAAGGAGCACCGGCGCGTTCCGGGCCCCCGGAGGGCGTACGGGCACCCTGCGCGGGAACTCCGCGGCGCCCTCCGCGGCACGTGTGCGGGCGCCGCCGGTACGAGGTGCGCCGGCGTCGTCCGCCGGAGACGCGCGGGGACTTCACCGCGAGAGACCGCGGGTGACGGCCCGAGGCCGTTCGTCGCCGATGCGCCGGGGCCGGGGCGTGACCGAGAACGCGGTGAGGCGTTAGACCTCGTGACGGCCGTGGCGGGGATGACCCCGAGCCCCCACCACGGCCGCAGGCATGTCCGGCCCCGGGCACGCGTCGGGCACCGGAGGACCGGCACCCGTCCCGCGCCGGCCGGGTTCGCCCACGTCGACGCCCTTGCGGCCCCCGGGCGGCCGCGGCGCGGGCCGGGCGGAGCGGACGCCGGTCACGCGACGCCGGCACGCTCCAGGGCCTCGGTGCCCGCCCGCAGAGCGGTCAGCCGCTCCTCCAGGGTGAAGCCGGCGGGGGCGAGGGTCAGGGTCGTCACTCCGGCGTCGGCGTAGGCGCGCATGCGGTCCGCGATCCGGTCGACGGTGCCGAGCAGGGCGGTTGAGTCGATCAGCTCGTGCGGTACGGCCGCGGCCGCGCCTGCCTTGTCGCCGGAGAGGTACTTGTCCTGGATCTCCGCGGCTTCCTTCTCGTAGCCCATGCGCTGCGCCAGCTGGTTGTAGAAGTTCTGCTTGCGGCTGCCCATGCCGCCGACGTACAGCGCGGTGTACGGACGGAACGTGTCGGCGAGGGCCTGCACGTCGTCGCCGACGGCGAGCGGCACGGTGGGGCACACGTCGAAGCCGTCCATCGTCAGCCCGGCCTTCTCGCGGCCCGCCCGGATGTGCCGGAGCGCGGTGTCCTCGAGGTGCTCGGCGGAGGGGAAGATCAGCAGCGCACCGTCGGCGATCTCACCCGTCTGCTCCAGGTTCTTGGGGCCGATGGCGGCGATGTACAGCGGGATGCGCTCGCGCTCGGGGTGGACGGTCAGCTTGATGGGCTTGCCCGGACCACCGGGGAGGGGGAGCGTCCAGTGCTCGCCCTCGTACGTCAGGCGCTCGCGGGTCATGGCCTTGCGGACGATCTCGACGTACTCGCGGGTGCGGGCGAGGGGCTTGTCGAACTTGACGCCGTACCAGCCCTCCGACACCTGCGGTCCCGAGACGCCGAGGCCGAGCCGGAAGCGGCCGCCGGAGAGCGAGTCCAGGGTGGCGGCGGTCATCGCCGTCATCGCCGGCTGACGGGCGGGGATCTGCAGGATCGCGGAGCCGACGTCGATGCTCTCGGTCTGCGCGGCGACCCAGGAGAGGACGGTCGGCGCGTCGGATCCGTAGGCTTCGGCGGCCCAGCAGACGTCATAGCCGAGGCGGTCCGCCTCCTGCGCGACGGCGAGATTGTCGCCGTCCATGCCCGCGCCCCAGTAGCCGAGGTTGATGCCCAGCCGCATACCGCTCCCCTTACCGCTCCGCACTGCTTCGAATGTGCCGGTTTACCGACGAGTAACGTCCTTGTCGCGGGACTCTAGCGCGGGGAACCGTGCCGCGTCAGTGGTGCCCCGGTGACGGCTTCGCGGGCGAGTTGTCCACAGGGTCGCTCCGGGTGGGGCCGTGGCCAGTAATCTCGCGCCCATGGAGCAGAGGCAACTCGGCCGGACCGGCCTGCGTGTGTCCCGGATCGGGCTCGGCACCCTCACCTGGGGGCGGGACACCGGCGAGCACGACGCCGCCGACCAGGTGAAGGCCTTCTGGGAGGCGGGCGGCACGCTGGTCGACACCGCGGACGTGTACGGCGGCGGCGAGGCGGAGTACCTGCTCGGCCGGCTGGTGGAGCGGCTGGTTCCCCGGCGCGATCTGGTCATCGCCACGAAGGCCGGCAGCGTGCTCGACCCGGCGCGAAGGTTCGACGGCTCGCGCGGTCATCTCCTGTCCGCCCTGGACGCGTCTCTGGAGCGGCTGGGGACCGACCACGTGGACCTGTGGCAGGTCCACGGCTTCGATCCGCTCACACCGCTGGAGGAGACGCTCCAGGCGCTCGACATCGCGGTGAGCAGCGGCCGCGCGCGCTACGCGGGGGTGTCGGACTTCTGCGGCTGGCAGCTCGCGAAGGCCGCCACGTGGCAGCTCGCGGCCCCGGGCACCCGGACCCGCCTGGCCGGCACGCAGATGGAGTACTCGCTGCTGCAGCGCGGAGTCGAGCGGGAGGTGCTGCCCGCGGCGCTGGACCTCGGCGTGGGGCTGCTGCCGTCGTCCCCGCTGGGCCGCGGGGTGCTCACCGGCAAGTACCGGCACGCGACGCCTGCGGACTCGCGCGGGGCGTCGGAGCAGCTGGCGGCCTTCGTGGAGCCCTACCTGGACGAGTCGGCGACGCGCATCGTGGACGCGGTCGCCACGGCCGCTGACGGGCTGGCGACGACCCCGCTCGAAGTGGCTCTCGCCTGGGTCCGCGACCGGCCCGGCGTGGTGGCGCCGATCGTCGGCGCCCGCAACGCACAGCAGCTCGCGCAGGCGTTGTCAGTGGAGGGTCTTAGTCTTCCTGACGAGATCTGCCGGGCGCTGGACGACGTTTCGGCGCCCGTGCACCGCTATCCCGACCAGGACTGGAGCTCGCTGTGACTGCGCTTCCCGGGGCGAGCCCCGGCACCCCCGCCGAGGACCCCGTGTCCGGGCACTCCGCGACCGAGGAGCCCGTGTCCGGCGGTTCCGGCCCCGGCTCGTCCGTCCCCGCGGAGGAGGACGGTGCCGCCCCGGACCGGGTGTCCGACGACGCGGCGGGCGGCGAGGCCGGGGCCGACTCCTCCGGCGAGGAGGCGGGCGGCGGGGCCGGGGGCGGGTCCACCGGCGGCGCCGAGTTGACCGAGGCCCAGGCGGAGCTGGCCGCGCAGCGGGAGCTGCGGTCGCGGATCGAGCAGCGCAAGGCCGAGAAGAGCGCGCCGATCGCCGCCGGCGGCAAGCTGAGCGGCACGGCGGCCGATCTCCTGGCGGCCGTACGGGCCGTGGAGAGCGGCACCAAGCCGTCGGGCACGTTCTTCGAGGCTTCCGCCGCACCGAGGAAGCCGGCGCCGACGTCCGTGGCCGCGCCGGACCGGCCGCGGGTGCCCGCGCCGGAGCCCGCCCGGCAGCAGGTCGATCCGGGCACGGTGTCGGCCGTTCTGGAGGTCCTGGTCTCGGGCGGTGCGCCCGAGGGCCTGGCCGCGCGGGTCGCCGGAGTGCTGGGCGAGCAGGCCGCCGACGCGCTCCGGGAGGACCCCTGGCGGCTGCTGGCGGTGCCCGGGGTGCAGCCGGAGCAGGCGGACGGGTTCGCCCGGGCACTGCTCGGCGCGGAGTGCCGGCCGGACGACGGCCGGCGGGCCGCGGCGCTGGTCGCCTGGCTGCTGGAGCGTGCCGCGCTCCGCGGGCACACGGCGCTGGAGTCCGGGGCGGTGCGCTCGGCGCTCGCCGGACGCTCCGTGCCGGACCCGGACGAGGCGGTGCAGCAGGCCGTCGCCGAGGGGGCGGTGCTGGTCTTCCAGGACGGCGTCGACGCCGTCGGAGAGCCGGAGGATGCCGGAGAAGCCGAAGGCGCCGACGAGCACGAGGCGCCGGAGGCCGGGGACGCCGCCGGGCCGCAGGAGCGGGTGCCGGTCCTGCTGGGCCTGGACCGGTACGCCCTCGCGGAGGAGAGCCTCGCGGACGGCCTGGCCCGGCTGGTCAAGACCGTGCAGCCGGCGTCCTGGGAGGACGCGGCCGGCGCTGCGGGGACACCGTCCGCCGCGGAGCTGATCCGCGCCGCAGCGGGACACGGCCTGGTCGCGCACACGGGCGGCGAGGCGGCGCGCGCCGAACCGGCCGCCCTCGTCGAGGCCGCGCGCGGCCTCGGCCTCCGGGCGGTCGCCGCCGCCCACGGCGAGAACGGCCGGCGCAGGCTGGGCAC
Organism: Streptomyces sp. HUAS CB01; assembly: GCF_030406905.1. Classification (NCBI taxonomy): domain Bacteria; kingdom Bacillati; phylum Actinomycetota; class Actinomycetes; order Kitasatosporales; family Streptomycetaceae; genus Streptomyces; species Streptomyces chengbuensis. The sequence goes on from NZ_CP129137.1 coordinate 1,438,417, forward strand.
CGGAGCGGTCACGGTGCAGGGACTGCTCGCCGGTACGGAGGGCCCCGGTCGGGACGAGGACGGCACGCTGGCCGTGGATCTCCTCGCGGTCCTCGACGCACCGCAGCTCGACGTCGAGACCGCCGCCGTGCTCGTGGAATCCCTGCCGGACGGTTGCCGGCTGGTGCTGAGCGGGGACCCGGGTGTGCTGTGGTCCGCGGGCCCGGGCCGCGTGTTCGCCGATGTGCTGGCTGCCCGGGTGTGCCCGGTCGTCGCCTCCCGCACGCCCGATCCCGGGCCTCTGGGCGAACTGGTCTCCGGGATCGGCATCGGCGAACTCACCCGGGTCGAGGCCCCGGGCAAGGAGGTCGTGATCATTCCGGTGCGGGACGCGGGCGAGGCCGTGCACCGTACGGTCCAGCTGGTCGCGGACTCGGTCCCGAGGGCGATCGGGGTGCCGTCGGCCGAGACCCAGGTCATCACCGTCGGCCACGGCGGGTCCGCCGGCACGAGGGCACTCAATGCCGCCCTCAAGGAGCGGTTCAACCCCGGTCCGGGCCGCTTCGGCGGCTTCGACCCGGCCGACCGCGTCGCCTATGCCGCGGCTCCCGGGCGGACCCTGACCGGCACGGTCGTCTCCGCCGAAGCGGAGGGGCTGCGCATCGACTGCGAGGGCACCGCCGTGCTCGTCCCGAAGGAGCTGGTGGAGTCGACGCTGCGGCACGGCTGGGCGATCACGGCGCACCAGGCGGCCGGGATGCGCTGGCCCGCGGTCGTCGTGGTACTGCCGGGAGACGCGGCGCAGGGTTTGAGCCGTCCCTGGGTCTACACCGCGTTCAGCCGCGGCGAGCGCCATCTGTCCGTGGTCCACGGCGTGGAGCAGGTCCTGCCGCACGCGGTGGCCGAGATCCCGTCCGAGGACCGGACGACGCGGCTGCGCCCGCTCCTGGAGAGCCTGCTCGCTCCGCGCGACGCCGAGGCCGCCCACGCCTGAGCGGGAGCGGTGGCCCGGTCGGCGCAGCCGTCAGCCCCGGCCGGCGGCCGTGCGGCGCGGTGGACGACTCGCCGGAGACGCCGGACGGGGCGCGGCGCACAGGCCCGCGCGTCCGGAGTGGCCTCCGCCCGGCCGTGAACAGGGACGGACGGAGGACCCCGGTGCCGGCCGCACCTCACCGCGCGGCGAGGCCCCGCTCGGGGATCGGTGATCTCCGGGCGGGGCCTCGCGCTGCGCTGCGAACGGTTCTCGTCACGCCGAGTGCAGACCGTCCAGGTCCTCGTCCAGGTCCTCCTCGTCGAAGACGGAGCTGACGTCGAAGCGGCAGACGACGCGCTCCGGATCCGCCTGGTCGAAGGGAGTGCTGAGCCATTCGCCGGGCTCGGGGAGGTCGTCGACGGCGGCCACCCACAGCGTGGAGTCGCCCTCCTCCAGACCGAACTCCTTGTGCCGCGACGCGATCTCGTCCGGCTCGAACTCGCCGAACAGCACCCCGAGCGCGGCGTGCACACTCGCCCCCACGACCGCCGCCGACGTGTCGTCCGCGGCCTCGTCCCGGTCGAGGTCCGCGACCCGCTGGGCCTGGGCGAGCAGCCGCTGAGGCTCCACGACGGCGTAGTCGCGGCGGATGAGAACACTCAGCGCGTTCGGTTCGTCCGGCCCCGTGTAGGGCGGCATGGAGTCGTCCGCGCCGGGGATCTCGAAGGGGGTGACTTCGTCGTAGCGGTCGTAGAGCCGCTCGTCGTACGCCTCTGCCGCGGCGGCAAGGGCGTTGAAGGCTGCGTACACCGCCGGGTCGTCCTCTCCCGTGCGGCGTTCGACCGCTTCGAGGTGGCGGTCCAGCGCGGCTTTCACCGCCTCGGCGGCGGCGCGGACCTCGGCAGCCGTGGGCTGCGCAGGAGCGGATGCATCAGACATAGTGCAGACGCTATCCGTACTCGGCCCGTGCCCGCACAATAGATGCGATGCCGGAATACGAATTTGTCGACGTGTACGTGCCTCGTGGGGTCTCCCGCAAGGAGGCCACCCGTCTGCTGACCGACCATGCCGAATACGGTCACTGGGAGTTGGACAGGCTGACTCTCCTCCGTGACGGCAGCCGCCGTGTGCGGCTGCGCCGTCGCATCATCCGACAGGTGCGCGCCACTTGGTGAGCGCCTGCCGCACGCAGGACGGAGCGGGCCCGCGATCGCGGGCCCGCTCCGTTGTGTCATCGCGCTCTCACGCGGAGGCACGGGCCTTGCGGTAGAGGACGGCTCCGCCCAGCAGCAGGCCGGCGGCCGCGGAGGCCCCCAGGCCGAGCGAGCCGGCGCCCGTCTGGGCCAGCTCCTCGGTGGCCCTGGGCGGCGTGACCGTGTTGGCACCCGGCGTGTTCGGGGTGGTGGGCTCGACCGGCGTGCCCGGCTCACCCGGCTCGACGGGCGTCCCGGGCTCACCCGGCTCACCCGGCTCCCCCGGCTCACCCGGCTCACCCGGCTCACCCGGCTCACCCGGCTCACCCGGCTCGACCGGGTTGTCGCCGTCGTCGCCGTTGCCGCACTCGTTGCCGAGGGCGCCGTTGCCGAGGCCGCCGATCGTCACGCTGTTGCCGCAGGCGTTCACGGGCACGTGGACCGGCACCTGGACGGTGTTGCCGGAGCCCACGCCGGGCGAGTTCGACGTGCCGCCCTCGGCGTGGGCGCCGTCGTCCTCGCCGTCCTCCGAGGTGTTGGCGCAGTCGTTGCCGAACGCCGGGTTCAGCGCGCCGATGACGTTGACGGTGTTGCCGCAGACGTTGACCGGGACGTGGACCGGCACCTGGACCGAGTTCCCGGAGAGCACGCCCGGGGAGTCGGAGGCGCCGCCGTGGGCCCCCGCGCCGCCGTGTGCGTGTGCGTAGCCGCCGCCGAGGGCGAGCACGCCGCCCGCGGCCGCCACGGTGATCAGGCCCTTGCGCGTGACCTGTCGCATAGCTGGTTCCTGCCTTCTGACTTCCGGACTGCCCCGGGCGTCGCGCCCGGGAGCGGGGTGGAATGCGGGCGGCCCCGGAGTGCACGGCGTGCACTCCGGGGCCGCCGGGTCAATCCCTCACAGGGGCACGTCGCAACGTCAGTCGTTGACGCAGACGTTGCCGAAGGCCGGGTTCAGCAGACCGATCACGGAGATCGTGTTGCCACAGACGTTCACCGGCACGTGGACGGGCACCTGCACGACGTTGCCCGAGAGCACGCCGGGGGAGTTCACGGCGGCACCCTGGGCACCCGAGTCGGCGACGGCCATGCCCGCACCCGCGAGAACCAGACCACCAGTGGCAGCCGCAGCAGCGACGACCTTCTTGATCATTATTCCTCCTAGTTGGCAATGCGATCCCAACTGCGGACCGCACACCTGTAACGAGGAGGGGGTAATGGGGCTACTAGCGTATGAGCCCATTCACTCTTTTCAGTCAAATACGCACGCGCGGACGAATGTTGGCGTTTCGTTTCTGCACGGCATTCCCCACCTTACCGGCGGTGACGGACGCGCCGGGGCACCGCACCGCGGCGGGGCCCCGGCCTCCGTGCCGCCGGTTCAGCTCGCGTCGAGGAAGCGGTCCAGCACCCGGACGCCGAACTTCAGACCGTCGACCGGAACGCGCTCGTCCACTCCGTGGAACATCCCGGCGAAGTCCAGCTCCGGGGGCAGCTTCAGCGGGGCGAAGCCGAAGCAGCGGATGCCGAGGTCGTCGAAGGACTTGGCGTCGGTGCCGCCGGAGAGCATGTACGGCACGGCGCGGGCGATCGGGTCCTCGGCACGGAGGGCCGACTGCATGGCGTCCACGAGATCGCCGTCGAAGCTCGTCTCCAGCGCCTTGTCGGCGTGGACGTCCTCGCGGCGGACCCGGGGGCCGAGGAGCCGGTCGAGGTCCGCGAGGAACTCCTCCTCGTGGCCCGGCAGGAAGCGCCCGTCCACGTGCGCGGTCGCCTGTCCGGGGATGACGTTCACCTTGTAGCCGGCGCCGAGCATGGTGGGCGCCGCGGAGTTGCGGAGCGTGGCCCCGATCATCTTGGCGATGCCGCCGAGCTTGGCGAGGGTCGCCTCCATGTCCTCCGGGTCGAGCGGGGTGCCCAGCGCGTCCGACAGCTCGTCCAGGAAGGACCGCACGGTCTTGGTCACCCGCACCGGCCAGGTGTGGCGGCCGAGCCGCCCGACGGCCTCGCAGAGCTCGGTGATGGCGTTGTCGTGGTTCGTCATCGAGCCGTGCCCGGCGGTGCCCTCGACCGTGAGGCGCATCCAGTGCATGCCCTTCTGGGCCGTCTCGACGAGGTAGAGCCGGAGGTTCTCGTTGACGGTGAAGGAGAAGCCGCCGACCTCGCCGATCGCCTCGGTGACCCCCTCGAAGAGGTCGGGGTGCTTGTCGACGAGGTACCGGGCGCCGTACGTGCCGCCCGCCTCCTCGTCCGCGAGGAACGCCAGGACCACGTCGCGAGGGGGCCTGCGGCCGCTGCGCAGCCGGTCCCGCACGACGGCGAGGGTCATGGCGTCCATGTCCTTCATGTCCACCGCGCCCCGGCCCCAGACGCAGCCGTCGGCGATCTCTCCGGAGAAGGGGTGGTGGGTCCAGTCGTCGGCGTTGGCCGGAACGACGTCGGTGTGGCCGTGGATGAGCAGTGCCGGGCGGGAGGGGTCCTCGCCCTCGATCCGGGCCACGGTGGAGGCCCTGCCCGGGTGCGACTCGATGATCCTCGGCTCCAGACCGACCTCGGCGAGCTTCTCCGCCACGTACTCGGCGGCCGCCCGCTCGCCCGGCCCCGAGTGGTCGCCGTAGTTGCTGGTGTCGATCCGGATCAGATCGCGACAGAGGTCGACGACCTCGTCCTCTCCGGAGACCCTCCGGGCGGTGTCCGTCTCGCTCACGCTGTTTCCTCCCGCTGTCGCTCTGGTGGTCCCTCACATCCTCCCCCTCCCGGGGCCGCGCCCCAAGAGCGGCCGCCCGCCGACACACGCCCGTCACGGACGGCGGGCGCTCCCGCTGCCCGGGCGCCGGGAGCGGGGGCGTGATCGAGCACCTCCGAATGTTTGCTATGGTTTTCCACGTCGGAACGGCCCAGGGCCGGGAGACAGACACCTTGTCCGGGTGGCGGAATGGCAGACGCGCTAGCTTGAGGTGCTAGTGCCCTTTATCGGGCGTGGGGGTTCAAGTCCCCCCTCGGACACCACCAGGGAACCCCAGCTGAGCTGGGGTTCTTTGTTTTGGCCGGGCCGGTGCCCCGGTCGGTACGGGACGAGGTGGGAAGGCCGTGGGACGCGGACGACGGGCGGCGCCGGTGGCTCCGCTGCCGCAGCGGGACGGGATCGACCCGGTGCGGCTCCGGCTGCCCGAGGACCCGGACCGGGTCTGGCCCACCGTGCGGGACCATCTCGTCCACCGCTTCGCGGGCGCGGTCGGGACCGAGCGTGTGGACGCCATGCTGCGGGACGGGCGGTTCGTCGGCACGGACGGCCCCGTCGCCCCGGACGAGCCGTACACCGCGGGGCGGTACGTGTGGTTCCACCGGGACTTCGCGCCGGAGCCGCCGGTGCCGTTCGAGATCGGGATCGTCCACCGCGACGAGTTGGTGGTGATCGCCGACAAGCCGCACTTCCTGGCGACCACCCCGCGCGGCAGCCACATCACGGAGACCGCGCTGGCCAGGCTGCGGCGTGATCTGGGACTGCCCGGGCTCCAGCCGGCGCACCGGCTGGACCGGCTCACCGCGGGGCTCGTGCTGTTCGTCGTGCGGCCCCGGGACCGGGGCGCCTACCAGACGCTGTTCCGCGACCGCCGGGTGCGCAAGGAGTACGAGGCGGTGGCCCCGTACGACCCGGGCGTCGCGCTGCCCGTGACCGTGCGCAGCCGCATCGAGAAGGAGCGCGGCGTGCCCGCGGCCCGGGAGGTGTCGGGCGAGCCGAACAGCGAGAGCCGGATCGAGCTGCTGGAGCGGCGGGGCGGGCTGGGCCGGTACCGGCTGCTGCCGGCCACCGGCCGTACCCATCAGCTGCGGGTGCACATGAACGGTCTGGGCCTGCCGATCCTGGACGACCCGCTCTATCCGACGGTGCTCCCCGAAGGGCCGGAGGACTTCTCGCGTCCGCTTCAACTGCTCGCGCGGACGCTGGAGTTCACCGACCCCGTCACCGGGGAGCAGCGCCGGTTCACCAGCCGTCTGCGGCTCGCTCAGTGGCCGCGGTCGATCCACTCCTGAAGGTGCGCGGCCTCCACGCCGATCGTGGTCGTCCCGCCGTGACCTGGGCGGACCAGCGTCTCCACGGGGAGCGTGAGCAGCCGGTCCCGGATCGAGTCGATGATCGTCGGGAAGTCGGAGAACGACCGGCCCGTCGCTCCGGGGCCGCCCTGGAAGAGGGTGTCACCGGTGAGGACGGTGACCAACTCGGGAGCGTGGAGGCAGATCGCGCCGGGGGCGTGGCCGGGGGTGTGCAGGACGGTCAGTGCGGTGCCGGCGACGGTGAGGGTCTGCCCGTCGGCGAGTTCGCCGTCGGGAGCCCGGCCGGGGTGGGTCTGCTTCCACAGGGGGAGGTCGTCCGGGTGGAGCAGGATCGGGGCGCCGGTGGCCGCGGCGAGCGCCGGTGCCGCGTCGATGTGGTCGTCGTGGGCGTGGGTGCAGACGATGGCGCGCAGCTCCCGGCCGCCGAGGGCGGCGATGATGGCGTCGGCGTCGTGGGCCGCGTCCACGACGATCGCCTCCTCGTCGTCGCCGACGATCCAGACGTTGTTGTCGACGTCCCAGGTGCCGCCGTCGAGGGAGAAGGTGCCGGAGGTGACGAGGTGGTCCACGCGGGCGGTCACAGGACCACCACCGAGCGCAGCACGTCGCCGGCGTGCATGCGGGCGAAGGCCTTCTCCACGTCGCCGAGTCCGATGGTCTCCGTGACGAACGCGTCGAGGTCGATCCGGCCCTGGAGGTGCAGATCGACGAGTGTGGGGAAGTCGCGGGAGGGCAGGCAGTCCCCGTACCAGGAGGACTTGAGCGCGCCGCCCCGGCCGAAGACGTCGAGGAGCGGCAGGTCCAGCTTCATGTCGGGGGTGGGGACGCCGACGAGGACGACGGTGCCGGCGAGGTCCCGCGCGTAGAACGCCTGCCGGTACGTCTCGGGCCGGCCGACGGCGTCGATGACGACGTCCGCGCCGAAGCCGCCCGTCAGCTCGCGGATGGCCTCCACCGGGTCGCCGGTACGGGAGTTGACGGTGTGGGTGGCGCCCATCGTCCTCGCGGTCTCGAGCTTCCGGTCGTCGACGTCGACGGCGATGATGCGGCCGGCCCCGGCCAGCCGCGCGCCGACGACGGCCCCGTCACCGACGCCCCCGCAGCCGATGACGGCCACGGAGTCCCCGCGGCCCACCTGGCCCGTGTTGACGGCGGCGCCGATGCCCGCCATCACGCCGCAGCCGAGCAGGCCCGCCGTGGCCGGGGAGATCGCCGGGTCGACCTTGGTGCACTGGCCCGCCGCCACGAGGGTCTTCTCGGCGAACGCGCCGATGCCCAGGGCGGGCGACAGTTCGGTGCCGTCCGTGAGGGTCATCTTCTGCACGGCGTTGTGGGTGTCGAAGCAGTACCACGGGCGTCCGCGCCGGCAGGCGCGGCAGTGGCCGCACACGGCACGCCAGTTGAGGATCACGAAGTCGCCCGGCTCCACCTCGGTCACCCCGTCGCCGACCGACTCGACGACACCCGCCGCCTCGTGCCCGAGGAGGAAGGGGAAGTCGTCGTTGATCCCGCCCTCCTTGTAGTGCAGATCGGTGTGGCAGACCCCGCAGGCCTGCACCTTCACCACGGCTTCCCCCGGTCCCGGGTCGGGGACGACGATCGTCTCGACCCGTACCGGCTCGTTCTTCCCGGGTGCGACCACACCTTGCACCTGCTGCGGCATTGCTGGACCTGCCCTTCGTCGCGCAGTGACGTCGTCACCCACTATGACGTGCGCGGGGGTTGGCCCGTGCGAGCCGGGCGCCGAAAACGCGTCCGCGGGCCCGAAGTGCCCGGAGCCAGGGCTCCGGGCACGGCGAGACCCCCGCCGGTGCCGGCGGGGGCCTCGTCCGGATGGTGCCGTACGGCGGCCGCGGCGTCAGACGGACTGACCCTCCGCGGCGATGCGCCGGACCCTGTTGCGGACCGTGAACCAGCCTCCGACGAGGGCGAGCGCGATCAGCGGCAGGCAGTTGACGGTGGTGCGGCTGATGCCGCCGTCCATCCACATGAGGACCAGGACGGAGGCGAGGAAGACCAGCGTGACGATCTGGGTCCAGGGGGCCCAGGGCAGCCGGTACGCCGGGCGGGTGAGGCGGCCTTCCTTGGCGCGGTTCACGAACAGCAGCGAGCAGACCATGATCATGCCCCAGGTGCCGATGATGCCGATGGAGGCGAAGTTCAGCACCAGTTCGAAGGCGTCACCCGGCATCACGTAGTTCAGGAAGACGCCGACGATGCCGAAGCCCGCGGTGAGCAGGATGCCGCCGTAGGGGACGCCGCCCTTGTTCATCACGCCCGTGAACTTGGGGGCGGAACCCGAGATCGACATCGAGCGCAGGATCCGGCCGGTGGAGTAGAGGCCGGAGTTCAGGCTGGAGAGGGCGGCGGTGAGCACGACGAGGTTCATGATGCTCGCGGCGCCGGGGATGCCGAGCTTGTTGAAGACGGTGACGAAGGGGCTCTGGTCGCCGGTGAAGGCCGTGTAGGGCAGCAGCAGGGAGAGCAGCACCACGGAGCCGACGTAGAACAGGGCGACGCGCCACATGATCGAGTTGATCGCCTTCGGCATGATCTTCTCGGGGTTCTCGGTCTCACCGGCGGCGACGCCGCACAGCTCGACGGAGGCGTAGGCGAAGACGACGCCCTGGATGAGCAGCAGCATCGGCATGACGCCGCTCGGGAAGACGCCGCCGTTGTCCGTGATGGTGGACAGGCCCGGGGTGTGTCCGCCGACGTCGTGCTGCGTGACGACGAGGAAGATGCCGATCAGCATGAAGAGCACCAGCGCGCCGACCTTGATGATCGCGAACCAGAACTCCATCTCGCCGAAGTACTTCACCGAGATCAGGTTGGCGGTGAGGACCACGGCGAGGGCGATCAGCGCGAGGACCCACTGCGGGACGTCGCTGAACGCCGACCAGTAGTGGGCGAAGACCGCGGCGGCGGTGATGTCCGCGATGGCGGTGGTCGACCAGTTGAGGAAGTACAGCCAGCCCGCCGTGAAGGCGCCCTTCTCGCCCATGAACTCACGGGCGTAGGAGACGAAGGCGCCGGAGGAGGGCCGGTAGAGGACCAGTTCGCCGAGCGCGCGGACGACGAAGAACGCGAAGACGCCGCAGAGGGCGTAGGCGATGAAGAGCGACGGGCCGGCGCTGGCCATCCGGCCACCCGCTCCGAGGAAGAGGCCCGTACCGATGGCGCCGCCGATGGCGATCATGTTGATGTGCCGCGACTTGAGGTCCTTGCGGTACCCGGCGTCTCCGGCGTCCACGTGGGGGGTGCCGGTGGCCGGGGTTCCGGCGACAGGCGTATCGGCCGCAGTCATGGTGCGGTCACTCATGTAGGTGTTCGCCTTCGTGAGGGGGTGTGCGGTACCGGAATTGCTCCGGCGGCCTTCCTGCGGTGCGGAGGTGGGTCACCGCGGCGAGGCAGGGCGGGCGCAGACGGCCCGACACCACATGGTCAGGGCAACCCTGGGATTTTGGCAGTGGCGAACCTCACTCAGACACATATCTGAGGTATTTCAGAGGTTGCGACAAGGTGAAGCAAGGTCATTCGGCGGCACCAGCGAGTGGTGGCTGCCTCAGGGGGCGAGGACGTCCAGCTCCTGGAGGGCCCCCACGGCGATCTCCCGGGTCAGTCGCTCGGCACGCTCCGCGTCGCCTTCGCGAACGGCTTCGGCGACCTGGACATGGAGGGTGACGGCGGCCGGGTCCGGGTCCTCGAACATCACCTGGTGGTGGGTGCGTCCCGTGAGCACCTCGGCCACGACGTCGCCGAGGCGGGCGAACATCTCGTTGCCGGAGGCGCTGAGCACGATGCGGTGGAAGGCGATGTCGTGCTTGAGGTAGCCCTCCAGCTGGTGGCCGCGGGAGGTGGCGACCATGCCGAGGGCGCACTCGGTGAGCGCTGCGCACTGGTCGGCCGTGGCGTTGCGGGCGGCGAGCCCGGCGGCGACCGGCTCGATCGCGGAGCGGAGCACGGTCAGGGAGCGGAGCTGCCGCGGCCGGTCGGCGCCGGCGAGCCGCCAGCGGATGACACGCGGGTCGTAGACGTTCCACTCGTCGGCCGGCCGGACGGTCACCCCGACGCGGCGCCGGGACTCGACGAGGTGCATCGACTCCAACACCCGGACCACTTCACGGACCACGGTGCGCGAGACGTCGAAGCGCTGGGCCACCTCGTCGGTGCGCAACACGCTCGCGGGCGGGTACTCGCCCGCGGTGATCGCCAGGCCGAGGCTGTCCAGAACGCGTGTGTGCAGCCCGTGGCCCTCTGTGGTCATGGGCCAAGGGTACGGGGGCACCACTCGTGAAGAAAAAGTATGACGTTTATGTCTCAGGCTCTTGAATAAGTCGTACCTATTAGGTTTCAGTAGCGCACGGCCCGACGTCCGACCGGCGTCCGGGCCGATGTCGACGAGGACAGCGAGGCACCTATGAGCACCCCCCACGTGGTTGTGGTGATGGGCATGGCAGGGACCGGCAAGACCACCATCGGTCCCCTGATCGCCGAGGCACTGGGCGTTCCCTACGCCGAGGGCGACGACTTCCATCCCGCGGACAACATCGCCAAGATGTCCGCCGGCATCCCGCTGGACGACGCCGACCGCGAGCCCTGGCTGGACGCCATCGGCCGCTGGGCACACGGCAGGGCCGGGCTCGGCGGGGTCGTCAGCTGCTCCGCGCTGAAGCGGATCTACCGGGACCGGCTGCGGGCCGCCGCGCCGGACGTCGAGTTCCTCCATCTGACCGGCGACCGCGCGCTGATCGAGCGCCGGATGGCCGAACGCAAGGGCCACTTCATGCCCACCGCGCTCCTCGACTCGCAGTTCGCCACCCTGCAGCCCCTGCAGGACGACGAGGCCGGCGTCGCCGTCGACGTCTCCGGCTCCCCCCAGGAAATCACCGAGCGGGCCGTCGCCGCGCTGCGCCGGCTCGAGGACTGAGGATTCACCGTGACCCGTCTCAGCGTCGAGATGCTGGCAGCGGACGCCACCGAGCCGATCACCTCGGCCGGCAACGCACAGCTCGGCATCGCCGTACTCGCCGGCATCGCCGTCATCGTCGTGCTCATCACCCGGTTCAAACTGCACGCCTTTCTGGCGCTGACGATCGGCTCACTGGCGCTGGGCGCCATCGCCGGTGCTCCGCTGGGCAAGACCATCGTGTCGTTCACCACCGGACTGGGCACCACCGTCGCCGGTGTCGGCGTACTGATCGCGCTGGGCGCGATCCTCGGCAAGCTGCTCGCCGACTCCGGCGGCGCGGACGAGATCGTCGACACGATCCTCGCCAAGGCCGGCGGCCGGGCGATGCCGTGGGCGATGGTCCTGATCGCCTCGATCATCGGCCTCCCCCTCTTCTTCGAGGTCGGCATCGTCCTACTGATCCCCGTGGTGCTCATGGTCGCCAAGCGCGGCAACTACTCGCTGATGCGGATCGGCATCCCGGCCCTCGCCGGACTCTCCGTGATGCACGGCCTCATCCCGCCCCACCCCGGCCCGCTCGTGGCGATCGACGCCATCGGCGCGAACCTGGGCGTCACCCTGGCCCTCGGCCTCGTCGTCGCGATACCCACCGTCGTCATCGCCGGCCCGCTGTTCTCCAAGTACGCGGCCCGCTGGGTGGACATCGAGGCTCCCGAGGGCATGATCCCGCAGCGGGCGACCGAGGAGCTCGAGAAGCGCCCGAGCTTCGGGGCCACGGTCTCCACCGTGCTGCTGCCGGTCGTCCTCATGATGTCCCACGCGCTGGTGGAGATCGTCGTCGACGACCCCGAGAACCCCCTCCAGCGGGTCACCGCCGTCATCGGCTCCCCGCTGATCGCCCTGCTCGCCGCAGTGATCGTGGGCATGTTCACGCTGGGCCGCGCCGCCGGCTTCTCCAAGGAGCGGATCGGCAGCACCGTCGAGAAGTCGCTCGCCCCGATCGCCGGCGTGCTGCTCATCGTCGGCGCGGGCGGTGGTTTCAAGACCACGCTGATCGACATCGGCGTCGGCCAGATGATCCTGGACTTCTCCAAGAACTGGGCCATCCCGACCCTGCTGCTGGCCTGGCTGATCGCGGTGGCGATCCGTCTGGCAACGGGCTCCGCGACCGTGGCGACGATCTCCGCGGCCGGTCTCGTCGCCCCGCTCGCCGCGGACATGGGCACCGCGGAGGCGGCCCTGCTCGTGCTCGCCATCGGCGCCGGCTCGCTCTTCTTCAGCCATGTCAACGACGCCGGATTCTGGCTGGTGAAGGAGTACTTCGGGATGAACGTCGGCCAGACGGTGAAGACCTGGTCGGTGATGGAGACCATCATCTCGGTGGTCGGCATCGTCTTCGTACTGCTGCTGTCCCTCGTGCTGTAGCGACGGTCAGTCCCGGTCGGGGTCCCACAGCGGGTGCTCCCGGCGGGCCCACGGGCGCTCGACCGACCCGGTGCGCATGCCACGGCGTGCCTCCGGGTCGGCGAGCGCCTTCGCGATGTGCCCGGCCAGGACGACGCCGATGGTGAGCGCCAGCCAGTCGTGCACGAACGTCGCCCCGTTGCGCCAGACCAGCGGGGCGAGTCGCGTGAACCACATCAGCAGCCCCGTGCCGAGCATCACGAGCACCGCGCCCGCGATCCACGCGGCGTACAGCTTCTGCCCGGCGTTGAACTTGCCGGCCGGGCGCTGCCCGGGGCCGTGCCGGCGGCGGAGCGCGGACCGCAGCCAGGTGCGGTCGTGCGGCCCGAAGCGGTTCAGCCGCCGCAGGTCCCTCCGGAACGCTCGGGAGGCCAGGCCCAGCAGGAACGGCACCGGGAGGAGCAGCCCCGACCACTCGTGCAGGGTCACCACGAGCCCGCGGCGGCCCACGAGCTCGGCGAGGCCCGGCACGTACAGGCACGCGGCCGTCGCGACGCACAGCAGCATCAGTGCCGCGGTGGCGCGGTGCACCAGGCGTTCGGCCGGGCTGAACCTCCTTACACGGTGCGGGGGTTCAGACGGTGGGGGCGTCGTCGCGGCCGTTCGACCGGCCGACCCAGGCGTCGATGTCATAGCCTCGCTCCTCCCAGTAACCGGGGCGCACGTCCCGGGTCAGGGAGATCCCGGAGAGCCATTTCGCGGACTTGTAGAAGTACATGGGTGCGACGTACAGCCGCACCGGGCCGCCGTGCGCGTGGGAGAGCGGTTCGTCCCGCATCCGCAGGCAGACCAGGACGTCCGAGCGGCGGGCCTGGTCGAGGGTCAGGCTCTCGCTGTACACGCCGTCGAAGCAGGTGAAGCGGACCGCACGGGCCTCCGGCCGGACACCCACGGCGTCCAGCAGGTCCGCCAGCCGGACGCCTTCGAACGGGGTGTCGGGGACGCGCCAGCCCGTCACGCACTGGACGTCGCGTACGAGGCGGGTCTGCGGCAGCCTGCGCAGGGCGGCGAGGGTGAACTCGGCGGGGCGCTCGACCAGTCCGCCGACGGTGAGCCGGTAGTCGGTGGGGGTCTTCCGGGGCACGGAGGAGGCGACCGAGTAGTAGCGGAACCCGCCGCCGTTGGGCAGCAGTCCGGTGAGCTTGGTCGGGTCCTTGTCGGCGACCGACCCGAGGAAGGCTTCGAGACCGCGCTGGAGCCAGGGCGCGGCGGCGACGCCCGCTGCGCCGAGGCCGAGCACCGCGAGCACGGTGCGCCGTCCGACGGGTGCGCCCTCCGCGTCCGCGTCCGGGGCCGGGGTCGGGGCCGGGGCCGGTTCCAGGTCCGGCTCCGGAGCCGGTTCCAGGTCCCGGGCCGCCGACGCGCCCGGGGCCAGGTCGGGTTCCGAGCCCCGGGCCGGTTCCCGGGCCGGGGCCGGTTCCCGGGCCGGAGCCGGGGCCGCCGATGCCCCCGGGGCCTGGGGCGTTCCCGGACTCGCCGAGGCGCCCGTGGACGGGACCGGCGGTGTGCCCGGGGCCGCCGAGGGACGCGGGGGCGGGTCGGACGGCGCCGGGCCCGGGGGCGGGGTGGTTGCGTTCACCCCTCGATTCGAGCACCCGCGGCCGCCGGGATCCAGCGGCCGCGGGTGTCCGTCAGACTTCCGTCACACCTGGGCGCCGGGCGCGGGCTCCGTCCCGGCTGCCTGCTCCAGCCGGAAGGCCTCGTTGCCGAGCCCGATCCGGGCGTGCACCTCGGGGCGCACCGACTTCAGGACCGCGCCGTAGACCAGACCCCCGACCAGGGCGGCGCCGATGATGCCGGGCAGGATCCAGCTCAGCCAGGAGCCGGGGCCGGCGCCGATCAGCACGTCGAAGTCCTTCACCGTGTAGACGGCGATCGCCAGGAGGGCGAGACCCGCGAGGCCGGAGGAGACGAGCCGCCAGGCCTGCGGTCCGGCCGCGCCGCGTCGTACGAAGAAGGCGATCACGGCGAAGGAGGCCGCCGCCATCAGCAGGATCACCCCGAGTGCCCCGATGTTGCCCATCCAGGTGAACAGGCGCAGCACCGGAGTGGTCGGGTCGCCCGCGGGCATGGAGTCGGTGGCGGCGAAGGCCACGATCACCGCGACGGAGACGACGGACTGGAGCACCGAGCCGGTGGCGGGGGCGCCGCTCGTACGGTTCGTCCGGCCGAAGCCGGCGGGCAGCAGTCCCTCGCGGCCCATGGCGAACGCGTACCGCGCGACGACGTTGTGGAAGCTGAGCAGCGCCGCGAACATGCCCGTCACGAAGAGGACGTGCAGCACGTCGGTGAAGGTCGCGCCGAGTCGGCTGCCGGTGAGCGAGAACAGCAGCCCGGGGCCCTGCTCGGCCGCCTCGCGGGTGACGGCGCCGGGGCCCGTGGCGACGGTGAGCGCCCAGGCGCTGAGCGCGAGGAACAGCGCGGCGTAGCCGACGGCGAGGAACATCACGCGCGAGACGACGACCTGGGGGCGGCTGGTCTCCTCCGCGTACACCGGGGACTGCTCGAAGCCGACGAACGCGGCGATGCAGAAGCACAGGGCGGTGCCGAGGCCCGCGCCGGTGAGGGTGCCGGGGTCGAAGGCGCTCAGGGAGAGGCCCTCGGGGCCGGGGTCGGTGACGGCGGCGACGTCGAAGACGACGACGAGGGCGCACTCGACCACGAGGAGGACGCCGAGCACCTTGGCGTTGAGGTCGATCTTGAGCCAGCCCAGCACGGCGACGACGGCGGCGGCGGCGAGCGCGGGGACCCACCAGGCGACGGTGAGGTCGAGGTGGGTGGCGAGCAGGCCCGAGACCTCGAAGCCGAGGATGCCGTAGATGCCGACCTGCATCGCGCTGTACGCGACGAGGGCGACGAGTGCGGCCCCGGCGCCCGAGGTGGCGCCGAGGCCGCGGGCTATGTAGGCGTAGAAGGCGCCGGCGTTGTGGACGTGGCGGCTCATCTCGGCGTAGCCGACGCTGAACAGCAACAGGACGACACCGAGGATGACGTACAGCAGGGGCTGGCCGACGATGCCCATCACGCCGTAGACGGTGGGCATGACCCCGGCCACGACCATCAGCGGTGCGCTGGCGGCGAGGACCGAGAGCAGCAGGCCCGCGGTGCCGAGCCGGTCGGCGCGCAGCGCCCGTTCCTGGCCTTTGTAGGTGTTGATCTCGCTCGTGCTGGTGGCGCTCGTGCTGGTGCTCGAACTGGCCGGCGGCATGGCGGGGCGGTCCCTTCGGGGATGGGTCGTTCAGGCGGAGCCGAGCGCGGCGTCGCGCGCGGCCTGGAAGGCGTGGTGCGGGTCCCGGTCCGGGTAGGACCAGGGGTCTGGGGTGGCGTGCGGCCCGATGCGGTGGAACAGCGCTGCCGCCTCGGCGGATCGGCCCTCGCAGTACTTGGCGTGGGCGAGGAAGTTGAGGTCGAGGCGGTTGCGCGGGTGGTCCTCGCCCTCCCACTCCAGCCACCAGTCGAAGGCGGCCTTCATCACCTGGCGGGCCCGCCGGCCGGTCCAGTGGCCGGAGGCGACGGGGTCGGCGGGCTCGCCGCCGGCCGCGGCCAGCACCCGGTAGCGCTCGGCGTGCGCGACGACGGGCAGGACGGCGAGCGGGGAGTCGGCCGGGGCCTGTTCGGCCGCCCAGGACGCGAAGTCGTACACCTCGTGGAGCGGGTCCTGGCCCGCGCCGGCGTGGCGTTCGGCGAGCCGGGCGGCCATCAGATGGTGGGCGTGGTGGTGCTCGGCGTGGCGGACGCGCACCTCGTCGAAGAGGCGGACGACCTCCTCCTCGGTGCCCAGGGTGCGGGCGAGGAGCAACTGGGCGAGCCACGGGGTGGGGTCGTGGGGCGCGAGCTCGGCCGCCGCCAGGCAGGCGGCCCTCGCGGACTCCGGCCGTTCCTTGCCCCGCAGGGCGGCCTTGACCTCGGCGCAGGCGAGCAGCGCGGCCGCGTCGGGGCTGCCGGGCTCCGCGAGGAGCCAGTCGCGCGCCCAGGCGGCGCTCGACGGCGGCTCGCCGAGGACGACGAGCCGATGGCCCCGGCGGTCCCAGTCGTCCCCGGTCGCGGTGAGCATCGAGCGCACGGCGCTCCACCGACCCTGGGTCAACTGACTGCGCACGGACACGAGTTCGGTGTCGTCGAGTGCGGGGTCGAAGGACTGACCGGAGCGCCCGGCGCGACGGCGGCGGCCGAGCGGAGGCGGAGGTGGGGGCATCCGCGTTGCTACTTTCACATCAGGCTGTGAGCGAATGATCGCGCTCAGCAAAGCGGTAGGGAAGGCTCCCCGTCAAGGCCGGCCCTTCCACAAGCCCGCCGTTGCCCATCCGCGCCATGCGGGACAGGGCGGCTCGACCACCGCTCAGCCGGTCGGTCGGTGCCGCTGTCCTGCGGCGATACCATGCAACTCGTCGCACACGATGCTCTCCTGACGAAGCGTCATGTCTCACCGGCGCCACGTCGTCGCGGCCCCGGTCACGACACCGCCTTCGCCGCCGCCCGGCCCGCCGCACGCCCCGAGAAGATGCAACCGCCGAGGAAGGTCCCCTCCAGCGAGCGGTAGCCGTGGACGCCGCCGCCGCCGAACCCGGCCGCCTCGCCCGCCGCGTACAGCCCGGGCAGCGGCTCGCCGCCGTCGGCGAGGACCCGGGACGAGAGGTCCGTCTCCAGGCCGCCGAGCGACTTCCGGGTGAGGATGTTGAGCCGTACGGCGATGAGGGGACCGGCCCCGGGGTCGAGGATGCGGTGCGGGGACGCGGTGCGGATGAGCTTGTCGCCGAGGTACTTGCGGGCGCCGCGGATGGCCGTGACCTGCAGGTCCTTGGTGAAGGGGTTGGCCATCTCCCGGTCGCGGGCGATGATCTCGCGGCGCAGTGCGGCCTCGTCGACGAGGGGTTCCTTGGTGAGCGCGTTCATGCCGCGCACCAGCGCCGTCAGGTCCTTCTCGACGACGAAGTCGGCCCCGTTGTCCATGAACGCCCTGACGGGACCGGGGACTTCGGCCCGCGCCCGGCCGATGACCCCGCGGACGGAGCGGCCGGTGAGGTCGGGGTTCTGCTCGCTGCCGGAGAGGGCGAACTCCTTGCCGATGATGCGCTGGTTGAGCACGAACCAGGTGTGGTCGTGGCCGGACCGGGTGATGTGCTCCAGCGTCCCGAGCGTGTCGAAGCCCGGGAACAGCGGCACCGGCAGCCGCCGTCCGCGCGCGTCCAGCCAGAGCGAGGACGGCCCGGGCAGGATGCGGATGCCGTGCCGGGCCCAGATGGGGTTCCAGTTCTCGATGCCCTCGGTGTAGTGCCACATGCGGTCGCGGTTGATGTGGCGGGCGCCGGCCGACTCGGCGATGCCGAGCATCAGTCCGTCGACGTGGGCCGGGACGCCGGAGAGCAGCTTCGCGGGCGGGGTGCCGAGCCGCTCGGGCCACTGGGCGCGGACGAGGTCGTGGTTGCCGCCGATGCCGCCGGAGGTGACGACGACGGCCTGGGCGCGGAGTTCGAACGACCCGGTGACCTCCCGGCTGCTCGCCTCGCCCCGTTCCACCGCGGACGGCTCCAGGATCTCGCCGGTGACGGTGTCGAGGGCGCCCGAGGTACGGCCGAGCCCGGTCACCCGGTGACGGAAGCGCAGTTCGACCAGCCCGCGGGCGACGCCTTCCCGCACCCGGCGCTCGAACGGCTCGACGATGCCGGGCCCGGTCCCCCAGGTGATGTGGAAGCGGGGCACCGAGTTGCCGTGCCCGTTCGCGTCGTAACCGCCGCGCTCGGCCCAGCCGACGACCGGGAAGAACCTGACGCCCTGCGCGTGCAGCCAGGGCCGCTTCTCGCCTGCGGCGAAGTCGACGTAGGCCTCCGCCCAGCGGCGCGGCCAGTGGTCCTCGTCGCGGTCGAACCCGGCCGTGCCGAGCCAGTCCTGGAGTGCCAGGTCATGGCTGTCCCTGATGCGCATCCGGCGCTGCTCCGGCGAGTCGACGAAGAACAGTCCGCCGAACGACCAGTGGGCCTGCCCGCCCATCGACCGCTCCGGCTCCTGGTCGAGCAGGACGACCTTCCGCCCGGCGTCGACGAGCTCGGCGGTGGCGACGAGCCCCGCCAGCCCTGCCCCGATCACGATGACATCGGCGTCGTACGCCATGGTTGGTGTCCCCCTCGGAGCGGGCGCCCGGCGGCGCGACCCAGTGCGGTGGCTCCGATCTTCTGTACGCGGCAGTAACTCGTCAACAGTTCCCACCGGGGAGAATGCGGCGGCGCCCGTCCTGCTGCGCCGGGGCGGTGCCCCGGCGCCGGTCCGGAGGCCGCGCGCCGGCCGACTGGGCGGCCGCTCCCCCGGCTGGTTGGATGGCGCCATGAGCGCCGCTTCGCATCCCGCCGAGGAGATCCTGGACATCGTCGACGAGAACGACGTGGTCGTGGGCCGGGCGCCGCGCGGCGAGGCATACGCGAAGGGCCTGCGCCACCGCTGTGTCTTCGTCCTCGCCCGGGACGCCGAGGGGCGGGTCTTCGTCCACCGGCGCACCCCGACGAAGCTCGTCTTCCCGTCGCTGTACGACATGTTCGTCGGCGGTGTCGTCGGCGCGGGCGAGTCGTACGACGACGCGGCCCTGCGCGAGGCCGAGGAGGAGCTGGGGGTCCGTGGGCTGCCGCGTCCGGTCCCGCTCTTCACGTTCCTCTACGACGCGTCCGCGCCCGCGCCCGCCGGCGGACCGGAGCCGGTCCGGCACACCTGGTGGTCGGCGGTCTACGAGGTGCGCTGCGAGCTGCCCGTGCGACCGCAGGCCGAGGAGGTCGCCTGGCACCGCTTCCTGCCGGAGTCCGAGCTGGAGGCGCGGCTCGCCGAGTGGGAGTGGGTCCCCGACGGGCTCGCGGCGTACGAGCGGCTGCGGCGGCACCGGGGGCGCTGAGCGGCGCGCGGCGTCGCGCCGTCCGGGAGCCGCGGGGTCGCCGGGCCGGGCGGCGTGCTGCCGGGCGGGTAGGGTGCGGCGCGTGAGCGACTTCGTACGGAGCCTGCGGCTGTGGGTCGCGCCGCGGCGGATCCAGGAGGAGGGCGAGACCCCGGACTACCGGTTCTCGCTCGCCAACGAGCGCACGTTCCTCGCCTGGATCCGGACCGCGCTCGCGCTCATCGCGGGGGGCTTCGCCGTCGACCAGTTCCTGCCCGACCTCCAGTGGGGAGTGCGGGTCGGGCTGTCGCTCGGACTGATCGGGGCGGGGGTGCTGTGCGCGTTCCGGGCGGTCCACCACTGGGTGCGGTGCGAGCTGGCGATGCGGCGGGGCGAGGACCTGCCGCTGTCGCGTTTCCCCTCGCTGCTCGCGCTGGTGGTGGGTGCCGTCTCGGTCACCATGGTGGTGGTCGTGGCCACGGGGCGCGGATGAGCACACCCGCGCGCGATCCGGGGCTGCAGCCGGAACGGACCCGGCTGGCCTGGCGGCGCACGACGCTGGCGTTCACCGTGGCGGCGGTGCTGGCGGTCCGCCAGGTGGTGCGCGACGGCTCGGTGACGGCGGGCGATGGCGCCGCGTTCGCGCTGAGCGCGGTGGTGTGGCTGGGGTTCCTCGCGGTGGCGCACCGGCGCATCCGGACCATGGCCGCCCGGCGTCCACCGGAGGCCATGCCCTTCGCCCAGGCGGCGGCCGCGACCGCGTGCACGCTCGGGCTCGCCGTGTTCGCCGTCGCGGTCCTGTGGTGACCGGGCGCGGGCGGCGGGCCGGCGGGGCGCCCGTGGTGGTCAGGACCCGTCCGCGACGGTGACGACGATCTTGCCGTGGGTGTGGCCCTCCTGGCTGAGCCGGTGCGCCTCGGCCGTCCGCTCCAGCGGGAAGACCCGCGCCACGTGGACGGAGACGACCTCCTCCTCGACGAGTTCGCTCAGCCGGTAGAGGTCGGCCGTGTTGGGCCGCACGAACACATAGCGGCCGCCCAGCTCGGTCACCGAGTGATCGGCGATGGAGGCGATCCTGCCGCCCTCGGCCAGCACCCGGGCGGACACCGCCAGCGTCTCGCCCCCCACGCAGTCGAAGACCGCGCTCACCCCGTCCGGGGCGAGGGCCCGTACACGCTCGGCCAGCCCCTCGCCGTACGTCACCGGCTCGGCGCCCAGGTCGCGCAGGTACGCGTGGGACGACTCGCTTCCGGTACCGATCACGCGTGCGCCGAAGTGCCGGGCCAGCTGTACCGCCATCGACCCCACCCCGCCGGCCGCCGCGTGGATCAGGACCGTGTCGACGTGCCCGACGCCGCCCAGCCCCTGGGTGATCACCTGGTACGCGGTGAGGCCGGCCAGCGGCAGTCCGGCCGCCTCCTCGAAGCCGATGTTGCGCGGTTTGCGGGCGAGGGTGCGGACCGGGGCAGCGACGTACTCGGCGAAGGTGCCCCGCGACAGGAAGTCCTCGCGGACGTACCCGATGACCTCCTCGCCCTCGGAGAACTCGGGGACCGACGGGCCCGGCCTGACGACGACGCCTGCGACGTCCCAGCCCGGGACGACCGGGAAGACGGCCTCGAGGACCGGGTCCAGCAGGCCTTCGCGGCACTTCCAGTCGACCGGGTTGACGGCCGCCGCGCGCACCTCGACCAGGACGGAGTCCGGGCCGGCCTTGGGCATGGGGCGCTCGCCGTACTCCAGGACCTCGGGTCCGCCGTAGCGGCGGTAGCTGATCGCCTTCATACGTCCGACACTCCGGCCCGCCCGTGCCTTCCGCAAGCCGGAGCGCCTCGCCTCGCGGACCACGGGGAGAAACGCGCGGCACGACTGAAGAAAACAGAACAAACAGATATTTCGGACTAGCGTGGTTCCGGCCGGATGGTCACCGGACCATCGTTCCCCGAACCACTCCGAAGGTGAGCAGGATGACCGTTGTCCACCAGGAACACCCCACGCACGAGCACGCCCACGGCCCGGGTTGCGGGCACACCGAGTTCGTGCACGGCGATCACATCGACTACGCGCACGACGGCCATGTGCACCGGTCGCACCAGGGCCACTGGGACGAGTGCGAAGCGGGCGGGCACCGGACCCACGCCGATCACCCCCATCAGCACGGGGAGGGCTGCGGACACGTGTCGGTCCGGCACGGCGACCACGTCGACTACGTCCACGCCGGCCACCGCCACGCGGCCCACGACGGGCACTGGGACGACCACTGACGCGGCGCGGCCGCACCGGGCAGCCCGGGCCCGGCGGCTCTCGACGGCTCTCGGCGGCGGCCGTGGTGCCCCGGTGGCGGACGGCGGCTCCCGACCCGCGGCCGCTGCCGTCGAAGGGATCCGGCCGGCGCCCCGCCGGTGACCGTGCCGCCGCCTTCCGCCCGGGGAGGGCCGACTGGCAGGCTGGGCGCACCAGTCGGCCATGAACCCGGGAGTCGAGCTGACCGCCACCGCCCCGTACACCGTCCGGCTCACCCCCGCCGTGCACGCGTATGTGCAGCCGGACGGGGGCTGGTGCCTCAACAACGCCGGATTCGTCAGCGACGGCGAGTCCACGCTCCTCGTCGACACCGCGGCCACCGAGCGGCGCGCCCGCCTGCTGCGCGAGACGCTGCTGGCGACCGGCGCGCCCCCGCCGCGCACGCTGGTCAACACGCACCACCACGGCGACCACACGTACGGCAACGGGGTGTTCACCCCCGGCGCGACGGTCGTGGGGCACGAGTCCTGCCGCACGGAGGTGGTCGCGGCGGGGCACCAGCTGCATCTCATCTGGCCCCGCACGGAGTTCGGGGCCATCACGATCACCCCGCCCGACACGACCTTCAGCGAGCGGCTGACGCTGCGGGCCGCCGGGACGGAGGTGCGGCTGATCCACCCGGGCGCCGCCCACACCGTAGGGGACACGATCGTCCATCTCCCGGAACACGGCGTGGTGTTCACCGGCGACCTGGTCTTCCAGGGCGGCACGCCGTTCATCCCGACGGGCTCGCTGAGCGGTTCGCTCCGCGCGCTGGGGCTGCTGCGCTCACTCGGCGCCGAGACGGTCGTGCCCGGCCACGGACCGGTGACCGACCCGTCGGCCTACGACGCGACCGAGCGCTACCTGCTGTACGTGGCCGAACTCGCCGAGGCCGCGCGGGGCAAGGGCCTGACCCCGCTGGAGGCGGCGCGCGGCGCGGACCTCGGCGAGTTCGCGGCGCTCCGGGAGAGCGAGCGGCTGGTGGCCAACCTCCATCGCGCCTACGCCGAACTGGACGGGCTCCCGGAGGGCTCCCCCCTCGACATCGCCGCGGTCTTCACGGACATGACGGCGCTGAACGGGGGCGTACCGGTGGCGTGCCACGCCTGACCGCGGCGGTACGCGGCGGCGGCCGGCGCACCGCGTCGCTCACCAGCGCGGCACCGACGGGGTCCGCCAGCCCGGCTCCGCCTTCCGCATGGCCGCCGCGTCGTCGCGGTCGCGCATCGCGCCGTCGTCCTCCAGCCAGCGCCGGTGCAGTGCGGCCAGCCGGTCCCGGTCGAGTTCGACGCCGAGTCCGGGGGCGTCGGACACGGCCAGCCGGCCGTTCCTGAAGGTGTGGCGGGCGGTGATGACGTCCTCGGCCTGCCACGGGTAGTGGCTGTCGCAGGCGTACGTCAGGCCGGGGACCGTGGCGCCCACGTGGGTCATCGCCGCCAGACTGATCCCCAGGTGCGTGTTGGAGTGCATGGACAGTCCGACGCCGTACGTCCGGCAGACCGCGGCGAGCTCCCGGGTCCGCCGCAGCCCTCCCCAGTAGTGGTGGTCGGCGAGCACGATGCGCACGGCGTCCCGCGCGAACGCCTCCGGCACCTCGGGGAACGTCGTCACACACATGTTGGTCGCCAGCGGGACCCCCGTGCCCGCCGCGACCTCGGCCATCCGCCCGGTGCCGCTCACCGGGTCCTCCAGGTACTCCAGGACCCCCTCGAGCCGGTCCGCCACGTACAGGGCCGTCGCTACGGACCAGGCCCCGTTCGGATCGAGCCGCAGCGGCCGGCCGGGGAAGGCGTCGGCGAGTGCCAGGACCGCCGCGATCTCCCGGTCGGGCTCGAACACCCCGCCCTTGAGCTTGAAGGAGCCGAAGCCGTACTCCCGCTCGAAGCGGCGCGCCTGCGCCACCACCCCGGCCGGGTCGAGCGCAGCGCCCCAGTCGTCGCTCTCGCCGCCTTCGGGATGGGCGGCCCAGCGGTGGAAGAGGTACGCGCTGTACTCGACGGAGTCGCGGACCCTGCCGCCGAGGAGGGCGTGGACGGGCAGTCCGAGGGACTTGCCGAGAGCGTCCAGACACGCGACCTCGAAGGCGGAGACGACCGAGAGCCGGAGCTTCGCCGCGGTCTGGACACCCCGCAGTCCGCCCGCGTCGACCCGTTCGTCGGCGGCCCGTGAGTCGCCGCACACCTGGTCGGCGAGGGCGAAGAGCCCGTTCAGATCGGTGACCGGGCGGCCTCGCAGCGCCTCGGCGAGCGGCCGGGCGAGGTCCAGGTACTTCCCGTCGCCGTAGGTCTCGCCCACGCCGCTCGCCCCGGAGCGGGTGACCACCTCCACGACGAGCCTCGGCGTGTAGGGCTGATGGACTCCCTGGGTGTTGAGGAGCGGCGGGTCGGCCGTGAGGACCGGGGTCAGCCGGATCGTGTCGATGAGCAACGCGGTGTCCATACGTGAACTCTATTCATGGATGCGACCATGGGGCCAGGCTCCGGAGCCGGGTCCGCGCGCTTCCCGGGCCTCACTCTGGACGACATACCGACTGGTCGGTCATCATGAGCGCAACCGATCTGCCGCCCCACCGGAGGTACCCCGATGAGCTCAGTCCACCCCCCGGGCCTCGACCCCGACAAGCTGCGGGTCCATCTCGACCGCGCGCTGCCGGGCCTGGTGAGCGGACCGCTCGAGGCCCGGCTGATCCAGGGCGGCCGCTCGAACCTCACCTACTCCGTCACCGACGGCGCCGGCCGGTGGATCGTGCGCCGCCCGCCCCTCGGTCATGTGCTCGCCACCGCCCACGACATGAAGCGCGAGCACCGGGTCATCAGCGCCCTGCACCCGACGGCCGTCCCGGTGCCCGAGCCGCTGCTGCTCTGCGAGGACGACGGGGTGCTCGGCGCTCCCTTCTACGTCATGGAGTTCGTGGAGGGCACTCCCTACCGCACCGCCGAGCAGCTCGCGCCGCTCGGTCCCGAGCGCACCCGCGACGCCGTCCTCGGCCTCGTCGACACCCTCGTCGATCTGCACGCCGTGGACCCGGAGGCGGTGGGACTGGGCGACTTCGGCCGCCCGGAGGGCTTCCTGGACCGGCAGCTGCGCCGCTGGGGCAAGCAGCTCGCCGCCTCCCGGGGCCGGGAGCTCGCGGGCATCGACGAGCTGCACGCCTCCCTCGGCCGCGCCCTGCCGGCCTCCCCCGCGCCGGCCGTCGTCCACGGCGACTACCGCCTCGACAACGTGCTGGTGGGCGAGGACGACCGGATCAAGGCCGTTCTCGACTGGGAGATGTCCACCCTCGGCGACCCGTTGACCGATCTCGGCCTGCTGGTGATGTACAGCCGGAAGCTGGAACTGCCGGACTCCCCCATCAGCACCACGGCCGGGGCCGCCGGCCACCCGGACGCCGCGGAGCTGGTGGAACGCTACGCGGCCCGCTCCGGCCGGGACACGTCCGCCGTCTCCTGGTACACGGCGTTCGCCTGGTTCAAGCTCGCCGTGATCCTGGAGGGCATCCACTACCGCTACACCCTCGGCCAGACCGTCGGCGCCGGCTTCGACCGGATCGGCGAACTCGTCCCCCTGTTCATCGAGCACGGCCTCACCACCCTGCAGGAAGGCTGATCACCCATGGACTTCGCATTCGACGCACGTACCGAGGAACTGCGGGCCAGGCTGCTCGCCTTCATGGACGCGTACGTGTACCCGGCCGAGGCGGTCGAGCAGGAGCAGCGCGCGCGCCTCGCCTCGCCGTGGGACACCCCGGCGGTCATGGACGAGCTCAAGGCTGAGGCGCGGCGGCAGGGTCTGTGGAACCTCTTCCTGCCCGACTCCGAGCACGGCGCCGGGCTGACGAACCTCCAGTACGCGCCGCTCGCCGAAATCACGGGCCGCAGCCCCCACTTGGCGCCGATCGCGCTGAACTGCGCCGCGCCGGACACCGGCAACATGGAGGTGCTGGCCCAGTTCGGCACGGACGAGCAGAAGAAGCAGTGGCTGGAACCCCTGCTGGCCGCGGACATCCGCTCCGCCTTCGCGATGACCGAGCCCGAGGTGGCGTCGTCGGACGCGACGAACATCGAGACGCGGATCGAGCGCCGGGGCGACGAGTACGTCGTCAACGGCCGCAAGTGGTACATCTCCGGGGCCATGAACCCCGACTGCCGGATCCTCATCGTCATGGGCAAGACCGACCCGGACGGCCCGGACATCCGGCGCCAGCAGTCGATGGTCCTCGTCCCGCGTGACACCCCGGGGGTGGAGGTGCGCCGGGCGATGCGGGTGTACGGCTTCGAGGACCATTCCCACGGCGGCCACGCCGAGGTCGTGTTCGACGACGTCCGGGTGCCGGTGTCGAATCTGGTCGGCGAGGAGGGCGGGGGCTTCGCGATCGCCCAGGCACGCCTCGGACCGGGCCGTATCCACCACTGCATGCGGCTGATCGGGATGGCCGAGCGGGCGATCGAGCTGATGTGCCGGCGGGCCGTGTCCCGTACGGCCTTCGGCAAGGCGATCGCCCAGCAGGGCGTGGTGCAGAACTGGATCGCCGACGCGCGGGTGACGGTCGAGCAGCTGCGGCTGCTGGTGCTGAAGACCGCGTGGCTGATGGACACGGTCGGCAACCGCGGTGCGCACACCGAGATCCAGGCGATCAAGATCGCCACACCGCGTGCGGTCGTGGACATCCTGGACAAGGCGGTGCAGGTGCACGGCGCGGGCGGGGTGAGCCAGGACTTCCCGCTCGCCGAGCTGTGGGCGGCGGCACGGACGCTGCAGCTGGCGGACGGCCCGGACGAGGTGCACCAGCGGTCGCTGGCGCGGCGCGAGCTGAAGAAGTACCTGTAGGCCGTACACCTGGTGCGGTGACCGCCGGAGGGCTCCGGCCCTCCGGCGTGCCGCGCAGTCACTCGGGCGGTGCGGGCCCGGGCGCTCCGCACCGGTCGCGGACACCGTGGGATCACGGCCCGCGCGCGAGTCAGGGACGCAGCGCCCTGAGCAGCAGGTCGGCGAGGTGGTCGGCGACCTGCTGCGGGCTGAGCGGGCCGTCCGGGCGGTACCAGGTGGACAGATGGTGGACGGAGCCGAAGTGGTAGTCCACCACCAGGTCGGCGGGGGTCGCGTCGGAGAACACCCCGCTCTGCTGCCCCTCCTCGATGAGCGCCCGGAACCGCTCGTGGTAGCGCCGGCGCTCGGCGCGGACCTGCTTGTTCTTCTCCGGGCTGAGGTGGTGCATGGAACGGAAGAAGATGGAGGCGTCGTCGAGGTTCTCGATCGTGGTGACGACGACGTCGGCGGCCGCCGACCGCAGCCGCTCCTCGACGGGGGCGTCCGCCTCCGCGAAGGCGTCGAGGCGCTCCTGCTGGAGTCTGAGGACCCGGGAGTAGACCTCCTGGAGGAGGTCCTCCTTCGAACCGAAGTAGTGGTACAGCGCGCCCTTGGTGACGCCCGCCGCCTCGACGATCTCCTGGACGGACGTACGGTCGTAGCCCTGCTCGGCGAAGAGCCGGGTGGCGGCGGCCAGCAGCCTCTGGGGGACGGGGGTGCCGTTCCCGTCCGTCGTCCTGGCCATTGCCGCCACCCGCCTTTCCGCTCGGTCGTCCTGTGCCGCGCGCCGGGGCGCGGGGGTGTCTCATGTGCGCGAACGCAGTTCCCGCCTGAGGATCTTCCCACTAGTCGTCTTCGGGAGCTCGTCCAGGATCTCCACCTGCCTCGGGTACTTGTACGCGGCGAGCCGGTCGGCGCAGTATCCGGCGAGTTCGTCGGGGCCCACGGCCGTTCCGGGGCGGAGGCTGACGTACGCCTTGACGGTCTCGCCGCGGTAGGCGTGCGGCACGCCGACGACCGCCGCCTCCCGGACGGCGGGGTGGGTGTACAGCACGTCCTCGACCTCCCGGGGCCAGACCTTGAAGCCCGAGGCGTTGATCATGTCCTTCTTGCGGTCGACCACGTAGAGCCAGCCGTCGGCGTCCATGAAGCCGATGTCCCCGGTGCGCAGCTCACCGTCCGGGAAGCCGGCCGCGGTGGCCTCGGGGAGCCGCCAGTAGCCGGGGACGACCTGGGGGCCGCGCACGGCGATCTCGCCGCGCTCGCCGAAGGGGACCTCCTCGCCGTGGTCGTCGAGGATCCGTACGACGGTTTCGGGCCCGGGGAGTCCGACGGAGAGGGTGCCGGACGCGGGGTCGACCGGGGCTTCCCGCTCGGGGGGCACCGAGGCGCAGGGTGCCGTGCACTCGGTGAGGCCGTAGCCGTTGCGGATGTAGGGACCGAAGCTTGCGCGGAACTTCTCCACGAGGGCGGGCGGCACGGGCGCGCCGCCGGAGGAGATGACGGCGAAGGACGCGAAGTGGTCGGGTCCGGCGCCGGGGTGGGCGGCCAGGGCCATGAAGGCCGTGGAGGGGCCGACGGTGTAGGCCGGCCGGTGTTCGAGGAAGGCGTCGAGGACGACGCCCGCCTCGAAGCGGTACGCGAGCGCGAGGGTGCCCGCGTTGGCCACGCAGGCCGCGAGTTCGCACACCATGCCCGTGATGTGGAAGAGCGGCGCCAGGGCGAAGTAGCAGGCGCCTTCGGGGACGGGGTGGCCGGTGCGCTGGCGTTCGGCGTTGAAGGTGAGGCCGCCGTGGAGGTTCATGGCGCCCTTGGGCCTGCCGCTGGTGCCGGAGGTGTAGCTGATCAGGGCCACGTCGGTCGCGGCCGGGTCCCGGCCCCCGGGCGCGGCGAGTCCGGCGCGGGCGACGGTGACGAGGTCGTCGGTGTCGCCGGGCTCCGGCAACCGCTCGAAGCCGAGGACCCGGCTGTCGTTGCGGGTCTGGAGGTCCAGCTCGCAGGCGGTGACGGCGAACCGTACGGGGGTGGCAGCGGCGGTCTCGCGCAGCTGCGTCTCCCAGGCGCGGTCGGAGCAGATCAGCACCGTCGCGCCCGAGTCCTCCAGGACGTGGGTGACCTCGGCCGACTTGTACATGGGGTTGAGCGGGACGACGGTGGCGCCCGCCTTCCACGCGCCGAGCAGGGCGAGGACGAACTGGGGGGTGTTCTGGAGCATCAGGGCGACACGGTCGCCGGGGGCCACTCCGCGTGCGGCGAGATGGCCGGCGACGGAGTCCGAGAGCGCGTCGGTCTCGCGGTAGCTGAGACGTCCGTCGAAGTAGGCGAGGGCCGTGCGGTCCGGGGCCCGCCCGACGGCCGAGCGGAAGGAGTGCACGACGCTCGCCGGCGGGTGCACGGGCGCCCTCTGGGCCTCCGTCAGCTGGGAGAGCCAGGGCCGGGCCGCGTAGTGGGACGTCACCGGGCCGCTCCCTCCCACTTCTGCTGGATGTGGTTCATGGTGCCCAGCCAGCGGTCGGGGTCGGCCGCGCGGGCCTGGTGGTAGTCGGCGACCTCGGGATGCGGCAGGACGAGGAAGCGGTCGGCCCCGATGGCGTCGAACAGGGCGTCGGCGACGTCCTCGGGCTCGATGGCGCTGGGGGCGAGGACGAGTTCGCCCGCCGATCCCGCCGCGGTGAGCATGTCCGTGCGGACGCCCTGCGGGCAGATGGCGTGCACGTTCAGGCCGCGGTGACGGTACGTCAGCGACAGCCACTCGGCGAAGGCGAGCGCGCCGTGCTTGGTGACGCTGTACGGGGCGGCGCCGATCATCGTGAGGAGTCCGGCGGCTGACACGGTGGACACGAAACGGCCGCTGCCGCGCTCCAGCCAGTCGGGGAGCAGGGTGCGCACGGCACGGACGTGTGCCATGACGTTCACGTCCCAGGCGGAGGCCCAGACGTCCTCGTCGGCGAGGGCGTCGCCGGGCGAGGCGAGCCCGGCGTTGGCGCAGTAGATGTCGACGGTGCCGCCGAGCGCGTCCCTGGCCTCCTCGACGACGGCGGAGGCGTCACCGGGGACGGCGAGGGCGCCGATCTCGTCCGCGACGGCCTTGGTCCGGCCGGGGTCGATGTCGTTGACGGCGACGCGTGCGCCCTCCGCCGCGAAACGGCGGGCGAGTGCGGCACCGATGCCGCCGCCCGCGCCGGTGACCACCACGTTCGCGCCCTGCACCGTACTCATCGGACCTGCCTCTCCGTCGCGGCTCGCTACGGACGGCAGACTAACCAGTCGGTATGTGCCCATGGAAGAGGGCCGTGGCGAACATCGCGCCGAGAGCGTTCCCCGCGGCCGGGCCCCGCGCTAGCGTGCGTGGCCATGACAGTTGTAGCTATCACGGAGGTAGTGCGATGAGCCTGTCCAGACGGGGTCTGCTGGCCGCGGGAGGCGCCGCCGGCGCCCTGGTCGCGACCGCCTCCGCGGCGCCCCCCGCGGCGGCGCAGGGCGGGCCGATCCGGGTGCGCACCGGCTTCGAGCGACTCGCCGCCGACGGCTACCGGCTGCTGTCCGGCGAACGGGTCGGCGTCGTCACCAACCCCACCGGCATCACGCGCGACGCCCGTCACCTCGTCGACGTGATGCACGCGGACGACCGGGTGGACCTGGTCGCCGTCTTCGGGCCGGAGCACGGATTCCGCGGCACCGCCCAGGCGGGCGGCTCCGAGGGCCGCTACGACGACCCCGCGACCGGGCTCCCCGTCTACGACACGTACCTCAAGAGCGGACAGCCGCTCGCCGATGTCTTCACCGCGTCCGGCGTGGACACGGTCGTGTTCGACATCCAGGACGCCGGGGCCCGCTTCTACACGTACATCTGGACGCTCTACGACTGCATGGTGGCGGCGGTCCTGGCCGGGAAACGGTTCGTCGTGCTGGACCGGCCCAATCCGGTCACCGGCCGCGTCGCCCTCGGCCCGGTCCTGGACAAGGCGTTCGCGACCTTCGTGGGCCGCGAACCGATCGCCCAGGCCCACGGAATGACCGTCGCCGAACTGGCCCGGCTGTTCAACGGCGAGTTCCTGACCGCTCCGGCGGAACTGGACGTCGTCCGGATGTCGGGCTGGCGGCGGGACCACTTCCACGACGCGACGGACCTGCCCTGGGTGCCGCCGAGCCCCAACATGCCGACGCCGGAGACCGCGCTCGTCTACTCCGGCACCTGCCTCTTCGAGGGCACCAACCTGTCGGAGGGTCGCGGCACCACCCGCCCGTTCGAACTGCTCGGCGCCGAGGGGATCGACCGCGCCTGGGCGGAGGCGGCGAACGCGCTGGGTCTTCCGGGCGTGCGCTTCCGCGAGGCCTACTTCGCGCCGACCTTCTCCAAGTTCCAGGGCAAGACGGTGGGCGGGGTGCAGCTCCATGTGCACGACCGCGAGGTGTTCGACCCGGTCCGCACCGGCATCGGGCTGCTGGTGACGGCGAAGCGGAGCTGGAGCGGCTTCGCCTGGCGGCCCGACAACTGGATCGACAAGCTCACCGGCTCCACGCGGGTGCGCACGATGATCGACGCGGGCGCCGGGACGGACGAGGTCGTCGGGGCGTGGCAGCAGGACCTGGCCGCGTTCCGCGCGGTGCGACGGGAGTACCTGCTGTACCGGTGAGGGAGGTCGACCCACCCCGGGCCGGGGCGGGGACGGGACGGCGGGCCCTCCGCGGGCCCGCCGACACCCATGGACCATGAACGCGTCCGCTCACCGCCGTGACCGCCGGCCGCTGATCGCCCTGCCGGGCTGCCGCGCCTCGCCCGCCGCCTCCGCAACTCCCGTCACCGGCCGCCCGTGCCGCTCCCCGCCCGCCACGGCCGTGCGGGTCGCGAATCGGCCATGGCCCACCCGTACCCACGACTTCAGGGCGCCTTCCGGGCAACGCCGCGGGCAGGGCCGGTACGGGCGCCGCAACGACCTCGGACGGGGTTCGCCCCACGTCCACGACCTCCGTGAACCGGGCGAACCGGTGCGGACGTTCACGCTCGGGCCCCGGTCGGCGGGCACACCCCCGGTCCGGGTGGCTCCGTACGCCCACCTCCTGGACCCGCGTGCCCTCCGCGGCACGGCGAGGCATCCCGTCGAGGAGCGACGCCCGGTGGCGCCCTCGGTTCCGCCCGGCCGCGGGAGGGATCCGACGCCCGGCGCGGGCCCGTCGGCGGCTACGACGTGGTCGTCCGCCTGCACCGGATCACCGCGGCCGGTTTGCTGCGTTGATACGCCGTTCTTTCCGAATCGCCACACATATCTCGCTGTACGGATGTTCGAGGGAGCCGGACGGGGTACTCGTACGTCCATTCCTTGACGCGGAAGTACCAGCGACGGCGTTCGAGCGACGGAGGTGGCAGTGCCATGGCCGGATTCCGGAGTCTTGCGAGACAGGTGCGCGACCCGCGGTGCGATCTGGCGCTGAGGCGCTACTCACTGCGCAAGTGCCTGGAGAGGTTCGCCCCCTACGGGCACCGGGCGACCTGGGACCACCTGTGTTCCAGGCACGGGATCGCGCCCGACGACAGGGATCCCGATCCGGCGCGGCTGGTGGCCGCGCTCGGCGAACTGGAGGAAGCGCGGGCCGTGTGGCTCGCGTACGAACGGGACTTCGCGGCACGGCGCAGGCGCGAGAAGCACGACGGTCTGCGGAGGCCGGGGTCCTTCGACGACTGGCACCGGCGCACCTGGGGTGGCAACGGCATCGCCCGGTGCGACGACCCCGGGGTGCACCCGACGGATCCGCTGGCCGATGTGCTGCGCCGGCTGATCACCGCTCTGGAGGCGGCGCCCTCGGCGGTCTGCCCGGTGTGCGCGGAGCGCCGGATCGTCTGGCGGCATGACCTGGACCAGGAACCGTGGTTCGGCCCGGTGTGCTCGGGCTGCGGGATCGTGGTGCCGCAGCCCGTACTCACGCACGAGGCGCTGACGGCCGCCAAGCGGGCGCACGGCAGGGAACTGGCGTCGGTGGCGTAGCGCGAGGACGCGCGGGGCGGCCCGGTCCGCAGGACGGCGCGCCCCGCGTTCGCCGGTGACGCCTGGCACCATCGGATACGTGATCCAGGTCTGTCTCAACGGGCGCCGCGGCGCGGGGGACTCCGCCGCGGTGCCCATGTCCCCGCAGGCGCTCGCCCGGTCGGCGGCGGCCGCGGTCGCCGCGGGCGCCTCGGAGGTGCACGCCCGCCCGAGAACGCCGTGCGGGAGCGGCTCGCTGTCACCACGCGTGGTGGGCCCGCTGGTCGAGGCCGTGCGCGGGGTGGTCGACGCGCCGTTCGGGGTGGCGGCGGACGGCTGGGCGGAGCCGGACCCGGAGCGCCGCGTCGAGCGCGTCCGCTCCTGGACGGTGCTGCCCGACCTCGCGTCGGTCGACTGGCACGAGGACGGTGCCGAGGAGGTCGCCGCCGCCCTGCTGGAGCGCGGCGTGGCGGTGCAGGCGGTGATCCGTTCGGGCACGGACGCGGCCCGGCGCTTCACCGCGTCCCCGTGGGCCCCCGCGGTACGACGCGTGCTGGCCCGGGTCATGGACCCCCGCCCCTCGACGGCCCCGGAGACCGCGCGCGCCCTGCTCGCCACCCTCGGGACGGTCCACGGTGTCCCGGTCCTGCCCCACGGCGTGGACGGCGGCGCGTGGCCGGTGCTGCGGCTGGCCGCGCGGCGGGGGCCGGACGTCCGCACCGGTCTGGGGGACGTGCTGCTCCTGCCGGACGGCAGGCCGGCGGAGTCCAGCGCCCAACTGGTCGCGGCCGCGGTGCGGTTGACGGGCGCAGGCCGGCGGCTCTGACCGCGCGGTGACCGGTGCCCGGCCGGGGCGCTCCGGACCAGGGCCCGGCCGGGCGCCGTCCGCGCGCAGCGCGGGGCCTGCGGCGTCCGGCGCGTGCGATCGCACGGCGGACGGTCACGCTCGTACCCGACTCACTCGGATGACTCCGACCACGCAGCGAGCGTGCGTGCCAGGCGATCGCGGGCCAGGAGGGGCCTTCGCAACACGCCTAGCAGACGGGAATTCGTTCGCCCATCGGATTTGCGCACGGGGAGAGTTGGGCCCGATGGCAAACCGACCGAGGAGCCCGACCATGTCGACGCTGCGCGTCACCGCCGAGCCGCTGACGATCCACGAGCACCCGAACGCCGACGCCCTGGAACTCGCCCAGGTGGGCCTGTACCGGGCCGTCGTCGCGAAGGGCGTCTACCGCAGCGGGGATCTCGCCGTCTACATCCCCGAACAGGCGGTGCTCCCCGCGCCGCTGGTGGACGAGCTGGGGCTGACCGGACGGCTCGCCGGCAAGGCGTCCGACAGGGTCAAGGCGGTCCGCCTGCGCGGCGAGCTGTCGCAGGGCATCGTGTGCAGGCCGAAGGCGCTCGACGGCACCGACCTGGCCCGCGCGGCCGCCGAGGGAACCGACTTCGCGGAGCTGCTCGGCATCACGAAGTGGTCCCCGCCGATCCCGCCCACGATGAGCGGCGACGTGGAGGCGGCGCCCGAGCTGCTGCCCTGGGTCGACATCGAGAACCTGCAGCGCTACCCCGACGTCTTCGCGCCCGGCGAGCCCGTCGTCATCACCGAGAAGCTCCACGGGACCGCCTGCCTCGTGACCTTCGTCGCCGACGACGGCGCGGCCCCCTCCCCGCACGGGGAGCCCTCGGGGAGGGTGCTGGTCTCGTCCAAGGGATTCGGTGCGAAAGGGCTCGCGCTCAAGGAGGACGCGCGCAACCTCTACTGGCGTGCGGTGACCGGCCATGCGGTACCGGAGGCGGCGGCGCGGCTCGCGGCCGAGCTCGGGGCGACCAGGGTCGGCGTCTTCGGCGAGGTGTACGGAGCCGGGGTGCAGGACCTGTCGTACGGCGCGAACGCCCGCTCCACCGAACTCGGTTTCGCGGTGTTCGACGTGTCGGCCGAGATCGACGGCCAGGTCCACTGGCTGGACGCCGCGCGGTTGCTCGAAGGGGGACTCCCCCTGGTGCCGCGGCTGTACGAGGGACCGTTCGCCCTGGAGAAGGTGCTGGAGCTGGCGAGCGGCCGGGAGACGGTCTCGGGCAGGGAACTGCATCTGCGCGAGGGGGTCGTCGTCCGGCCCGTGACCGAGCGCTGGAGCCCGGTGGTGGGCGGCAGGGCGATCGCCAAGTGCGTCAGCCCTGCCTATCTGACCCGCAAGGGCGGCACCGAGTACGAGTGACCCGTCCGGCGCACGGTGGCCCGTCACGGGGGTGCGGGCCGCCGTACGCCGCTGCCGCCCCGGGCGCACGACGGCCCTGCGCCCCCGTCCCCGGGGCGGACCCGGCCTCCGTGAGCCCACGGCCCGGGCCCACGGTCGGCGCAATGGGCCCCGGTCGGACGCGGGCGGGCGGAGACTCGGCGGGTGCGGCTGAGACGCGGACCTTTCCTGACGTGGGCGATGGTGGCGCTCACGCTGACGACGGGGATGGTCGAGGCGGTCAGCTTCCTCGCCCTGGGGCCGGTGTTCACGGCCGTCCAGACCGGCACCATGCTGTTCCTGTCGTTCGCGCTCGCCGGGGTGGCCGGACTGTCCGTCGCGCCGTGTCTGGCCTCGCTCGCGGGGTTCACCGTCGGAGCCCTGCTCTCCGCGCGGTTCGAGTCGCTGTCGCAGGTGCGGGGCCGCCGGTGGTTGCGGGAGGCGCTGATCGCCGAGGGTCTGGTGCTGGGCGTCGCCGCCGCGGTGGCGTGGGGCGTCGAGCGGCACGGTGAGTCCCTCACGGGGCGGCACTACGTGGTGGCCGGGCTGGTGGCGCTGGCGATGGGGATCAGGAACGTCTCCACGCTCCGGGCGGGGGTACGGGGGCTGCCGACGACGGTCACGACCCGGGCGTTCACGGCGCTGATCGGCGGCTCCCCGCTCGCGGCGGACAGCCGTATCGCGCCCGGCGCGGGCAACCAGGTCCGGCGGGCCGCCGCGGTGGCGGCCATGTTCACCGGCGGTCTGCTCGGCGCGTGGCTGCTGCACGACGGCAGGCTCAGCGCCGCCGCGGTCCTGCTGGGCACCGCGGTGCTCGTGGTGGCCATCGCGCTGAGTTTCACCCTCGTACCGAGGGAGCGGACCTCCGAGGCCGGCTGAGGGCGCGGCGCGTCCTGCGGGCCGTGGCGTCCGACGGGGCCGGCCCTCGCCGCACGTCGTCGGCCTCCGTGTCCTCAGGCCCCGGCGTCCGGCGTCCCTCTGCGCTCCGGCAGCAGCCTCGAGCCCGCCATCCGCTCGCCGAAGACGTCACCCGGGTTCGACAGGACGCAGGTCTCCAGTGACAGGCAGCCGCAGCCGATGCAGTCGGTGAGATGGTCGCGCAGGCGTTGCAACTGCTTGATGCGCTCGTCGAGTTCGGCGCGCCAGCCCTCGGACAGGCGGGCCCAGTCCTCGCGGTCGGGGGTGCGGCCCTGCGGAAGGGCGGCGAGAGCGTCGCGGATCGTGGCGAGCGGGATGCCGACCCGCTGCGCGGCGCGGACGAAGGCGACCCGGCGCAGCGCGTCCCGGCCGTACCGGCGCTGGTTGCCGGCGGTACGGCGGCTGCTGATCAGCCCCTTGGACTCGTAGAAGCGCAGCGCGGACACCGCGGCCCCGCTGCGTGCGGACAGCTGGCCGACGGTGAGTTCGGGGGCCTTCGAGGGATGGTGGGGCACCCGCGCAGCCTACGGGAGAGCCGCGCGGCCGTCCGTTGACATCAGCCGCCGACCCGAGCATGCTAAGCAGTCGCTTAGAGATGCAGGGACCGGGTGAGAGGCAGGGACAGGGACATGGCCGAGCCGAGGATCTTCACGTCCGCCGAGGAGCTGACCGCCGGGGTCGGCGAGCAACTGGGCCACAGCGACTGGCTGGAGGTCGACCAGAAGCGGATCGACCTCTTCGCCGACGCCACCGGCGACCACCAGTGGATCCATGTGGATCCCGAGCGGGCTGCCTCAGGGCCGTTCGGGACGACCATCGCGCACGGCTACTTGACGCTCTCGCTGCTGCCGGCGCTCGTCCCGCAGATCATGCGGGTCGAAGGCATGCGGATGGGCATCAACTACGGGACCAACAAGGTCCGTTTCCCCGCCCCCGTCCCGGTGGGCTCACGGCTGCGGGCGAGCGCGGTCCTGAAGAGCGTCGAGGAGGCGGGCGGCGGGGTGCAGGTGACGGCCGTGGTCACCGTGGAGCGCGAGGGCGGCGACAAGCCGGTGTGCGTCGCCGAGTCGGTGTCCCGCTACTTCTTCTGAGCAGCGCGTTCCGGGTCGCGGACGTTCCGTCAGCGCGTTCCGGGCAGCGGACGTTCCGGGCCACGAGGGCACGGTGAGCCGCGGACGTCGCGGGTCGCGGACGTTCCGGGCAGCGGAACGTCCGCACCGCGAGGACGGTGCGTCGTGGACGCTCAGCCCCGCCGGGGCGGCTGCGTCCGCGCGGACACCATGCGCAGGACGAGGTCGGCGTACAGGTCGCCGACCTCTTCCGGTGTCCTGCGTCCCTGGACGTTGAACCAGCGCGCGACGTCGATGCAGAGCGACAGCACCGCCAGCGTGGTGCCGGGCACGTCGGGGACGTCGAAGTCGCCCGACTCCACGCCGTCGCGGAGGATCCCGCGCACGACGGCGTCGCTGCGCCGGCGCAGCTCCACGATCTCGGCCCGGTGCTCCTCCGACAGGGCGTCGAGCTCGTACTGCACCACGCGTGCGGTGTCGTGCCGTCCGGCGTGCCAGCGGACGAAGGAGCGCACCGCCTCGGCGAGCCGCTCACCCGGCGTGCCACCGCCCTCGGACGCGGCCGACAGCACCTCGAGCGCCTTGTCGTGCCCGATCCGGCTGATCCGGTGGAGCAGCTCTTCCTTGGTTTTGTAGTGGATGTACAGGGCGGCCGGGCTCATGCCCGCGCGGCCGGCGATGTCCCGGGTCGTGGTCGCGTGGTAGCCCCGCTCGGCGAAGGCCTCGACGGCGGCGACGAGGAGCTTGCGCGCGGCCTCGGGCGCGACCTCGCCCCACGGCACGTCCTCGGCCGTCGTGTCGTGCGCCGCAGTCATGGCTCACCCCTTCTGCCCGCCGTCCCTGTGAGTGCGGGACGAACACCATACCCCGAACCTGAGCAAGCGCTTAGTGCATCGACGCGGCTCCTCGGCCGAAGCGCACGGGGGCTGCGGTCGACGGTCAGAACGCCGAGACCCCGGTGAGCGCCCGCCCGATGATCAGCTTCTGGATCTGGCTGGTGCCCTCGTACAGCGTCATCACCCGTGCGTCGCGGAGCAGCTTCCCGACCGGGTACTCGTCGATGTAGCCGTATCCGCCGAAGACCTGGAGGGCGTTGTTCGCGGCGCGGACGGCCGCCTCGGAGGCGAAGAGCTTGGCCTGGGACGCGGCGGTCGCGAAGTCCTCGCCCCGGTCGACGAGATCGGCGACGCGCCAGGTCAGCAGACGGGCCGCGTCCACGTCCACGGCGATGTCGCTGATGAGCTCCTGCACCAGCTGGTAGGAGGCGATCGGCTTGCCGAACTGCTCGCGCGCGGCCGCGTGGCCCACGGCGGCGTCGAGCGCGGCCTGGGCTATGCCGACGCAGCCGGCGGCCACCGACATCCGGCCCTTGGCGAGAGCGGACATGGCGACCGAGAAGCCCTTGCCCTCCGGACCGAGCATCGCGCCGGCGGGCACCCGGACGTCCTGCAGGACCAGTTCGGCGGTGGCCTGGCCGCGCAGACCGAGTTTCCCGTGGATGGTGCGCCGGGTCAGGCCGGGGGTGTCGGTGGGGACGAGGAACGCGGAGATGCCGCGGTGCCCCGGAGCCTCGCCGGTGCGGGCGAAGAGCAGGACGACATCGGCCCAGGTGCCGTTGGTGATGAACATCTTCGAGCCGTTGATCACGTAGTCGTCCCCGTCCCGCACGGCGCGGGTCGTGAGGCTGCCCGCGTCGGAGCCGGTACCGGGTTCGGTGAGGCCGAAGCAGCCGAGGGCCTCGCCCGCGGCGAGACGCGGCAGCCATCGGCGCCTCTGCTCCTCGCCGCCCCAGGCGGCGATCGTCTTGGCGACGAGACCGAGGGAGACCGAGACGATCCCGCGGACCGAGGAGTCCCCGCGGCCGAGCTCCTCGGTGACCAGGCAGTACGCGAGGTGGTCGCCGCCCGAGCCCCCGTACTCCTCGTCGATCGTCAGCCCGAGGAAGCCGACCGAGCCGAGCTTCTTCACGATCGCCCGGTCGACGTTCTCGGTCCGGTCCCACTCGGCGGCGTACGGGGCGACCTCGCGCTCCACGAAGTCACGCGCGAGCCGGCGCACGGCCCGCTGCTCCTCGCTCAGCTCCAGGTTCACCACGGGCCCACCCCACTTTTAACTAACACTGCTAGTTTCTGTTCGGCAGGGCCTACTATGTGCCGCATGGCCCGACCGCGCAAGCCCCTCCTCAGCAGAGATCGCATCGTCGGGACGGCGAGCGCGCTGGTGGACGCGGAGGGCCTGGACGCGGTCTCCACCCGGCGCCTCGCCGCGGAGCTCGGTGTCAGCGGCCCCTCGCTCTACAACCACTTCCGCAACAAGGACGAGATCCTGGACGCCGTGGCCGACGCCGTCAGCGCCAAGGTCGATCTGTCGATGTTCGACGAGTCAGACCCCCGCGACTGGCGCACCGCGCTCCACGACTGGGCCGTCTCCTACCGAGCCGCCCTCACCGAACACCCCAACGTCGTCCCGGTCCTGGCCCGCGGCCCGGGCCGCCGCCCCGCCGGACTGAAGGTCGCCGACGCGGTCTTCGGCGCCATGGTCCGCGCGGGCTGGCCGCCCGTCCGGGCCACCCACATCGGCGCCCTGATGCGCTACTTCATCACCGGCTCGGCCCTCGGCTCGTTCGCAGGCGGGTTCGTCGACGACGAGACCGCCTACGACCCCTCCGACTACCCCCACCTCGGCCAGGCCCATCTCCTCGCCGAACGCCAGGAGAAGATCGACGAGGGCGCGTTCGAGACGGGGCTGCGGGCCCTGCTGGACGGGCTGACGGCGCAGTACGAGGCGGGCGCGCGGGCGGAGCGGGCGAGGACCGCCCCGGCGGACGGCTCGTAGCGGCGCACCGTCCCGCGCCCCGCCGTCCGGCCGCTCGGCCCGGGTACGGGAACACTTCGGTCCGCGCCGAACGGTGAGTGCGCCACCCTGGACGCATGGATGCCAGGAAGATCGCCGCGCTCGCGGCGCTGCTCGCCGACGACACCCGGGCCGCCGTCTGCCTCGCCCTGCCGGACGGCCGCGCGTGGACCGCCGGGGAACTGGCGCGGCACGCCCGGGTAGCGCCCTCGACGGCCAGCGGGCATCTGGGGAAGCTCGTCGCCGGCGGACTGCCGGCCGAGGAGCGGCAGGGCCGGCACCGCTATGTGCGGCTGGCGGACGAACGGGCCGCCGGGCTCGTGGAGCAGCTGGCGTCGTACACCGCCCCGGACGAGGAGCCCTCCGGGTCCCTGAGAGCGGCGAGCGCGCGGACCGCCATGGCGCGCGGCCGCACCTGCTACGACCATCTCGCGGGACGGCTCGGCATCGCGATCACCGACGCGACGACGGGCTGCGGGCTGCTGCGCAGCGACACCGGCTTCGCACTGACCGCCGACGACGGGCTCGACTGGTTCCGAACGGGCGGGATCCCGCTGCCGCGCGGTGGACGGCGGCCGCTCGCGCGGGCGTGCCTGGACTGAACGGAACGCCGGCCGCATCCGGCCGGTTCGGCGGGCGCCGAGCTGTGCCGGCACACGCTCGCGGCCGGCTGGTGCGAGCGCATCGGCTCGGAGCGGGCCGTGCGGGTCACCGCGGACGGGGAGCGGGCCCTCGGCAGGCTGCTGGGCATCGGGACGGAGGCGCTGCGGTGAGGGGGCGCCCGGACAGGACCGGGGACGCTGCGGTGAGGGCCGAAGCGACGGCCGCGTACGGTCGCCGCATGACCTCGACCCAGTGGCGCGCCTTCGGCGCGGCGGGAACGACGGTGGTCCTGTGGGCCTCGGCGTTCGTCTCGATCCGCAGCGCGGGTGCGGAGTACTCCCCCGGTGCCCTCGCCCTCGGCCGGCTCGCCGCGGGCGCCGCGGTGCTCGGCCTGATCTGCGCGGTACGGAGGGAAGGGCTGCCGCCGCGCCCCGCCTGGCCGGGGATCGCGGTCTCCGGGCTGCTCTGGTTCGGCGTGTACATGGTGGCCCTGAACTGGGGCGAGCAGACGGTGGACGCGGGCACCGCGGCCCTGGTGGTGAACGTCGGGCCGCTCGTGATGGCGCTGCTCGCCGGATGGTTGCTCAAGGAGGGGCTGCCGCCGCGGCTGCTCGCCGGGATGGGCGTCTCCTTCGCGGGCGCGGCGGTCGTGGGTCTGTCGATGTCCGGCGGGGGTTCGGCGTCCGTGCTCGGGGTGCTGCTGTGCCTGCTGGCCGCGGTGTCGTACGCGGCCGGCGTGGTGGCGCAGAAGCCGGCCCTGCGGCACGCGTCGGCGCTGCAGGTCACGACCTGGGGCTGTGCGATCGGCGCGGTGGCCTGTCTGCCGTTCACCGGCGTACTGGTGCGCGAGGCCGCGGAGGCTCCGCTGTCGGCGACGCTCAACATGGTGTACCTGGGCGTGTTCCCGACCGCGCTCGCGTTCACGACCTGGGCGTACGCACTGGCCCGTACGACGGCGGGGCGGATGGGGGCGACGACGTACGCGGTGCCGGCGCTGGTGGTGCTGATGTCGTGGCTGTTCCTGGACGAGGTGCCGGGCCTGCTGACGCTGCTCGGCGGCGCGGTCTGCCTGGCGGGTGTGGCGGTCTCGAGGTCGGGGTCCCGTGCGCCGGCCCGGCGGGACCGGGCCGGCGACGGGAAGGCCGCTGCGGCGGCCGGGGCTCCGGAGGTCACTCCCGGGCAGCCGCCCGCTTCGCGAGAACCCTGATCGAGCCGAGCGCGATCACGGCCAGCACGGTGATGTAGGCCGAGACGGCCATCGACGTACCGGACGCCTCCAGCAGCAGCACCATGATGAACGGCGCCAGGCCGCCGCCGAACACGGCCGCGATCTGGTAGCCGAGCGAGGCGCCCGTGTAGCGCATCTCGGCGGTGAACAGCTCGGCGAACAGGGCGGCCTGCGGCCCGTACATGATGCTGAGGAAGCAGCTGGTGACGAAGGTGCCGACGGCCAGCCACAGCAACGACGCGGTGTCGATCAGCAGGAACAGCGGGAAGGCCCACACGAGCAGGCCGATCGCGCCCGCCGCGTAGATGCGCAGCCGTCCGACACGGTCGGAGAGGGCCGCGGAGGCCGGGATGAGCGCGAGCTGGGTGAGGCTGACGCACAGGGAGACCGTGAGGACCGCCTCGCGTTCCATGCCGAGTTCGCGGGTCGAGTAGTCCAGCACGCCGGTGATGATGATGTAGAACGTGGCGGTGTTGACGGCGAAGGAGCCGCCGGCGAGGAAGACGGTGCCGAGGTGCCGGCGCAGGATGGTCCGCAGCGGAGAGCGCGGCTCGCTCTTCTCCGCCTCCGCCAGGGCCTGTTCGGCCTCGCGGAACTCGGGGGTCTCCTCGACCCGGGCGTGGATGTACCAGGCGAGACCGAGCACGAGGAAGCCGACGAGGAACGGCACCCGCCAGCCCCAGGACGCGAAGGCGGCGTCGTCGGTGAGGGCGCCGGCGGCGAGGAACACGGTGTTGGCGGTCACCACGCCGATGGGCACGCCGAGTTGGACGAGGCTGCCGTAGAGCCCGCGCTTGCCCTCCGGCGCGTACTCGGTGGCCATGAGCATCGCGCCGCCCCACTGGGCGCCGACGGCGACGCCCTGCAGCACCCGGAGCAGGACCAGGAGCAGCGGTGCCGCGATGCCGATGGTCTCGTACGTCGGCAGCAGGCCGATGCCGGTGGTGGCGAGGCCCATGAGGGTGAGGGCGAGGACGAGCATGGGCTTGCGGCCGCGCTTGTCGCCGAGCTGACCCGCGATGATCCCGCCGACGGGGCGCGCGAGGAAGCCGACGGCGAAGGTCGCGAAGGCGGCGAGGACTCCGGCCGAGGCGCTGCCCGCGGGGAAGTAGAGGTCGCCGAGGACGAGCGCGGCGGCGATGCCGAAGACGAAGTAGTCGTACCACTCGACCGCCGACGCGAGGGCGGCGGCGCCGGCCACGCGGCGGCGGTGCCGGTCGGTGGGAGCGGTCGGCCCGGGATTGCCGGCGAGCGGGGAAGGGGGTGCCGTGTCCATGCGTGCACACTCCGAGGGTGCGGGGGACGAAGGGTGCGGGGACCGTACCGACCGGATGGTATGGCGGTCAACGGGTCGCGCAACAGGACTTTTTGCTCGATCATTACCCGTCAGTAGCACGCGGGGCGTGCCAGGGTGGGCCCGTGGAATTCACGCATCCGCCCGCCACCGCGGCCTGGCTCCACCAGGACTCCAGGCAGGGCTTCGAAGTGGCGTTCTTCCGGGTCACGGACGACGGCCGGCGCATCGACGGCTACGCGGCCGTGACGGAGGACGGCGAAGCCTTCGCCGTCGAGTACGACATCGAACTGGACGCGGCCTGGCGGACGCGGACGGCACGGGTCCGCGGCCGCTCGCCCTCGGGCAGCCGCACGGTGCTGCTGGAGACGGACGGCTCGGGCCACTGGGCGGTCGACGGAAAGCGGGCGCCGTACCTCGACGGCTGCTTCGACGTCGACCTGGAGGCGTCGGCGATGACCAACGCCCTGCCCGTGCGGAGGATGGCGCTGCCCCACGGCACCGAGGCGTCCGCGCCCGCCGCCTGGGTGCGCGCCCTCGACCTCACCGTGGAGCGCCTGGAGCAGAGCTACACCCGCACCACCGACCGGGGCACCCACACCTGCTACGACTACCGGGCGCCCGCCTCCGGCTTCTCGTCCCGGATCGTCTTCGACGAGTCCGGACTCCCCCTGGAGTACCCGGGGATCGCCGTCCGCGCGGGCTGACGGAGACCCCCGGGCCTCGCTACGGGAAGACGACGAGCGCCCTGCCCCCCTTGCCCGCGAGCATGTTCTCGAAGGCGGCGGGGATGCCGTCGAGGCCGATCCGCTCGGTGATGAGGGTGCTCAGGTCGAGCCGGCCGGCCCGGATGTGCTCGGCGAGGACCGGAACGTCCCTGGCCGGGTCGGAGTTGCCGTAGACGCAGCCCGAGAGCGTACGGCCCCAGTGGAACAGCTCCAGGGCGTGGAAGGTGACCTGCTGGTCCTTGCCGCCGATGCCGACCACCGTCGTCCGCCCGCCGCGCCGGGTCGAGTCCCAGGCGGTACGGATCGTCACGGCGCGGCCCACGCACTCCACGGCCACGTCAGCGCCCTGGCCGCCGGTCAGTCCGCGGATCTCGCGGGCGGTTCCGTCGGACGCGACGACGAAGTCGGTGGCCCCGGCGGCGAGGGCGAGGCCCTCCTTCGCGGGCGAAACGTCCACGGCGATGACCTTCGAGGCGCCCGCGATCCGGGCCGACTGGATCGTGGCGAGCCCGACTCCGCCGACGCCGAGGACGACGACGGACTCCCCCTCTCGCACCCGGGCCGAGTGGTGCACCGCACCGTAGCCGGTGAGGACCGCGCACCCGAGCAGGGCGGCGTCGGTGAGCGGCACCCCTTCCGGGAGCGGCAGTACGCAGTTCGCCGCGACCACGGTCTCCTCGGCGAAGGCGGCGACGTTCAGCCCCGGATGGAGTTCGGTGCCGTCCTCGGTGACGGCGTGGACGGCGCCGGCGCCCCTGAGCGCTCCGGCGCAGAGCCACACCTCGCCGAGGGAGCAGTGGTGGCAGCGCCCGCAGGACGGCGCCCAGTTGAGCACCACGGCGTCGCCGGGGGCGACATGGGTGACGCCCTCACCGACGGACACGACCGTGCCCGCGCCCTCGTGCCCGAGGACGGCGGGGACCGGCACCTGCATCGTGCCGTTGGACAGGGACAGGTCGGAGTGACAGACCCCGGCTGCGGCGAGGCGCACCCTCACCCGGCCGGGGCCGGGCTCGGGCAGTTCGATGCCGGTGATCTCCAGGGGGGAGCCGACGGCGGGCAGGACTGCGGCGCGGACCACGGTGGTTGTCTCCCGGTTCAGAACTGCAGGGACTTGGTGTGCAGGTACTCGGCCAGGCCGTGCGTGCCGAGTTCACGGCCCACGCCCGACTGCTTGTACCCGCCGAAGGGCGCCAGCGGGTTGAAGCGGCCGCCGTTGAT
Organism: Streptomyces sp. HUAS CB01; assembly: GCF_030406905.1. Taxonomy (NCBI): domain Bacteria; kingdom Bacillati; phylum Actinomycetota; class Actinomycetes; order Kitasatosporales; family Streptomycetaceae; genus Streptomyces; species Streptomyces chengbuensis. Next base: position 1,483,051 of record NZ_CP129137.1, read on the forward strand.
GTCGACCTGGCCGGTGTCCATCCGGCGGGCGAAGGCGACGGCCTCGTCCTGGTCGCCCCACACGGCGCCCGCGAGCCCGTAGACCGTGCCGTTGGCGATCCGCAGGGCGTCGTCCTCGTCCTCGTACTCGATGAGCGAGACGACCGGCCCGAAGATCTCCTCCTGCGCGATGGTCATGTCCGGGGTGACGTCGGCGAAGACGGTCGGCGAGACGTAGTAACCCTTCCCGCACGGCGCCTCGGGGCCGCCGGCGACGAGCCGGGCGCCCTCGGCGACCCCGCGCTCGATGAAGCCGCGGACGCGTTCCCGCTGGCGGGCGCTGACGAGCGGGCCGAGGCGGTCGCCGGGGACGTACTTGGCGACGGCCTCCGCGGCGAGGGCCACGGCCTCCTCGTAGTGGTCCTTGTGCACCAGCATCCGGGTCCAGGCGCTGCACGTCTGGCCGGAGTTGGACATGACGTTGGCGATGCCGACGTTCACGGCGCGGCCGAGGTCCGCCCCGGGGAGGATCACGTTCGCGGACTTGCCGCCGAGTTCCAGGGCGACGCGCTTGACCGCCCCGCCCGCGGTCGCGCCGATGCGGCGGCCGACGGCCGTGGAACCGGTGAAGGACACCAGGTCCACGCCCGGGTGCTCGGCGAGAGCCTGCCCGGCGACCGGGCCGAGGCCGGTGACGAGGTTGAACACGCCGGCCGGGAGCCCGGCCTCGTGGACGGCCTCGGCGAAGAGCCGGGCGGTGAGCGGGGTGTCCTCGGCGGGCTTGAGCACCACGGTGCAGCCCGCGGCGAGGGCGGGGGCGACCTTGGCCACGATCTGGTGGAGCGGGTAGTTCCACGGGGTGATCGCGCCGACGACGCCGACCGGCTCGTGCAGCACGACGGAGTTGCCGACCTTCTCCTCGAAGGCGTACGAGGCGGCCAGTTCGGCGTACGAACCGGCGACGAGGAGCGGCAGTCCGGCGTGGACGGTCTCGGCGAGCTTGGGCGGTGCGCCGAGCTCGGCGGTGACGGTCGAGGCGATCTCGTCCTTGCGGGCGGCGAGCACGTCACGGAGAGCGGCGATGCGCGCGGCACGGTCCGCGGGCGCGGTCGCGGCCCAGTCGGGGAAGGCGTCGCGGGCGGCGCGCACGGCGGCGTCGACGTCCTCCGCCGAGCCGGCCGGGACATGGGCGATGACCTGCTCGTCCGCGGGATTGACCACCGCGATGGTGCCGGCTCCGGCGGCGGGGCGCCACCTGCCGCCGATGTACATCCCGTCGTGGGCCTTCATCCGCTACTCCTTCGGGCGTGGCAAGGGGTGACCGCAGCCCAAACTAGCGGTGTTAGTTTTTTGGCGCCAGAGTGGTCGGTACCGGGGCGGTGTGATTCTCCCCCACCCCCCGGCGGGTGGTTCGAGGGCGCGCGTCCCGGGGGCTCTCGCACGGGGGCCCGGTGCCGGATGCGCGGGTCGGACGACCACCGAGCACAGCCGGGCCGGCTCGGCGGTCGGCGCCATCGGCCGGTCGCCGGCGGTGCGCGGGCGATCGCCGCCGGAGCGATCGCCGCCAAGCGGCGTACGGCCGGCGGCCGATCGCCACGTCGCCGCCGCACGGCGCCGTCGTCGCCGACTCGCGCCCGCCGCCGTACGGCAGGGCCACCTCGCGCCGTCGCCGCCGACTCGCGCCCGCCGCCCACCCGGCGGGCCGAGAGCGGAAGGCAGTCGACGGTCCGAGACCGGACAGCGACGCAGGCGAACCGTCCGCGGCCGCTCACCGAAGCCGCCCCGTACGGACAGACCGCACGGCGCCGCCGTCGCCGACTCGCGCCCGCCGCCCGCCCGGCGGGCCGAGAGCGGAAGGCAGTCGACGGTCCGAGACCGGACAGCGACGCAGGCGAACCGTCCGCGGCCGCTCACCGAAGCCGCCCCGTACGGACAGACCGCACGGCGCCGCCGTCGCCGACTCGCGCCCGCCGCCCGCCCGGCGGGCCGAGAGCGGAAGGCAGTCGACGGTCCGAGACCGGACAGCGACGCAGGCGAACCGTCCGCGGCCGCTCACCCAGCCGCCCCGTACGGACAGACCGCACCGCGCCGCCGTCGCCGACTCGCGCCCGTCGGCGCACGTGCTGTCTCACGGACGCCGGACGCGCCGGAGTTCCTGGGGTGTCCGGGCGTCCGGCGTCCGGCCCGCGGGGGCGAGGGTGGGGATCCCGGCCCCCGCGGGGGCGCTCAGGCCGGGGTCTGACCGAGCGCCGTCGGGGACGGCTGGGGCTGGCGGACGGCCGGCGGGGAGATGGACGCGACCTGGGCCCGGCCGCGGTCGACCTGCTGGCCCCCGTTGATGGCCGGGGGCACCGACTGGCCCTTCTCCTCCGGGGACTTGGCCACCGACGACCACGTACGCAGCCGGTGACTGGCCGCCTCGTCGAGACTCACCGGGGCCCCGCGCTGCTCCGCGAGCCGGCTCGCCTCGCGGCCGAGTGCGGCCACGTCGTCCCACCGCAGCCTGAGCACCACGGAGAGTTCGGCCCCGCCGTCCGGGAGCCCCTTCATGATCGGCCCGTCACCATCAGTCATTGCCGCTCCTGTCGTTGAGGCACAGACGCTCGAATTCCCGGGTGTCCACTAGTACGCGGCGGGCGCTCCGGGTGTTCAGCGCGATGCCGCCCGGACCGCAGTCCCAGGCCGGCCGCCACGACGAGGAGCAGGCCGAGCATCACGAACGGCGCGGCCGTACCGGCGACACCCGCGACGACACCGGCCGAGGCCGGGGCGGCGACCTGCCCGAGGCGGTTGCCGGTGAGCCGGAGTGCCAGCGCGGTCGAACGGGCCTCGGCGGGAGCAGCCCGGACCACGGTCGTCATCGAGAGCGGCTGACCGGCGCCGAGACAGAAGCCGAGTCCCACCAGCACGAGGGCGAGCGCCCACACGGGTACGGGCAGGGCCACGCCCGCGCACAGCGCACCCGCCAGCAGACAGGTCACGGTGAGCAGTGCCGTACGGCCCATGAGCCGGATCATCGGGGTCATCACCAGCCGGCAGGCGATGGTGGCGGCCGCCCGCAGGCTCAGCAGCAGCCCCACGACCGACGGCGCGATACCCCGGTGCTCGCCGACGACGGGGAGGTACGCGGTGAGGACGTCGGTCGCCGACAGCACGGCCAGGCTGATGACGATGCCGCCGGGCACGCCGCGGGTGCGCAGGATGCGGTGGACGGGTACCGAGGCGCGGGCGTCGCGTCGGCCGGTCGGCACGGGGCCCTCGATGCGCCACAGCGATGCGAGGGCGACGGCGGCCACGCCTGCCGAGCCGAGCAGGGCGAGTCCGCTCGTACGGGCCGTGCCGGCGCCGATCACGGCGCCGGCGGCGAGCGGTCCCGCGAGCTGGCCGAGTGAGGCGCCGACGGTGAAGTGGCCGAAGTTGCGGTCCTGTTCGTCGGGTGCCGAGCGGCGGGCCACGATCGACTGCGCCCCGATGACGAAGCAGAGGTGACCGAGGCCCATGACCCCGCTCCAGACGGCCATCGCGGGCAGGGAGCCGGCGACCCCGCTCAGCGCGCAGCCCCCGGACATCAGGACGACGCCCGCGGGCAGCAGCGGGGCGCATCGGCCCTGGTCGGTCCTTCGGCCGAGCGGTACGGCGGCGATCAGCGGCAGCAGCGCGTACGCGCCGGCGACGACGCCGATCGCGCGCTCGTCGGCGCCGAGGGCGAGTGCCCGGTAGGAGACGGCGGGGCGCGCCATCGACACCGCCCCCTGCGCGAAGCTGAAGGCGATGACGAGACGCAGGAGCCAGCCGCGGCGCATCAGACGATGCCGAAGAGGATTCCGGCGCCGAGTACGACGAGCGAGGTGAGCGCGGCCCACTTGACCGTGAAGCGGGTGTGGTCGCCGAACTCGACCTTGGCCATGCCGACGAGGACGTACACGGCCGGGACGAGCGGGCTGGACATGTGCAGCGCCTGACCGGCCAGGGAGGCGCGGGCGATCTCCAGCGGGGAGACCCCGTGGGCGGCGCCGGCCTCGGCGAGCACGGGGAGGACACCGAAGTAGAAGCCGTCGTTCGACATGAAGTAGGTCAGCGGCAGGCTCAGCAGTCCGGTGACGAGTGCCATGTGCGGGCCCATCCCGTCGGGGATGGCGGCGACGAGCCAGTCCGCCATGTGCTGGACCATGCCGGTGCCGGTGAGCACCCCGGTGAAGACGGCTGCGGCGAACACCATGCCGGCGACGTTCAGGACGTTGTCCGCGTGGGCCGCGATGCGCGCCTTCTGGTCCGCCATGTGCGGGAAGTTGACGGTGAGGGCGAGGGCCGCGCCGAGGAGGAACAGCACGGGGATCGGCAGCACTTCCATGATCATCGCGGCCAGGAGCGCGACGGTGAGCGAGGCGTTGAACCAGTAGAGCCTCGGGCGCAGGGTGGGCCGCTCGGGGTCCAGGCCGCGGAAGCCGTCGCCGTCCCCGGACGTGCCGGCGCCGCCCCCCGCCGTACGGCCGGCGGAGTCCGGCGTTCCCGGCGCACCCGTGCCGGCCGGGACCGCGGCGGCCTCGGCGCCGCTGCCGCCGCCGGTCTTCACGAGGACGGTCCCGGCCCGAGGCGCCGGCGCCTCGGCCGGCGTCAGGTAGCCGAGGCGCCTGCGCTCGCGGCGGCCGAGGACGTAGGCGAGGGCGAAGACGAAGAGCAGCCCGACGCCGAGTGCGGGGATCATCGGCACGAAGATGTCGGCGGCATCCAGCTTGAGGGCGGTCGCGGCACGGGCGGTCGGGCCGCCCCACGGCAGGGTGTTCATCACGCCGTTCGCGGTCGCGGCGACACCGGTCATCACCACCAGGCTCATCCCGAGGCGCTTGTAGAGCGGGTACATCGCCGACACGGTGATCATGAAGGTGGTGGAGCCGTCCCCGTCGAGCGAGACGATCGCGGCGAGCAGGGCCGTACCGACCACGACACGCAACGGGTCGGCCTTGCAGAAGCGCAGGATGCCCCGCACGATCGGGTCGAACAGGCCGACGTCGATCATCACGCCGAAGTACACGATGGCGAACATCAGCATCGCCGCGGTGGGGGCGAGGTTGCCCACGCCGTCCAGCACGTAGTCGCCGAGCTTCGCCCCCTGGCCGACGAGGACGCAGAACAGCGCGGGGACGAGGACGAGTGCCGCGATCGGCGACATCTTCTTCATCATGATCAGGACCAGGAAGGTCGCGATCATGGCGAAGCCGAGGATGGTCAGCATGGCGGGCAGCACCTCACGTTCGTCCTTGAACTCCCACCGGAGCCGGCGGTCCGGACGACGTTAGGTGCCGTCGTTTCGCGTCAACAAGATGTCGGCGTGTGAGCAATAAGCGCAAAACCCCAGCTCAGGATGGGTGCGGGAGTCATGGGCGAGGTCGGCCGCGCGACAGGGAGGGCCACGCCGCGGACCGGCCCCTCAGGACCTCAGCGGGCCGGCGCCACGTCCACGGCGAAACCGTTGAGCACGGCGGTGCCGGAGAGCGGGTCGAGCAGCGAGCCGTCGAGCAACTGGTTGACGTTCACCCCCGGCCGGGCCGCCGCCACCGACAGACGGGTGCCGGGACGGTCGTGCCCCCATCCGTGCGGGAGACTCACCACCCCGGTGCGCACGTCGTCGGTGATCTCGACCGGGACCTCCAGCTCTCCCCCGGCCGCCTTGATCCGGGCGAGGGCTCCGTCGCCGAGCCCCAGCCGGGCGGCGTCGTCGGGATGGACCTGGAGGGTGCAGCGGTTCGAACCGCCGTTGAGGGCCGGGACGTTGTGCATCCAGCTGTTGTTGGACCGCAGATGGCGGCGGCCGACGAGCACGAGCCGGTCGTCGCGAGCGCCGAGCGCGGCCCGCAGCCGCGGCAGGTCCTCGGCGATGGGGCCGGGCAGCAGTTCGACGCGCCCGCTGCGGGTCCTGAGCACCTGGGGCAGCCGCGGCCGCAGCGGACCGAGGTCGATGCCGTGCGGGTGCGCGAGCAGATCGTCGAGGGTCAGGTCGTACGGGCCGAGGCGGAGCATCATGTCGAGACGCCGTTCCGGGCCGCTGCGGCCGCTCAGCCGGCCGGCGAGCTCCCCGGCGTCCTGGCCGTGCACCGGCGACCGGGGGTCGGCGACGGCCCTGGCGAGGGAGCCCGATATGACCATGTCGTCGACGACGGACGGCTCGGCGCCGTGCATGCCGCCCACGGCCAGGATCAGCCGGGCGTGGATCTCGCACTCGTCCAGGGCGCCCTCGTCGAGCGGGATGGCGGGAGGGGTGTAGCGGACCTGGTTGCGGACGGCGAGTGCGTTGAACGAGAAGTCGTAGTGCCCACTGCGCGACGGGGGCGGCGGGGGGAGCACGACGTCGGCGTGGCGGGAGGTCTCGTTCAGATAGGGGTCGACGCTGATCATGAGGTCCAGCCCGCCGAGCGCCCGGTCCAGCCGGTCGCCGTCCGGCGCGGACAGCACCGGGTTGGCGGCGATGGTGATCACGGCGCGGATCCGCCCCTCGCCGGGTGTCTCGATCTCCTCGGCGAGGGCCGCGATGGGCAGTTCGCCCTTGGCCTCGGGGTGGCCGGCGACCCTGCTGGCCCAGCGGCCGAGCGCGAAGCCCTTGCCGGGCGGAGCCGGTTCGGTCGCGGGCCGGGGCGCGCGGTCGTGCGCGGCGAGCGGGAAGAGGACGCCGCCGGGCCGGTCGAGATTGCCGGTGAGGACGTTGAGGACGTCGACGAGCCAGCTGGCGAGGGTGCCGTGCTCGACGGTGCAGCTGCCGATGCGTCCGTAGACGGCGGCGGTGGGCGCGGCGGCGAGTTCGCGTGCGATGGCCCGGATGACGGCCGCGTCCGTGTCGCAGGCCGCGGCGACGGCGTCCGGGGTGAAGTCCCGCAGCGCCTCGCGCACCGCGTCCACGCCCTCGATCCGTCCGTCGAGCGAGCCGGTGTCGGTGAGACCCTCCTCGAACAGCACCTGGACGAGCGCGGCGAGCAGCAGCGCGTCCGTACCGGGGCGGATGGCCACGTGCCGGTCGGCGAGCCGGGCGGTGCGGGTGCGGCGCGGGTCGACCACGGTGAGCCGGCCGCCGCGGCGGCGCAGCGCCTTGAGCCTGCCCGGGAAGTCGGGTGCGGTGCACAGGCTGCCGTTGGAGTCCAGGGGGTTGGCGCCGAGCAGCAGCAGATGGTCGGTGCGGTCCAGGTCCGGTACGGGGATCGCGACCGCGTTGCCGAAGAGCAGTCCGCTGGAGACGTGCTTGGGCATCTGGTCGAGGGTGCTGGCCGTGAAGAGGTTGCGGGTGCGCAGCGTGGACAGCAGGACGGGCGGGTAGAGCCCGCCGGCCATGGTGTGGACGTTGGGGTTGCCGAGGACGACACCCACCGCGTTCGGGCCGTGTGCGTCGATCAGCGGGCGGATCCGGGCGGCGATGACGTCGAACGCCTCGTCCCAGCCGACCTCGCACAGTTCGCCGTGCTCGTCGCGCACGAGCGGGGCTCGCAGCCGGTCGGGGTCGGAGTCGAGTTCTCCGAACGAGGCGCCCTTGGGGCAGATGAACCCCTCGCTGAAGACGTCGGCGCGGTCGCCGCGGACCGTGGCGACCCGCTCGCCCGCGCCGTGCCGTTCGACGGTCAGGGTCAGTCCGCAGGTGGCTTCGCACAGCGGGCAGATCCGCAGGGCGGTACGGGTGGCGTCGGTTCCTGGCATGGGGCCCTCCCCGGGGCGGCGGCAGCGATGACGCACGGGCACCGGTGAGCATACCGACCGGTACGAACGTTGGGGAGGCCCTTCGATCGTGCCCGCACGGCCGGCGCCCGAGCCGCGCCCGGCGGCTCCACGCCGCCACCCACCCGGCACCGGCGCCGCCGCCCGCCCGGGCGACTCCCACCCACCCCGTCCGGGCGGGCTCGCCACGGCGGCGGAGTGCTGCCGTTGACTGGGGCCACCCGGCAATCCTACTGTCGACCATAGGATTCCTTGGACCGGACGCATCGGGAGTGCGGATGAGCGGTATCGAGCAGGCGAGGAAGACGGCCGAAGGGCTGGAGTACCTGTCGGGGTTCGGCAATGAACACAGCTCGGAGGCCGTCCCGGGAGCTCTGCCGCTCGGGCGGAACTCGCCGCAGCGCGCACCTCTGGGGCTGTACGCCGAGCAGCTGAGCGGCAGCGCGTTCACCGAGCCGCGTGCGCACAACCGCCGCTCCTGGCTGTACCGCATCCGGCCGTCGGCCGCCCACCCCCCGTTCGTCCGCACCGACAACGGCGCCCTGCGCACCGCGCCGTTCACCGAGACCGTGCCGGACCCGAACCGGCTCCGCTGGGACCCGCTGCCGGAGCCCGCGCCCGGCACGGACTGGCTGGCCGGTCTGTGGACCCTCGGCGGGAACGGCGACGCCACCCAGCGCACGGGCATGGCCGTGCACCTGTACCACGCCGACGTCTCCATGGAGCGTCGGGTGTTCAGCGACGCCGACGGCGAGCTGCTGATCGTGCCCGAGCAGGGCGGGCTGCTGCTGCGCACGGAGCTGGGCCTGCTGTCCGTGGAACCCGGCGAGGTCGCGCTGGTCCCCCGCGGCGTGCGCTTCCGCGTGGAACTGCTCGCCGACACCGTCCGGGGCTATGTCTGCGAGAACTACGGACAGCCCTTCACCCTGCCCGAGCTGGGCCCGATCGGCGCCAACGGACTGGCCAACCCCAGGGACTTCCGGGTCCCGGTCGCGGCGTACGAGGACGTCGAGGGCGCCGTGGAGGTGGTCAACAAGTTCTGCGGCAACCTGTGGACCGCCACCTACGACCACTCGCCGCTCGACGTCGTCGCCTGGCACGGCAGCCATGTGCCGTACGTCTACGACCTGCGGACGTTCAACGTCATGGGGACCATCTCGTACGACCACCCCGACCCGTCGATCTTCACGGTGCTCACCTCCCCCAGCGACACCCCGGGCCTCGCGGGCGTCGACTTCGTGGTGTTCGCGCCGCGCTGGCTCGTCGGCGAGGACACCTTCCGGCCGCCGTACTTCCACCGCAACGTGATGAGCGAGTACATGGGCCTCATCGAGGGCGCCTACGACGCGAAGACCGCCGGAAAGGGAGGCTTCGTCCCGGGCGGCGGCTCGCTGCACAACATGATGTCCGCGCACGGGCCCGACCGGGAGACCTTCGACAGGGCGAGCGCCGCCGAGCTCAGGCCGCAGCGGATCGACGACGGTCTTGCGTTCATGTTCGAGACCCGCTGGCCGGTCACCGCCACCGCCCAGGCGGCGAACGCGGACCACCTGCAGAGGGCGTACGACGACGTGTGGCAGGGTCTGGAGCGCCACTTCCGGTCCTGAGGCCGGATCTGATACGGAGTTGCCGTGACCGCCTTCGCCCCCGACTCGCTCGTCCTGAACCGCAAGCTGCCCCTCTGGTACCAGGTGTCGCAGTCGTTGCGTGCCTCCATACTCGGCCGCAGACCGCACGACCCGCTGCGCCTGCCGACGGAGGAGCAGCTGGCCGAGCACTACGGGGTGAGCGTGCTGACCATGCGGCAGGCGCTCAAGGAACTGGAGTCGGAAGGCCTCATCAGCCGGCACCGGCGCCGCGGCACCTTCATCGAACCGGGGGTCCGGCGCAGTGCGCCCCGGCGGCTGCTGGGCTCGATCGACGCGATCGTGGCCCAGCAGTCCGGTGAGCTGACGACCGTCCTCGGGCACGCCCCGGAACCCGTGCCGGGCGAACTCGCCGAGTTCTTCCCGGACACGGAGGAGGTCGTCACCTACCGCAGGCTGCGGTGCGACGGCGACAGCGGGGAGCCCGTGAACTGGGCGGAGAACGCGGTACGGCCCGATGTCGCCGCCCTGCTGGAGGTGGCGGACCTGGAGCGCTGGCCGATGACCAAGGTGTTGCGGGACGCCGTCGGGGTACGGATCAGCCGCATCACGGACACGGTGGAGGCCCGGCTCGCCGACCCGGAGACGGCGGAGCTGCTCCAGGTCCCGCTGCTGTCGCCGATCCTCCACTACACGGGCGTGACGTACGACGCGGAGGGGCGGGTGGTGGACGTGGCGCGGATCCGTTACCGGGGCGACCGGTTCTCGTTCTCCGTGACCGTCGAGGCGGAATGAGCGGCGCGGGGGGCGGCGCGGGGGGCGGCGCGGGCGGCACCGCCGTGCCGCTGGACGACATCATGCCGTGGTCGGCCGGGCCGTTGCGGCTCGGCCGGGGCTGGGTGGTGGCGCCCGACGTGCGGACGCTGCGGGCCCGGTGGGACGCCCTGGTCGCGGCCGCGGGCGAGGAGCGCGCCGCCCTGTTCCGGGAGACCCGCGCCCGCGGTCTGGACCGCCCGGTCGCGGCGCTGCCCGGGCAGGCCGGCGGGACCGGCCGGTTCGCCGAGGAGCACGGGGCCTGCCCGGAGCCGGTGCGCTTCGCGCACGGGCCGTTCGACGAACAGTGGCTCCTGCCCGACCACCGGCTGATCGACGTGGCGCGGCCCGAGCTGTGGCGGGTCGCCGACGGCGTGCAGCTCTTCGCCGTGGAGCAGGGCCGCGTCCCGGGCGAGGACGGGCCCGCCGTCCTCGTCTCCGGCGTCCTCCCGGAGGGCCGACCGGCCGGGAAGCCGGGCCGCATACGCCCCCTGTACCGGCGGCCCGGCGGGCGGGAGCCCAATCTGGCGCCGGGGCTGCGGGCCGCGCTGCGCGAGCGCTTCCCGGACGCTGCCGGGCCCGGGGACGTGCTCGCGTGGGTGGCGGCCGCGGGACGGACCACGGCCCGGGGCTGCGAAGTGCCGTTCACGGCGGACCCCGGAGTGTGGGCCCGCGGGGTCGAGTTGGGCCGGCGGCTCATCGGCATCCAGCTCAGGGGCGCGCGGGACGGTGAGCGGCCACGGCTGCCCGGCGGGCGGCGGCCGTACGTCCGGGCCGCTGTCCCGGAGCGGCCCCTGTCCATGGTCTACGACGCGGAGGAGCAGGTCCTTCTCCTCGACGGGGGGCGGATCGCTCCGGTGCCGGCCGAGGCCTGGGGCTTCCGGGTGGGCGGCGTCCGGGTGCTCGAGGACTGGTTCGCGCGACGGACCGCGGAGCCGGCGGCGGGCACGCTGGAGGCGCTGCGGCCGTCCGCGTGGCCGCAGGAGTGGACCTCGGAACTGCTGGAGCTGATCACGGTGCTCGCGCTGCTCGGGCAGCTGGAGGGCGCGCGCGAGGAACTGGCCGGGGAGATCGCCGGTACCGGCTGGCACGATCTGCGCGTACCCCCCGCACCGAGGGCCGCCCGCGCGCCCGCGTCCGTGCTCGACCACCACGAGGAGGGGCCGGGCGGGCAGTTCGTGCTGCTCTGAGCCCGTGTCCGACACATGGCGCCGACCGCCCGCGGCTCGGCACGCCCGACCCGTTTCGGGCCCCGCCCGGCGGAGTGCCCCACCTCCCCGCAGGCCGGCACGTCCCCGTACCGGGGTGACAAAGGTGGTACGTACACGGTATTAACGGCTTCCATGAGCCAGCCGCTGCCCCTGGAAGGCATCACCGTCGTCGCGGTCGAACAGGCCGTGTCGGCCCCGTTCGCGACCCGTCAGCTCGCCGACCTCGGCGCTCGTGTGATCAAGGTGGAGCGGCCCGACGGCGGTGACTTCGCCCGCGGCTACGACACCGCGGCGGGCGGACTCGCCTCGCACTTCGTCTGGTGCAACCGCGGCAAGGAGTCCCTCGCCGTGGACCTCAAGGACCCCCGGGGCCTGGAGGCGGTCCGCCGGCTGATCGCGACGGCGGACGTCTTCGTGCAGAACCTCGCCCAGGGCGCGGCGGCCCGCCTCGGGCTGGACGCCGCCGCGCTGTGTGCCGCGCACCCGCGGCTGGTCGCGGTGGACATCTCCGGGTACGGGGCGTACGGCCCGTACGCGCACAAGCGGGCCTACGACATGCTCGTCCAGTGCGAGGCCGGGCTGGTGTCCGTGACGGGCACCGCGGAGCGGCCCGTCAAGGCCGGTATCCCGGCCGCGGACGTCGCCGCGGCCATGTACGCGTTCTCGGGGGTGCTGGCCGCCCTGCTGCGGCGCGGCACGACCGGCCGCGGCGGTCCGGTGGAGATCTCGATGCTGGAGTCGCTCGCGGAGTGGATGGGGCACCCCCTGCACCACGGGATGCACGGGGGCGACGCCCCGGAGCGCACGGGCCTCGCGCACGCCGTCATCGCACCCTACGACGCGTACCCCACGGCCGACGGGGGCCAGGTGCTGCTGTCGGTGCAGAACGACCGGGAGTGGCGGCGGCTGGCCGAGCAGGTGCTGGGCCGGCCCGGGCTGGCCACGGATCCCGGCTTCGCCACCAACAAGGCGCGGACGGAGAACCGCGGCAGGACGGACGCCGTGGTCGCCCGGGCGCTGGCCCGGCTGGACACGGCGGACGCCGTGACGGCGCTGGAGGGGGCGGGCATCGCCTGCGCCCGGCTCAACACCGTGGCGGATCTGGCGGCCCATCCGCAACTTGCGGCCAGGGAGCGCTGGCGAGAGGTCGCGACGCCCGTCGGCCCGTTGCGGGCGATGCTGCCGCCGATCACCTTCCCGGACGGTCCGGAGCCCGGCATGGGCGCGATCCCGGCGCTCGGCGAGCACACGGACGCGCTGCTGCGCGAGGCGGGGCTGACGGCGGACGACATCGCCGAGCTGCGCCGGGACGGGGTCGTTCCGGCGGGGCACTCGGACGGCGGTCGCGTCGGTTGACGCGGATGCTCACGGCCGGTTCGCGACTCCGGGACGGGACGCGACCTCTCGGCCGGTCTGGCCCCTGGGCCGGTGCGGGGCTGACCGGAGCCGGTGGCGTACGCACGCGGACCCCCGGGCAGGGCCGGGGGCCGCGCACACGCGGCACGAGACGGGACTCGGCGGGGTGGTCGGACCTACGGTGACCGGGCGGGAGCGAGGGGGACGGGTGCGCGTGAACGGTCACGCGTGCCCGGGCCGCCGGCCGGCCACCCCGCCGGTCACTGCCCTCGGCTGCCGAACAGCGACCGGCGCAGCCGCCGGAGCGGCGCGAAGAGCGAGACGCGCGCGCTCTTGCTGCGACGACTGTGCGCGATGTCACGCGTCGTCAGCTCACGCATGAGGGACGTCGCCTCGGCCGCCTCACGCTGTGGCACGGCGGGTCCGCCGAGCACCGCGAGATGGCGGTCGAGACGCGAGCTGGTCGCGCTTGTTCCGCAGGTGATCGCAGGGACCCGCGCCCTGCTGCGCATCGTTATCTGTTCCATGTCACTCCCCACCCGTACGAGGGCACCCGGCCCGGGCAGATTAACCCTATCGCCCCGGCCTCACACTCGTGTATCCCGCCTGAGCGATTCAGCACACACGTACGGGGGTTGACGACTACGCAGTGAATCCACCTGATTCCAGGGCGAGTTGGACGGCCCCGCGAAGTCGACCAAACCTCCGGCCGCACAGCCCCGAACACCTGTCACCAGGCAGCGGGGACCGGCTCGTTCACGACGGTTCCCGCAGCCGACGAGAGTCCACGACAGGACGGGACCGACATGTTCTCTCATCTCATCAGGGGCACACGGGGGCGCAGGAACCTCGCCGCGCTCGTCTGTGGTGCGCTGGCGGCAGGGGGGCTCGCGGCAGCCGGAGTGAGCTCCACGCTCGCGCCGGGCGCCGCCAACGCCTCCAGCCACCGCGAGGCCCCGCTGATCTCCGGGCAGCCCCAGTACGACACGACGGACGTGTACGCGTTCGTCAGTCCCGACCGGCCCGACACCACGACGATCGTGGCGAACTGGCTGCCGTTCGAGGAACCGGCGGGCGGACCGAACTTCTACCGCTTCGCCGACGACGCCCGCTACGACGTCCACATCGACTCCGACGGCGACGCCCAGGGCGACCTGCTCTACCGCTGGACCTTCCACGACCAGGTCAGGAACGGTGACACGTTCCTCTTCAACACCGGCCCGGTGACCAGCCTGGACGACCCGGACCTCAACATCACCCAGACCTACGACCTGGAGATGATGCGGCTGCGGGACCAGCATGTGATCTCCACCACGAAGATCGCGAACGATGTTCCGGTCGCCCCCTCGAACGTGGGCAAAGCGTCCATGCCGGACTACGCGAAGCTCCGGAAGGAGGCCGTGCGCGAACTGAAGGACGGCACCACCGTGTTCGCCGGCCAGGCCGACGACCCGTTCTTCCTCGACCTCCGGGTGTTCGACCTGCTGTACGGAGGGGACCTGTCCGAGGTCGGTCGCGACACCCTGAAGGGCTACAACGTCAACAGCATCGCCCTGCAGGTCCCCTCCGAGCACATCCGGCAGTCCGAGGGGCAGCCCGTGGTCGGCATCTGGACGACCACGCACCGCAGGAGCGCGAGCGGGGACTGGACCCAGGTCTCCCGGCTGGGCATGCCGCTGGTGAACGAGGTCGTCATCCCGCTGAAGGACAAGGACAAGTTCAACGCCTCGTCTCCCTGGAACGACGCGGACTTCCTCAAGTCCGTCACCAATCCGGAACTGCCGAAGCTCATCGAGGGCATCCACAAGATCGAGGCCCCCGAGGAGCCCCGCGACGACCTGGTGTCCGTCTTCCTCACCGGGGTGAAGGACCTCAACCAGCCGCCGAACGTACGGCCGGCCGAGGCGCTGCGTCTGAACACGGCCGTACCGCCCACGGGCGCGCCGAAGCGGCTGGGCGTGCTGGACGGCGACAACGCGGGCTTCCCGAACGGGCGCCGGCTGACCGACGACGTCCTCGACATCGCCCTGCAGGTCGTCGAGGGCGAGCTCGTCGGGAAGAAGAACGATCTCGGCGACGCCGTGGACAAGAACGACGTGGAGTTCGAGAAGGCCTTCCCGTACGTGGCACTGCCGACCTCGGGCTCGAACGGCCCCCTGGCCGAGGCCGGGGGAACCCGCAGCGGCCTCGACGGCGGCGCGGAGCTGACGTCGGGGAGCGCCGCGGACGAGCGCACGGTACTGGCCGTCTCGGCGGGCGCCGCGGGCGCGGGCGTCGTGCTCGTCGGACTCGGCCTCGCGTGGTGGCGGATGCGGCGGCGCGGCAGGTGGTCATGACGCCGGCCACCCGGTCCGTGTGGCGTCTCGGGGCCGGCGTCGTGGGACTGGCGTTCGTACTGACCGCCGCGGGTGCGGTGCTCGGCGGGCCGGACGACGCGCCCCCCGCGCCGGCCGCCGTGGGGGCGGTGGTCCCCGGGGCGGCGCCCGGGCAGAGCGTGCGCGTCCTCCAGGACCGTCTGAAGGCCCGGCCCCAGGACGCGGGCGCCTGGGCGGCGCTCGGTGCGGCGTACGTCGAGGAGGCCCGGGCCGACGGCGATCCGTCGCGGTACCCCCAGGCGGGAGAGGCGTTCACCCGCTCCCTTGGGCTGCGGCCCGACGGCAACGCCGACGCACTGGCCGGCCGGGCCGCCCTCGCGGCGGCCCGGCACGACTTCCCCGCAGCGCTCCGGGACGCCGACCGGGCGCTCGCGGTCAATCCGTACAGCGAGCGCGGTCTGGCCGTGCGGATCGACGCCCTCGTCGAACTCGGCCGTTATCCGGCGGCGTTGGAGGCGGCGCGGCAGGCGGACGCCCGCAGACCGGGCATTCCGGTGTTCACGCGGCTCGCCTACGTGCGGGAACTCCGCGGGGACACGAAGGAGGCGCGCCGCGTGCTGGAGCTGGCCCTCGATTCGGCGAGCACACGGGCCGACGTCGCCTACACGGCGACGGCCCTCGGCAGGCTCGCCTGGTCCCAGGGCGGCTACGACGAGGCGCTGCGGCAGTGCGGCCGGGCCCTGAGGGCGGAGCCGGACAACCTGGAGGCCCGTGAGTGCCGGGCGCGGGCCCTTGCCGGAAAGGGGGACATCCCCGCCGCCGTCAAGGAGTTCGAGCACATCGTCGACCGGTCCCCGCTGCCGGGGCGGCTGGTGGCGCTCGGCGAGCTGTACGAGGCGGGCGGCCGCCCCGGGCCCGCCCGCCGCCAGTACGAGGTGCTCGGCACCTGGGCGGAGCTCGCCCGGGCGGGCGGGGTGAACCCGGATCTGGACACGGCCCTCGCCGCCGCCGACCACGGCGACCGCGCCGCGGCCCTGCGCGCGGCCCGCGCCGAATGGCAGCGCCGTCGCACCGTGCACACCGAGGACGCCCTCGCATGGGCGCTGCATCGCGCGGGGCGCTCCGAGGAGGCCCTTCCCCATGCGCGGGCGGCGACCGCGACGGGCTACCGGGATGCGGCCCTCCTCTACCACCGGGGAATGATCGAACGCGCCGTGGGCGAACGGGCGGCCGCGCGTGCCTCGTTGACCCGCGCCCTGGCGCTCAACCCCGCCTTCTCCCCCCTCGGCGCGCGCGAGGCGCGCCGCGCGCTCGACGGTCTGGAGGCATCATGACCGATCCGTATCCGATCACCCTCGCGGCGCTGCTCGCGGCCCTGGCGCTGACCGCGGGGGCACGGGGGTGCCTGGGCCGGGCCCGCGGAGTCCCGCCCCTCCCGCGGCTCCGGGCACGCGCCCGCCCGGCGCTGCCGGGACGGTCCGGGCGCGGCCGGTACGGGGACGGCCGGTACGAGGACGGCACTGCGCCCGGCGGTCGCACCGACCGGACGCCGCGGGCCCTGCCCTCCGGGCGGACGGCGCCGCTCGGCGGACACGGCCCGACCCGGGCGCCCGGGCTGCCCGGGCCCGGCCGGACGGTGCGGTGCGCGACCGAGACCGCCGCGGCCCCCGAGGACACCGCCGCCCCGCCGGCGGCGACGGCGGCCCCCGGCCCGCACCCCTCTCCTGCGCCGGCCCGGCCGGCCCGGCCGGCCCGGGCAGTCGGGTCGCGGTCCCCAGGGCCCGGCGGCACACTGCGCCAACGGACGGCACACGGCGGGCCGAAGGGCACACGGCCTGAACGAGCAGCACACGACGGACCGGACGGCACACAGCGCCAACGGACGGCACACGGCGGACCGGACGGCGCACGGGCGCGCGGCCGGGGGCACACGGTCCGGGCCGCGCTGGTGGTGGCGGCCGGCGTGGCCGCCCTGCTCGTCGGGGCGGGGGCGCCCGCCGTGGCCCACCCGCTGGGGAACTTCTCCGTTAACCGCTACGACGGACTCGTCGTCTCCGAGCACGAGGTGCGCGTCGACCACGTCGAGGACCTCGCGGAGATCCCGACCGCGCGGATCCGGCCGCGGGAGATGCCCCCCGCCGCGCTGGCGGCGTGGGCGGAGCAACGCTGCGCCGTCGCGGCGCGCGAGGCAGGGCTGCTCGTGAACGGCCGCGCGGTGCGGCTCGAAGCCGGGTCCGCGCGCGCGTCGGTCCGGCCCGGCCAGGCGGGACTGCCCACCCTGCGCGTCGAGTGCGCGATGCGCGCCCCGCTGCCGGGCGGGAGGGCGGACCTGGCGTTCACCGCCGCTCCCGGTGAAGGCGCGGGCTGGCGGGAGATCACGGCACGCGGCGACCGTACGACGCTGACCGCGTCGGACGTCCCCCGCGAGTCCGTGTCGCGCAGGCTCTCCGTGTACCCGCAGAAGCTGCTGGATTCCCCGCCGGCCGGTACGGAGGCGCGGCTCACGGCCGTACCCGGCGGACCGGTGCTCGACGACGCGGCGGCTGCGGCGCCCCCGTCGGTACTGCCGCGCGGGGTCGACCGCTGGACCGGGGCACTGACGGAGCTGGTCGAACGGCGGGACCTCACCGTGCCGTTCGGCGCGCTCGCGCTGCTCGTCGCCCTGGGTCTCGGGGCCCTGCACGCGCTCGCGCCGGGCCACGGGAAGACCCTGATGGCCGCGGCGGCAGCGGCGGGCGGCCGGAGTTCGCTGCGGGAGGTCCTGGCGCTCGGCGCCTCCGTGACCGTCACCCACACCCTCGGGGTCTTCGCGCTGGGTGCGCTGATCGTGGCGGGATCGGCCGTCACCCCGGCCGTCGTCGGCTGGCTGGGCATGGCGAGCGGGGTCCTGGTCGCGGTGGCGGGGGCGCTGCTGGCGCGGCGGGCGTGGCGGGACCGGGCGCAGGGGCGGGGGCACACGCATGTCCACTGGCTCGGCGGCGGACGGTTCCGTACGTACGCGCACACGCACTCCTCCGGCGACGGCCACGAGCCCGCCCACCGGCACGGGCACGGGCACAGCCACGGGGACGGCAACGACCACGGCCACGAACGGAGCCGCGACGGCGCGAGGGACCACGGGCACGGACACCACCACGAGCCCGACCACCACCACGAGCACGAGCACGGGCACGGCCCCACGGACGAGCACGCCCACCACCAGCACGGACACGGACCCGGACACCCGCACGGACACACCGGCCACGGGCCCACCTCCACCGGCGACACGCACCGCCACGACCACGACTCCGAGCGGCAGCGCCCGCTGCGCCGCAGCATCCTGCTCGGGCTCGCGGGCGGCCTCGTCCCCAGCCCTTCCGCCGTGGTCGTGCTGGTCGGTGCCGCGGCGCTGGGCCACGCCTGGTTCGGGCTGCTCCTCGTCATCGCGTACGGGGCGGGACTTGCCCTCACCCTCACCGCCGCCGGTTTCGCCGTCGTACGCCTCGGGGCCCGGGTGGCGGCGCGGCTCGCACGGCGACGGGCGGCCGGGCGGCTGGTCGGGTTCGTCCAGCGGTCGGCACCGATCGGCACCGCGCTCACCGTGGTCCTGCTGGGATGCGGATTGGTGCTCAGGGGGGCCGCAGGAGCCATGACGTGAGCTAGCTTGGAAGGGTTTCCACCGTGATGACCGCTCTGCTGCGGACGGAGGGCTCGTCATGACCGAAGTGCCGGGCGACGGACGGGACGACGGGACACCGGTCGCGGGGCGCTACCGCCTGCTGGCCCGGCTGGGCGAGGGTGGCATGGGCGTCGTCTGGCGCGCCCGGGACGAACTGCTCGGGCGGGAGGTCGCGGTCAAGGAGGTCCGCGCGCCCGCCGGGTTGGGGACCGGCGAGGTGCAGCGGCTCTACGCCCGGCTGGAGCGCGAGGGCTGGGCCGCCGCCCGGATCTCGCACCGCAACGTGGTCACGGTGTACGACGTGGCGTCCGAGGACGGGCGGCCGTGGATCGTGATGGAGCTCGTCCGCGGTCTCTCGCTCTCCGACGCGCTCGCCGCGGAGGGCCCGATGTCGCCGCCGCGTGCCGCGCACATCGGCGCGGAGGTGCTCGCGGCCCTGCGCGCGGCCCACGGCGCGGGCGTGCTGCACCGGGACGTGAAGCCGGGGAACGTGCTGCTCGCCAACGACGGCCGCGTCGTCCTCACGGACTTCGGGATCGCCTCGGTCGAGGGCGCGTCCGGGCTGACCATGACCGGCGAACTCGTCGGCTCGCCCGAGTACCTCGCCCCGGAGCGGGCACTCGGCCGCACCCCGGGTCCCGGGTCGGACCTGTGGTCGCTCGGGGTCCTGCTGTACGCGGCGGTCGAGGGGCGGTCGCCGTTCCGCCAGGACACACCGCTCGGCACGCTCCGCGCCGCCGTCGACGAGGAACTGCCCGCCCCGCGCCGGGCCGGTGCGCTGGAGCCGGTGATCGCCGGTCTGCTGCGGAAGGACCCGGCGGAACGGATGTCCGCGGAGGAGGCGGAACGCCGGCTCCGGGTCATCGGGGCGGGAGGAACGCCCCGTACCGGCTCCGCGGCGGGCCCTGGTCCGTACGCGGCGCCCGTCGCCTCAGCCACGCCCGCCACCGCCGCCGCGCGGCCCGGTGCCGCCGGCCCGCCCACGGGTACGACGGTGTCCGCGGCCACGGTCCCGGGCGGCCCCGGCCCGTCGGCGGGGCGGCCGCGGCGCGCGGCCGTCGCGCTGACCGCGGGGATCGCCGCCCTGCTGCTGTCGCTGGGCGGTCTCACCTACGTCCTGCTGAACGACGGGAACGGAAACGGGGGCGGCGGTACCGGGGGGACGAACGGCAGCGGGGCGGACGGCGGTTCCGGGAGCGGCGGTCCGACGGGCGGGAGCGGTACGGCGTCCGGTCCGGCGACGCCGTCCGGCGCGGGCCCCTCGGCGTCGGCCGGCGGCGGGGCCGCGGCGACCGGTGGTGGCGGCCCCTCGGCCACGGAACGGGCGCCGCAGAGCGTGCACGTACGGGTCCACGCGACCCGCGCCGAGTACCGCGGGGCGTGTCCCCCGCCCGAGGCCGCGGCCCCCGCGTTCCGTGCGACGGTCACCGTGGGAAGCACCCCGGTATCCGTGGCGTACCGCTGGGTGACCGGGAGCGCCCGGAGTTCGGACGGGGGCTGGAAGACGCTCGACTTCCCCTCGGGCGAGGGGAAGTCGCGGGGGATCGATCATGTGGAGACGGCCCCTGCAGAGGGCGCGGTGCACCACGACCGGATCCGGGTGGAGATCAGGAGTCCGGTCGCGGCGCGGTCGGAGTGGGTGGCGTTCTCGGTGACGTGCGAGGAGGAGTCGCCTTCGGGCACGCCGTCGTCGTCGGGCTCGCCCTCGTACCCGGACGGGTCCGGTCAGGCCACCGAGCGGAACGGGGGCAGATAGCCACCGGACTGTCCGGAGGCCGTCGGGTGGTACGACTCGCCGATGTTCAGCCAGTTGACGCTGTGCAGCCATGAGGCGCCCGAGCAGATCTCGTGCCCGGTGAAGGACGGCACGACGTCGGCGAACGTGAAGCCGTGGTCGGCGACGCGTTTGGCGATGGCCGCGTTGAGGTGGTCGGCTCCGCTGTTGATCGCGGCGCGCTCGTTCTCCGTGAGTCCGGCGATGCAGCTGCCGTTGAGCTTGTAGAAGCGGGGATAGCCGAGGACGACGACCCGGGCCGACGGCGACTTGGACCTGATGGTCGAGTACACCGAGTCGAGCCGGGCCGGGAGGGTCGTGTCCACGAAGCGCTTGGCCTCCTGGACCCGGGCGACGCAGGTGCTCTCGGACTGCAGCACACAGGTCGTCATCACGTCGGCGAAGCCCGCGTCGTTGCCGCCGATCGTGAGGGACACGAGGTCGGTCCCCGAGTTGAGGGGAGCCAGCTGGTTCGCCAGGACATCACCCGTACGAGCGCCCGAGCATGCGGTGAAGGCGAACGACGAGGGTGAGTTGGCGGCCGCCCAGAGGGCGGGGTAGGCGCGGTTGGTGCGCTTGCACGAGCCGCTGTCGCCGAGGTAGGCGCCGGCCCCGACGCCCGAGGAGTACGAGTCGCCGAGGGCCACGTAGTCGACCGCGGCCGCGGATTGAGCGGCCTGGGCCTGGCCCGCGCCGGTGAGGGCGAGGGCGGCGCCGAGGAGGAGTGAGGATGAGATTGCCGCGATTCGGGACAGTTTCATGGAACCTCCCATTAGCAGGATCTCTGCTCAACTGTCGTAGCATGTCCCTTAGTTCGCCGGAAGTGTTCATGCCAAAAACAATGCGGGCGGACGTCCGGGGCGTTACGCAGTGGTTCTTGACGACCCGCCGGAGACGACGGGCAGGGCGGAACCCAGCATTCCGTCAATCCACCCCATACAGGGTCAAACACGCCGGGCTTCCGTGATCTCCGGCAGTCCGCCCGCACCCTGACGGACGCACACCTCCGCCACCGCCGCCCCGAGGGACCCGACAGCGGCGCTCGCGGCACTCGGACCGGCCCCGCACGCGCCGTTCACACCCTCCCGCCGCACTGCCGGCCGGACCTCCGCGGCCCTCCGTCCGACATGCGCACACCCCAGCCGCCACTGCGATTGCCTTTCGCCCCTCAGGTATCGCATTGCATAGCAGGTTTGTGCATTTCAGCGCGCGATGGCAAAAGAAGGAGAAAAGTGCGCCCTACGGCCAGGTCTTGTCATACAGTCCCAATCATCAATACCGTCGTACATCCACCCGCAACGGACCATCAAAGGCGACTCCTGGGGAGGGGTTCGACGTCGCGACGGTCCGTGGCGGGGCGCGGTAGGGGGGTGCCGTGCTCGGTCGCACTTGTGCCGAGTCGCGTACCGCGCGGCCAGCTATGCCAGCTCGCCCAGCCTGTACGGAGATCCATGCCGTCCTGGCGGGGGTGAGAACAACCCCCCTTTCGAACCGGACACTCATCCGGACCGCCCGGGGGCGGGCGGTCCACCGGACGAGAGGGAAACCGACTCATGAGCTCGTTCCTGCGCCCGGCGGTCCCGGGTCCTCACGATCCGACGCCCACGGCCGGGGCGCCCGCACCGGTCATGGCCACGGCCACCGCCACCGCCACCGCCACCCTGGGCCGCATACCGGCCCAGTACCGCCCGATCTCCTCCCACCTCGCCATCGCGCCGCCGGTCA
This sequence comes from Streptomyces sp. HUAS CB01, assembly GCF_030406905.1. NCBI lineage: Bacteria > Bacillati > Actinomycetota > Actinomycetes > Kitasatosporales > Streptomycetaceae > Streptomyces > Streptomyces chengbuensis. The sequence goes on from NZ_CP129137.1 coordinate 1,505,163, forward strand.
GCGTCGTGATCCCGGCGATGAACGAGGCCAAGAACCTTCCGCACGTCTTCGGGACCCTGCCCGAGTGGATCCACGAAGTCGTGCTCGTCGACGGCAACTCCACGGACGACACGGTGGACGTCGCCCGGGAGCTGTGGCCCGGCGTCACGGTCGTCAGACAGGCCGGCAAGGGCAAGGGGGACGCGCTCATCAGCGGTTTCGCCGCCTGCACCGGTGACATCATCGTCATGGTCGACGCGGACGGCTCGGCCGACGGCCAGGAGATCGTCAGCTATGTCTCCGCCCTCGTCGGCGGTGCCGACTTCGCCAAGGGCTCCCGCTTCGCCAACGGCGGCGGCACCGACGACATGACCCCGATCCGCAAGCTCGGCAACCGGGTCCTGTGCGGCATCGTCAACGCCAAGTTCGGCGCCCGCTACACGGACCTCTGCTACGGCTACAACGCCTTCTGGCGCCACTGCCTGGACAGCATCACCCTGGACTGCACCGGCTTCGAGATCGAGACCCTGATGAACATCCGGGTCGTCAAGGCCGGACTCCGGGTCCAGGAGGTCCCCAGCCACGAGTACCTCCGCATCCACGGCATGAGCAACCTCAGAGCCGTCCGCGACGGACTGCGGGTGCTCAAGGTGATCCTCAAGGAGAAGGGCGTCCGCCGCGCCGCCCGCCGCGTGCCCGCCATCGGCCTCAACTCGCCCCGAGGTGAGGTCGCTTGAACCAGCGGACGTTCTCCGTGGTGATCTGCGTCTACACCGAGGACCGCTGGAGGGACATCCTCGCCGCCGTCGAGTCGGTGCGCCGGCAGTCGCTCCCGCCGCTGGAGACGCTGGTCGTCGTCGACCACAACCCCCGGCTGCTGAACCGCCTCACCGAGGAGTTCGCGGCCCGCCGGGAGGCGGCGTCACCGGGAGAGGTGGTGCGGGTGCTCGCCAACGCGGGCCCCCGCGGCCTCTCCGCCGGCCGCAACACCGGCATCGCCGTGGCCCGCGGGGAGTTCGTGGCCTTCCTCGACGACGACGCCGTGGCCGAGCACGACTGGCTGCGGCACTTCGCCGAGGGGTACGACGACCCGCGGGTGATGGCCGTCGGCGGCAGGACCCTGCCGGTCTGGGCCTCGGGCCGCAGGCCGGCGTGGTTCCCCGAGGAGTTCGACTGGGTCGTCGGCTGCACCTACCGCGGGCTGCCGCCCGGCCGCGTCCCCGTCCGCAACGTCCTCGGCGGCAACGCCTCCTTCCGCCGCACCGCCTTCGACGCCGCCGGCGGGTTCGCCACCGGCATCGGGAGGGACGGCGACCGACGTCCCCTGGGCTGCGAGGAGACCGAGCTGTGCATACGGCTCGGCCGGGCCCTCCCGGACGCGGTGCTGCTGATCGACGACCGTGCCGTCATCCACCACAAGGTCCCCGTGCCGCGGGAGCGCTTCCGCTACTTCCGCACCCGCACCTACGCCGAGGGGCTGTCGAAGGCGCTCGTTTCGCACAGCGTCGGCAGCGGCAAGGGCCTGGAGACCGAACGCCGGTACACCACGCGCGTGCTCCCGGCGGGTGTCGCGCGAGGGCTGCGCGACGCGCTGCTGGGCCGACCCGGCGGGGCCGGCCGGGCCTGCGCCATCGTCGTCGGCGTCGCCACGGCCGCGGCCGGGTACGCGGTGGCGCGTGCGCGGTCCGGGGTGGCGTTCTCGCACGGGCCGGTCGCCGCGTACACCCCGCGTCCGGAAGGCACCTCATGAACGAGGCCGTACCGATCCTCATGTACCACGCGATAGCGCACCGGCCCGCTCCGGCGACCCACGGGCTCTCCGTGGCACCCGGGGCGTTCGCCGAACAGATGGAGCTGCTCGGCGAGCGCGGCTTCACCCCGGTCACGGCCGCCGGGCTCGGGCGGGCCTGGCGGCTCGGGGAACCGCTGCCGCCGCGACCGGTGCTGATCACCTTCGACGACGGCTACGAGGGCGTCCACCGGCACGCCCTCCCCGTGCTCGACAAGCTGGGCTTCGCATCGACGTTGTTCGTGTCGACCGGCTGGCTGCGCGGTGCGCACGAGGAGGGCGGCGCGCCCGACACCATGCTGGACTGGGGTCAGGTGCGGGAACTGGCCGCGGCGGGCACGGAGATCGGCGGGCATTCGCACACCCATCCGCAGATGGATCAGCTGGACGACACCCGGCTCCGGTTCGAGGCGCTGAACTGCAGGGAGATCATCGCCGGGGAACTCGGCGCCGCGCCGATGTCGTTCGCCTATCCGTACGGCTACTCCAGCCGCCGCGTCCGGCAGGCGGTGCGCGCGGCCGGCTTCGCACAGTCGCTGGCGGTGGGGAACGCCCTGGCCCGCCGGCGCCAGGGGCCGTACGCGCTGGAGCGGGTGACCGTGCGCCGCTCCACCGGCATCGACGCGTTCGCACGGCTCACCGAAGGCCGCCACGTGGCCCGCGACTTCGCCCGGGACCGGGCCCTGACCAAGGGGTACGCGGTGGTGCGCCGCGCGAGGAGCGCCATCCGGTTGCTGCGTACATGAGTGACCTTTGGTGCGTACACCAGTGCGGGCTCGGAGACCGGCGGCACGCGCCAAAAGGCCGTGCACCGAGGCCCGACGTGCCGGATCATGGCGCCATGACCGCCACCCCTGAGCACGCTCTGCCGATCCGGCTCAACGTCGACGACAGCGATTCGCCGTCGGATGTCGTCGACGCGCTGTTCCTCGGCCGCTTCGCGACGGGCGAGCAGCCGTATTCGCACAGTTCGACGATCGACCGGGTCAAGCCCGGCGCCACGCTGCTGCCGCCGGGCGCCCGGGTGCTGCGGGCCGCGCGCGACGACGACCGGAGCGCGACGCTCGCGGAGGGGGACGGCTGGACCCTGCTGATCTCCCGGTGGAACCGCGGCGCGGACGTCACGGTCACCGCGGTCAGCTCCGAACTCGCCGAGAACGTCCACAAGGAGGCGACGGACGGCGTCCAGGACGAACCCGAACCCCAGCCCGAGAACGTCACCATGGGCTTCTGGTACGTCTCCCCGCGCCGGGGTCCGCACCGCACGACCCGTCAGATCAGCGCCGGCACCTGGGAGGAGGTCCGGCCCAACTACACGACCCCGGTGGCCCAGGCCATGGACCGGCTGATGAAGGTGACACCGGACGACATCGCGGGCCGGCTGCTCCTGCTGCACGGCCCGCCGGGCACGGGGAAGACCTCCGCGCTGCGGACGCTGGCCCGCTCCTGGCGCGACTGGTGCCAGGTGGACTGCGTCCTCGATCCGGAGCGGCTCTTCAACGACGTCGGCTATCTGATGGACATCGCGATCGGCGAGGACGAGGGCACGGCCAAGAGCCGCTGGCGGCTGCTGCTCCTGGAGGACTGCGACGAGCTGATCCGCGGCGAGGCGCGGCACGCCGCCGGCCAGGCGCTCTCCCGGCTGCTGAACCTGACGGACGGGCTGCTCGGCCAGGGCCGGAACGTCCTCGTGGGCGTCACCACCAACGAGGACCTGGAGCGGCTGCACCCCGCGGTCGTCCGGCCGGGCCGCTGTCTCGCGCGGATCGAGGTCGGCCCGCTCACCCGCAAGGAGGCCGTGTCCTGGCTGGGCTCGGAAGAGGGAGTCGGCCGCGAGGGCGCGACGCTGGCGGAGCTGTACGCCCTGCGGCGCGGGACGGTGCCGGCGTCCGTGCCGTCCCAGCACGACGGGGCGGACGCGGGGCTGTACCTCTAGGGGCGTGTGACGAAAGCAGCCCCGTCCGCCCGCAGGGCGGGGCGGGCCTCGGGTGTGTGCGATCGCAGGGCGGAGGATCATCCTCGTCCCGGACCTACTCGGATGACTCCGGCAACGCAGCGAGCGTGCGTGCCAGGCGTCGCGGGCCAGGAGGGACTTTCGCCACACGCCCTGTCCGGACCCCGGCCGCGGGGGGCCCGGCCACGCCCGCGCCTCCCGACCAGCACGGCCGCCGGCCCGGTCGGCCGGTGGACGAACACCGGGCCGCGCGCCTCAGGTCGACGCGGCCGGGGGCCAGGTCCCCAGGGCCGGCCGGCACGCACCGGCCCGTGCCTCAGGTCGACGCGGCCGCCGGCCGGTTGGGACCGGCCGCCCGGGTCACTTCCCGTAGGTGGCGCGCAGCGCGTCCTGTACCGCCGACAGGGCGTCGGCACGGGACAGGCCGAGGCGGTGGACCTGTTCCGCGTACGCCTGGGCGGCCGTCGCCGCCTGGCGCTCCGCCGCGTCCCCGGCCGCCGCGACGAACGTGCCGTTCCGGCCGCGGGTTTCGATCACGCCGTCTCCCTCGAGGGCGCGGTACGCCTTGGCGACGGTGTTGGCCGCGAGGCCGAGTTCCTCCGCGAGGCCCCGCACCGTGGGGAGTTTGTAGCCGACGGGCAGTGCGCCCGAGCGCGCCTGGGCGGAGATCTGGGAGCGGAGCTGCTCGTAGGGCGCGGGGGCGGCATCCGTGTCGATGACGATTTTCAAGGTCACCACGTGATTGTCCCCCACTTCCTGGCCCCGGGCACGCCGCTGGGGACCCTCCCGAAATTGAGAGGCGTACACGGGGGCGCGCGCGTAGCGTGCCGCATCATGACTGTGATCGTCCGCGCCTTCCGTGCGCCCGGTGACGCCGAAGCGGTCGCCCGGGTCCGTCGCGCCGCCCTGCCGTTCATGCTGGTCACCCCGGAGGCCCTGGTGTTCGAGACGGAACATGCGCATCCGCTCGCGCACTACCGGCCGCTGGTCGCCGAGGAGGACGGCGAGATCATCGCCACGGCCCAGGTGGGGCTCGCGCACGACAGTCCCGAGCCGGGGGTCGGCTACGCCAACGTCTATGTGCATCCCGAGCGCCGTGGACGGGGCGCGGGGACGGCCGTCGTACGCGCCGCAGAGGAGTATCTGGCCGGCGTCGGCGCCGGCGAGGTCTACACCTGGGTGCTGGACGAACCGGAGCACCGGGCCTTCGCCGAACGGCTCGGCTACCGGGCCGGGCGCACGGCGCACTTCCTCCGCCTCGATCTGGCCGCCGGGACGCTGCCGCCGCTGCGGACCCCGCCGGACGGGGTGCGGATCGTCCCGGCGTCCGACTTCGCCGGTGACCCGCGGCCGCTGTTCGAGCTGGACGCCGCCACGACGGCGGACGAACCGGGCGATGTGACGGCGGAGTTCACGGACTACGGCCACTGGCTCGACGAGACCTGGGGCCATCCGCTGTTCAGCCCGGAACTGACGTCGGTCGCCGTCGTGGACGGCCGCCCGGTGGCGTTCAGCGCGGCCCGTACGGACGGCGCGGCCCGTTACGGGACCGCCATGACCGGCACCGCACGCGCCTTCCGCGGCCGAGGGCTGGCCAGGCTCGCCAAGAACGACTCGCTGCACCGGGCGCGGGCGGCCGGGTTCACCGAGGCGTTCACCGGCAACGACGCGGGCAACGGCCCGATGCTGGCCGTCAACGAGTGGTTCGGCTACGAGATCTGCGCGACGGAGGTACGCCATGTCCGCACGCTGGGGTGAGTCCTGGGTCGACGTCACCCTGGTCAAGGCCGGTCGTACGAAGATCCGTTACCCGGCTGAGGTGGTCGCCGACGACGGCACCCGGATCACCGTCCGTGCCCCGTGGGCGGGTGAGGGTGTGAAGGACTTCGGGTTCGTCCGCTTCGAGCCGGGCGATGTGTTCACCGAGCACTACTGGCGCGACCGCTGGTACGCGGTGAAGGAGGTCCGGGCGGGCGACGGGACGCTGAAGGGCTGGTACACGGACATCACCCGGCCCGCCCGGGTGTCCCGGGACGAGCTGGTGGTGGAGGACCTGGACCTGGACCTGTGGGTGTCGGCCGACGGCTCCCTCGTCCTGCGCCTGGACGAGGACGAGTTCGCCGCGAGCGGTCTCGCCGAGCGGGACCCCCTGGCGGCCGAGGAGGCGGAGCGCGCCCTGGACGCGCTGGAACTCCTGGCCCGGCAGGGCCGGTTCACCCGGCTGCTGGACTGACGCGCGTCATCGGCAGCGGCACCGAACGGTCCGGAACGCCCGGGTCGTGGGCGACCGGGTCGTCGTCCTCGTGCCAGTGGAGGACGAAACGCTCGCCCCTCCGGTACGCCTCGAACCCCGCCCTGCCGTACGCGACCATGTCGTCCGGGAGCGCGGCGAGAGGGTGCCAGGCCAGCTCAGAGCACTTGTGGGGCTCCCGGTTGTACGGCTCGCCGCCCCTCCCGTGGTCGGCCTCGAAGAACCAGCCCGTGCGAGGCGGATCGCCCGGCCCCCGGTGCTGCATCACCAGCGCGACGCGCAGGTCCTCCGGGGCGAGTTCGACGCCGATCTCCTCGCGTGCCTCGCGCACCATGGCCGCACGCACGTCCTCACCGTCCTCGACGTGACCCGAAGGGCCGTTCCACAACCCGTCGGCGTATCCCGTGCCCGCCCGGCGGGCCAGCAGGACCTCGTCGCCGCGGCGCAGGACGAGATGGACGTCGACGATCTCGCTGTGCCGGGGCCGGACCGTGCGGACCTCCTCGTCCGCCCGGTCGGGGGCCCCGCCCGTGTCCTCACCGGACCGGTCCGCGGCGGCAGGGGCGCCCTCGTCCCGCCCTGCGCGATCCGTCCGGGCCACCAGGGCGTACCGCTCGTCGTGCACCGGCCGGCCCCAGAGCGCGGGCACGTCCGACAGCCGTTCGTGGTCGATCCTCCGTGCCAGCGGACCGAGGGCGCCGAGCAGCCGGGCCGCCGGCAGTCCGCTGCCGCCCCACACCCCTTCGACCAGCACCAGCCGCCCGCCGGGACGCACCAGGGACACCCAGTGGGCGAGGGCAGCCTCGGGGTCGGGCATCGCCCACAGGACATGGCGCACGAGCACGGCGTCGAACCGGCGGTCCCCCACCGGAGGGCGCTCCGCGGGGCCCGTCAGCACCTCGGCCCCCGTGCCGGCGAGTTTGCGGCACGCGGCCTCCACCATCCGCGGCGAGAGGTCGACGGCGGTCACCCGGTGGCCCTGCTCGGCGGCGAGCAGGGCCAGGCTGCCCGTGCCGCAGCCGAGGTCGAGCACGTCGGAGGGCGCCGGCGGCAGCCAGTGCCGCATGCGCTCCGCCCAGGCGCGGCGGACCCCGGGGTCGCGCAGCCCGTGGTCGGGCTCGTCGTCGAAGGTGTCCGCGGCGGCGTCCCAGTCGATCGTCGTCATGCGTCCGATCGTCGCAGCCGCCACTGACAACGGGTCGGTCAGCGAAGGGGCTTGCGGTAGTGGAAGCGGTCGTACGGACCTTCCGTCCGGCGCTCGACGACCTCGTAGCCGTACCGCTCGTACATCCGCCGGTTCTCCCACATCATCGCGTTCGTCAGCAGCCTTACCTCGGGCAGGCCGAGTTCGCGGGCGTGCTCCTCGACCCAGGCCAGCAGCCGGCGGCCGAGGCCGGTGCCCTGGGCGTCGGGGTGGACGGCGATGGAGTCCAGCCAGAGGTGGCCGGGTTCGGGGACCAGCACCAGGACCCCGTCGACGGGGTCACCGGTGACGCGGACCCGGCCGGCCGCCACGTTCGCCGCGTGGTCGGCCTGCATCGGGGCCGGCACGAGGCCGATCCGTTCGATGTAGTGGTGGTAGGCCGCGTCGGTCACGGCCTTCACCCGCGGGACGTCCGCGGGACCGGCCGGGCGTGGGGTGCCCCCCGCGCCCCGGAGGCGCGGGGGGTGGGAGGCGTCCGTCATGCCGTCACACTACGGCGGCGCCCGACCAGCTTCTTCACCGAGGGCCAGGCCAGCAGCACCGCGATCACGGCGTAGACCGCCACCGAGAACGGGGTGTCGACCAGGCCGGTGACGCTGCCGTCGCTGATCTGGAGCGCGCGCCGCAGCTGCTGTTCGGCTGCCGGGCCGAGGATGACGCCGATGACCGCTGGCAGCACGGGCAGTCCGTACCGCCGCATGCCGAATCCGATCAGGCCGATCAGGAGCAGGATCAGCAGGTCCAGGGGCTCCCCGCCGACCGCGTAGGCACCGACGGCGGCGAAGAAGAGGATGCCCGCGTACAGGTAGGGCCGCGGGATGCGCAGCAGCTTCGCCCACAGCGGTGCGAGCGGCAGGTTCAGTGCGAGCAGCAGGACCATGCCGACGAACAACGACGCGATCAGGCCCCAGACCAGGTCGGGTTCGCGTTCGAACAGCAGCGGTCCGGGCTGGATGCCGTACTGCTGGAAGGCCGCGAGCATCACGGCGGCGACGGCCGTCGTCGGCAGTCCGAGCGTCAGCATCGACACGAGCGTGCCGGCCGCCGACGCGGACGCCGCGGACTCCGGTCCCGCCACGCCCTCGATGGCCCCCTTGCCGAACTCCTCCTTGTGCCGGGAGAGCCGCTTCTCGGTGACGTACGACAGGAACGTGGGGATCTCCGCGCCGCCCGCGGGGACGGCACCGAAGGGGAACCCGATCAGCGGGCCGCGCAGCCAGGGCTTCCAGGTCCTGCGGACGTCGGACCCGGCGAGCCAGGGGCGGCCGACGGGTACCGCCTCGCCGGTGGTGCGGCGCAGATGGGCGGCGACCCACAGCGCCTCGCCGATCGCGAACAGGCCGACGGCGACGATGACGACGTCGATGCCGTCCGCGAGCTGGAGCGAGCCGAACGTGAGCCGCTGCTGTCCGGTCAGCTGGTCCAGGCCGACGAGGCCGAGGGTGAGTCCGACGAGCAGCGAGGCCAGTCCGCGGATGCGGGAGGAGCCGAGGACGGAGGTGACGGCGATGAAGGCCAGCACCATGATGGCGAAGTAGTCGGGGGCCCCGATGTCGACGGCGAGTGCGGCGACGGCCGGGGCGAGCGCGACGAGCAGGACCGTGCCGATCATGCCGCCCGCGAAGTGGCCGACGGCGGCGGCCGCGAGCGCCTGTGCTCCCCGGCCGGCCTTGGCCATGGGGTTGCCCTCGATCGCGGCGACCACCGCCGCGCTCTCGCCGGGGGTGTTGAGCAGGATGGACGTGGTCGATCCGCCGAACATGGCCCCGTAGTAGATGCCCGCGAACATGATGAACGCGCCGGTCGGTTCGAGGCCGTAGGTGACGGGCAGCAGCAGCGCGACCGCCATGGCCGGGCCGATGCCGGGCAGCACTCCGATGGCCGTGCCGAGCAGCACTCCGAGTGCCGCCCAGAGGAGGTTGACCGGGGTCAGTGCCGTCCCGAAGCCGTCGAGGAGGGAGTTGAGCGAGTCCATCGGCTAGAGCACCCCCATCAGCGGGCCACCGGGCAGCGGTACCCCGAGCAGGTTGTTGAAGACGAGGAAGGTGGCGAGTGAGAGCACGGCCGCGATCAGCGGGTCGCGCCGCGGGTGCCTGCTGCCCAGCGCGTACGCCGAGCCCCAGAAGAGCAGCGCCCCGGAGACGGGGAAGCCGAGCGGCTCGATGAGCACGGCGTTGCCGAGGAAGACACCGGCGAGCAGCAGCACGGTGCGCCGGTCGGCGGGTTCGGCGAGGTCGATGTCCTCGCCGGTCCCGGCCTCGCCGCGGCCGCCGCGCAGCACGTCCACGGCGAGGAGGGCGGCGGTCACCAGCAGTCCGGTGCCGACGACGAGCGGCACGGTCCCGGGTCCCACGGGACCGCGCTGGGCGAGGTCGAGGGGCATCGTCAGCGCGTCGGTCAGGACGAGGACGCCGATGACAGCGAGCAGCAGGCTCACACCGAGTTCGGAGTGGTCCCTCAGCCAGGAGCGGCCCGCCGGGGCGGCGGGTGCCTCCGGTGCGGTCGGTGTGGTCCGCGTGCTCACAACCCCAGCTCCTTCAGTACGGAGTCGACGCGGCGGTCCTGCGTCTGAAGGAAGTCGCCGAACTCGTCGCCGGGCAGGAAGGCGTCGTCCCAGCCGTTCTTCCGCATCGACTCCCGCCACTGCTTCGAGCCGTGCAGCTCGGTGACGAGGCCGATGAGCTTGTCGCGTTCGGCGGCGGAGAGTCCGGGCGGGGCGACGATGCCGCGCCAGTTGGTGAAGTCGGTGTCGAGTCCGGACTCGCGCAGGGTGGGTGCGTCGAGGCCGGGCACGCGCTTCGGCCCGGTCACGGCCAGCAGCCGCAGCTCCCCGGACCTGATCTGGTCGAGGTACTCGCCGACGCCCGAGACACCGAAGGCGATCTTGTTGCCGAGGATGGAGGCGAGGAGTTCGCCGCCGCCGTCGAAGGGAACGTAGTTGACGGACCTGGGCGCGATGCCCGCTGCCCGTGCCATCAGCATGGGGGCGAGGTGGTCGGGGCCTCCGGGTGAGGAGCCGCCGCCCACGGGCACCGCGGCGGGGTCCTTCTTCCAGGCCGCGACGAGTTGCCGGATGGTCTTGTACGGAGAGTCCTTCGCGACCACCACGATGTCCTGCTCCTCGGTGAGCCGGGCGATGGGGGTGGTGTCGGCGAGGGTCTTCGGCGACTTGTTGGTGTGCACGGCGCCGACGACGCCGAGCCCCATCGACATGGCGAGCCTGCCGTTGCCGTGTTCGCCGACGAGCCGGGTCAGTCCGACGGTGCCGCCCGCGCCGGGCAGGTTGAACACCTCGATGTTGTGGGTGAGCTCGGCCTCCTCGGCGTTCTTCGCCGCCGTGCGGGCCGTGATGTCGTAGCCGCCGCCCGGCGAGTTGGGGACCATGAAGCGCAGGCCGGGGATTCGGGTACCGGTGTCGGCGCCGCTGCCGGGGGTGAGCAGCGGTGGCCCCACGAGCACCAGCAGCGCCGCCCCGAGGAGGGCGAGGGGAGTGCGCGATCGCACGTGAGCCGCCTTTCGGTTCTGAGCAGGGGACGTGTGAAGTGGCCCACATGTTGCCTGCGCGTTAAGAAGCTGTCTCTCTTCCGGAACCAACGGACGTTGTGGTCCTTGTGGTCGCGGCCTAGCGTGTCGGCGTGACGCAGCGCTCTCCCGGCCCGCACGGCCTCCCGATGCCGCTCCACCGCGGGCCTCGACCCCGGCCGAGGCGAGGGGGCCCCGGCCGGAGCGGGCCGCCGGGCACCCGGGCCAGGGTTTCGGCGACGGTCGGCACGGGTCCGTCCGGCACGATCCCGTCCTGCGCGGGCTCGTCCCCGCCGGGCGGCCCCGGCACAGGCCGGCCCGGCGGGGACGCGTCCGTCGCGGGCCCGTCCCGCGTGGTGCGCGTCCTGCGAGGTGGTTGGCGGTGAACGTCCTCGTGGTGGACGACGACTTCATGGTCGCCAAGCTGCACACCCGCTATGTGTCCGCGACGCCCGGCTTCACCGTCGCGGGGGTGGCGCACAGCGGCGCCGAGGCGCTGCGTGCGGTGGACCGGCTGCGCCCCGATCTGGTGCTGCTGGACATCTATCTGCCCGACATGGACGGGATCGGGGTGCTGCGCGAACTTCGCGCGGCGGAGGAGCTGGACGCGGAGCGGCAGCCGGTGGACGTCCTGTTCATCACGGCGGCCCGGGACGCCGGCACGGTCCGCTCGGCACTGCGCGCCGGCGCTCTGCACTATCTGATCAAGCCGTTCAGCCCGGCGGCGCTCCAGGAGCAGCTGCGGCACGTGGCCTCGCTCCGGAGCAGGCTGGAGTCGCTTGACGAGGCACGCCAGGAGGACGTGGACCAGCTCTTCGGCACCCGTCCGCCCGGGTCCCGCGAGCTCCCCAAGGGGCTCGCCGCCCACACGGCGGACCTGGTCGACCGCATCCTGCGCGAGCACCCGGAGGGCATGTCGGCCACCGAGTGCGCGGAAGCCGGGTCCCTCTCCCGCGTCAGCGCCCGCCGGTACCTGGAGTACTTCGCGGAGACGGGCCGCGCGGAAGTGACCCTCCGGTACGGCGGCACGGGACGGCCCGAGCGCCGGTACCGGCGGCTCGGCTGAACTCCCGTTCAGTAACCCCACTGGTCAACCAATAGTTGACGCTCGTATCATCTGCCCCATCGAGGTGGGGGGTTCCACCGCGCAGCGCCGGCCGGGTCAGGGGGCCTCGCGCGCCGTGCTGCCCCTGAGCGTGGCCCCCGCCGTCAACAGTCATTGATTCCGGCGGGCGGTCGCGTTCCGCCGGTTCGACCCGAGGGGTTGACGAGTGCAGATTCGCACGCGTGGTGGCCGGCACAAGCGCCGTACGGGACTCGCGCTTCCTGCCGTGGCCGTCGTCGTCGCGCTGGCAGGGGCGGGGATCGCGGTCACCGAGTCCGGTTCCGCGGAGGCGGGTGAGGCGCCCCGGATCGGCGCGGACGCGCAGAAGCCCGTACAGCCGTCGCAGAAGGAGCTCCTGAGGCGCGTCGGCCTGGCGACGGATGCGGCGGGCGCTTCCGTCCGCAGCGACGGCACGCGCGGCGTGCCCAGCGCACGCATCATCGGTGGTTCCACGACCACCATCGCGGCCGCGCCGTGGATGGCCCAGCTCCACTACTACGACGAGACCACCGGCACCGGATTCCTGTGCGGCGGTGTGGTCATCGCCCCGTCCAAGGTCGCGACGGCCGCACAGTGCGTCAAGGGCGCCAAGTGGTACAAGGGCGGCACCGTCGTCGTCGGCACCGACCGTACGCCCACCCAGAACACCGACGGCACCTGGGACTGGCACGGCGGGACGCTGCTCGGCGCCTACCGGCAGTGGCACCACCCCCAGTTCAGCCTCTCCACGCTGGACAACGACGTGGCCGTGCTGACGCTCACCTCGCCGGTGCCGTCCACCGTCAAGCCGCTGCCGCTCGCCCAGCCGACCGACTCCGCGCTCTACCAGGCGGGGCTCGACGGCAAGGTGTACGGCTGGGGCAAGACCACGTCCGGGCCGGGTGGGGCGGCAGCGACGCTGAAGGTGGCGGACGCGGACGTCGTCTCCGACACCGCCTGCGCCGCGGCGTACCCGGGCGGCGGCTTCGTCAAGGGCCACATGCTCTGCGCCGGGGCCGCACCGACGGGCGACGACGGCACCAGCGAGACCACCTGCAGCGGTGACTCCGGCGGCCCGCTGGTCGTCGGCGGCAGGCTCGCCGGCATCGTCTCCGGGGAGAACTGCTCGACGGCGGGCAAGTACGGCCTGTACGCGAAGGTCTCCACGTACTCCGCCCCGGTCCAGGCCCGGGTGGACGACGCCAACTGGAACTACGACCACACGGCCGACCTGCTGGCCCGCCGGGCGTCGGACGGCACGCTGTTCGGCTGGACGTCGAAGGTCACCTCCCTCAGCCGTACGTTCGACCACGGCTGGTTCGGCGGGTACACCCTGTCGCTGCAGACCGACCTCGACCGGGACGACTACCAGGACGTGCTGCTCCGCGGCTCCAACGGCGACGTCTACTGGGACCACTACGTCCCGTCGTCCGACACGTACGAGCGCAAGCTCGTGGCCAAGGGCTGGAGCAAGCACAAGCAGATCGTCGCCCCCGGTGACGTGACCGGCGACGAGCTGCCCGACATGCTCGCGGTCGACTCCACCGGCACCATGCGCGTGTACCCCGGCAAGGGCAACGGCGGCTTCGCCGCGCCGATCGCCGTCGGCACGGGCTGGGGATCGTTCACGATGGTCCGCGGTCACGGTGACTTCACCGCCGACGGCAAGGCCGACATCTTCGCCCGCAAGAGCGACGGCAAGACCTACCTCTACAAGGGCACGGGTGTCGCGACCAAGCCGTGGGCGGCCCCCGTCCTGGTCGGCGCCTTCGGCAGCATGAACGCGATCGTCACCACCGGCGACGTCAACAGCGACGGCCACGCCGACGTGATGACCCGCGACACCACCGGCAAGCTCTGGCTCTACCCGGGCAAGGGCAACGGCGGCTTCAACGCCCGCGTCGCGTTCGGCACCGGCTGGCAGGCGTACAACCTGTTCGGCTGACCCGGGCGGACGCCGTGCACGCGGCCGGCGGGCGGAGCGAGTGCTCCGGCCGCCGGCCGCGGTGCGTGTGGGGGCGTCGGACGGCGGGTGGGCTGCCGGGGTGCCGGACCCTGCTGAGCTGCCGGTGGGTCCGGGTCAGCGCAGGGCCGCGTCGGTCCGGCCGTGGACGCGCGGGTCCGCACAGGACCGAGACGGCCTGCCCAGGGGCGCCTCGCGTGCCGGCTCATCGAGGGGTCACCGGAGGGCGGTTCGCCCGGAGGCACCGCCGGGCCCGGCGGGCACGACGGCGATTGACGAGCAGACCGGTCAGACAGACCGTCACCAGCAGGGCCGCCCAGCCGAACGAGGCCCAGGCGACGCGTTCCCGGGTCAGCATGAGCCACACCGCGGGCAGCAGCGCCGCGGCCGCCCCCAGCAGGGACCAGCTCACATCGCGACCCGGCCTGCTGACGTCGAGCAGGGCGCACAGACGTTCCGCGCGCTGCGCCGCCAGGGCCGCCAGCCGCGGGTCGGGCACGGGGCGGCCCCGGGCGGTGGCACCGAACAGGCCCACCCGGTCCCGCCACGCCAGTCCGGCCGCGGTCCTGATCCACTCGTCCCACCGGCTCTCCGCCCAGTACCGACGCAGGCGCTGCCGTACGAGGACGAAGAAGACGAGGAGCGCCGGCCCCGCCGCGGCGAGCAGTGCGGGAGAGCCCGGCGGCGATCGGCGCTGGACGGTCGCCACGGCGAGGACGAGCAGAACGGCGAGGAGGCGGAGCGCGGCCGCCCTCGTGAGTACGGACATGGTGTCTTCCAGGTGCGCTGGTGCCGCCGATGTCGCGGTCGGGGATCCAGCGTCCGGCGACCGGTGGGGGCGGCGGCAGTCCCGGGAGCTCGTCGCTTGACAGGGCTCGCAGTGCGTGAAGGGAGCGGGGCGGCCGGGCCGGTACGGCCGATGGGCGCGGCCCACGGCCCCACCCCGGGGCCCGCTCCCGGCCGGGCGCGGACGGCGAACGGACCCGGACGGGGCTCTGCCGGCCGGGAGCCTTCGGGCGGTGGCACTCCCCGGCCCGACCGGACGTCCTGCCGGGGCCGGCCGCTCCCCGCCACCGCCGTCCACCGGGCAGCGGCACTCCCCCGACCCCGCCGCCTCCCGGGCCGTGCCGCTCCCCGCCCCCCCACCGCCGACCGCGCCCCGGGCTTCAGCGATGATCTGCGCATGACCGAAGCGACCGCCGTCCAGACCTACCTGCGATTCGTCGAGCACCGGCTGACGGCCGACGACTGCGCCCCGCGCTGGGAGCAGTGGCACGGCGCCTCCGTGCTCGTCGGCCGGCGAGCCGACTTCCGGCTGAAGTGGGCGGCCACCAAGCTGCATCTCTTCACGGCGGTCGCCGCCGTGCCGGAGATCACGGTGCCGGCCGTCGAGTCCTTCACCTGGCAGGTCCTGGACTACGCCCGCGCCAACAAGGGCGGCCTGCCGGTCGGCCTGCAGACCGGAATCGCCGCCTTCCCCGTGCTCGTGAGCGAGCGGGTCGACCCCGCGGCCATGGCCTGGGCACAGGAACAGCAGCGCATGCGCTTCGCATGCTTCGCACGCCCGGTCGTGGTGGACATGTCCAAGGGGCATGTGGGCTTCTACCGGGACACTCCGACGCTGGGCCGCGTCTACGCCTCCCACCTGCTCGACAAGGGCACGCGCTACTTCCAGAAGTAGCGGCGCGGGGCGCCATCGGCGCGACGTGCCGTCATGGTCGGGCGCGTGTCCGGCGGGCCGGTCGGCCGCCCCGGGGACGACGGGGGCGAACCGCTCAGCTGCGGCGAGAGGTTCTCCGGGCGGCCGCCGGCACGGAGGCGGTCTGGCGTCCGGACCGTGGATGTGACACGCTCGGCGCAACCAGCCTGGTCTGGTGGGAGACCCCGCGCTGCCGAGCGGTCACACACGGTGACCGATGGACGGTACGGGTGGTCTTGCTCGGCTTTGGGCGGCACGACGCCGCACGCTTGACGGACCTCTTCCCGTACGGAAGCGACCGTGATGGGCTCCGATCCCGAACGGTGAGCATGATCATGCGCACTTTCCACGTGAGCGTCGACGAGCGTCCGGGCCGCACCGTGGTGACCCTGGCCGGCGAACTGGACGTGGACACCTGCCCCCGCGTCACCCGCGTCACCGACACCGTGCCCCTCCCCGGCAGAACACTCAGCCTGGATCTGTCGGGCGTCTCCTTCATGGACTCCAGCAGCCTCAACATGCTGCTGGTCCTGCTTCGGCGCGCCGAGGCGGAGAAGGGAGCCCTGGAGCTGTGCGGCGTGCAGGACCAGGCCCGGCGCCTTCTGGAACTCACCGGCGCCGGCGGGCTGTTCAACATTCGTCCGGCGCTGGCCGCGTGAGCCCCGGCCGCGCGTCCCGCCACCGGAGGCGCGGGCGGTGGCGTCAGCGCCCGGGCGGCCGGGGCCGTCAGTGGGACGGCGTCGTCAACGGAGACGGTTGACCAGAGCGAACGCGTCCTCGGTCTTGGGGTGGCTCCTGCCCAGCCGGGTGTGCAGGATCTGCGCACCCCGGCGGGCGAGGTCCGGCGCGGTCGGGTCGTTCACGTGGTGCAGGACCCGGGCCTGGAACAGCAGGACGTACCCGATGTACAGGTGGTCCGGGGCGTAACTGGCCTCGCGGATCCGCAGCGCCCGCGAGATCAGCGGCACGGCCGTGGCGTAGTCGCCGAGGTCGACGTGGACGTTCGCCAGCGCCACCAGGTCGAAGCTCACGTACGGGTCGTGGGGCCCGTACGCCGCCTCGTCGATCCGCAGCGCCCGCTCGGCCAGCGGCTGCGCCGCCCTGTGTTCGTCGAGAAGGCACAGTATCCGCGCCAGCGTGGCCAGGTCCGTGGCGATGGCGGGGCTGTCCGCCGGCAGACAGGAATCGTGCAGGCGCAGTGCGCGTTCCGCCAGCGGGCGTGCCCTCTCCGGCGCGCCGAGGTCCCGGTGGATCTGCGCCAGGGTGATCAGGTCGAAGCCGACCTCAGCGTCCCGGCCGCCGAGCGACTCGTCGATCGCGAGGGCACGTTCGCACAGGCGCAGCGCGACCGGGCAGTCACCGATCTGGATGAGGAACTCCGACGCCATCCTGAGCAGCACCGCGGTCTCCGCGGCGCACTCGGCCGGTGGGTCGTCCTTGGTCAGCGCGATGACGTGCGGGAGCAGCTCCTGCCAGCGCGGCCTCGCATCCGGGTCGTTGTGGAGATCCTGCGGCACGGCCGCGAGCAGCGCACGACACAGCCGGACCCGAGCGTCCGTGTGCGCCGCGTCCGGCATCGCGGCCCGGACGGCGGCCTGAACCAGCCGGTGCAGCACCAGGGACGCGTTCCCCCGCCTCGCGAGACCCAGACCTGCCAGGGCGCCGACCGTCGTGTCCCATGCCAGCGGGTCGGCTGCGGGCACGTCCAGGATGTCGGGGCTGCCCGTGAACAAGTCCAGCGGGATCGGCTCCGGCGCCAGCAGGGCGCACAGCTCCAGCAGCCGTACCGCCTGGGGCTGCTCCGCCTCCAGCCTCCGCACACTGAGCTGCCACAGGGTCGACACCACCACCGCCGGCCGGTCGGTCGGCTCGCCCTGCCCGATCATGTCCTCCAGCCGTGACGTCAGCAGGGACAGGTACTCCTCGGGCGCCGTGTGGTTGTAGCCCATGTACCCGGCCGCCTGCTCCAACGCCAGTGGCAGATCCCCCAGTTGCTCGGCGATCCGGTCCGCCACCTCAGCGGTCGTGCCGGGCACCCGCCGGACCAGCAGCTCCCGCGACTCCCGCCTGGTGAACACATCCAGGTCGATGACGTCGGCCCTGCTCGACCAGCCGCTCACCCTGGTCGTGACGATGACATGGCCGTTGCCCGCCAGGTCGCCCGACGGCAGCGCGTGCGTCAGCGTGCCGGGTCTCTCCCCGTTGTCGAAGACGACCAACCAGGGCCTGCGGTCCCGCAACGTGCCGTACACCCGTGGAATGGCCTGGTCCGAGTTCACCTCCGCCAGCCCCAGCTCGCCGGCCAGCGACACGAACTGCGCCGCCACCAGATCGGGGTGCTCGGCGTCCACGAACGCGACGAACCGGTACTTCGACAGGTAGCGGTACGCGTACTCGACCGCGAGCTGGGTCTTGCCGACGCCGCCCAGCCCGTGCACGGCCAGCGTCGCGACGTCGTCCATGGAGGTGAGCCGCTGCCGCAACTCCCGCAGGGCGGCGTCACGGCCGGTGAAGTTGATGTTGCGCGGCGGCAGTCGGTACGCCACGGGCCCGAGCGGGACCCGCGCACGGTCGCGGCGCGGCGCCTGCCACAACCCGATCAGCGCCATGGGTACCAGGACGAGGAGCACCACCCACGGGTGGACGCGCACGAAGTCGAGCGGCCCCGGCCAGCGGCTCTGACCGGACGCCGCGTTGAAGGCAAGACTGCCGACGAACAGCACGAGCAAACCGGCCACCGCACTGGCCAGCGTTCGCCACATGGCTCCCTCTTCGGTACGGCGCCGGACGATCGACAGCCGACGTGACCTTATCCCAGAAGCCGCACGGCCCGAGGGGATTCGGCCGACGTCGGCATCTGACCATGTGGTCACGCGTGTGCGCTCCGCAGCGTTCCTGAGCCCCTTCTTACCCCACCCTTAAAGCGACCATAAGGATCGCCATCACCCCGCCCCAGCAGCCCGTTTGGGCGTTTCGACGGGCTAGCTTGCTGATCGCCGGGCGGGGTCCGGGCGTCGGTGCCGCTGTGGAATCGGGGGGCTGCACCGCGGTGCGGGCCCCCGCCCGGGATCCCCCCTCCCCCTACGCCGCTCTCGAAGGAGATCCTCACCATGACCGCTCGCCGCAGGGCCGCCACCGTCGCCGCGCTCGGGATCGCGCCGCTCGCGCTCACCACGCTCGCCGCCTCGCCGGCCGTCGCGCACGGGTCGATGACGGATCCGGTGAGCCGGGTGTCCGCGTGTTACGCCGAGGGACCCGAGAGCCCCGACTCCGCGGCGTGCAAGGCGGCGGTCGCGGCCAGCGGGGCGCAGGCGTTCTACGACTGGAACGAGGTCAACATCGCCAACGCCGCGGGCAACCACAAGTCGCTGATCCCGGACGGCAAGCTGTGCAGCGCGAACCGGGACAAGTACAAGGGCCTGGACCTGCCGCGCGCCGACTGGCCCGCCTCGAAGCTCGCGGCCGGCAACCACACGTTCCACTACAAGGCCACCGCCCCGCACCGGGGTTCGTTCGAGCTGTACATCACGAAGGACGGTTACGACCCGTCGAAGCCGCTCGCGTGGTCGGACCTGGAGGCGCAGCCGTTCGCCAAGGTCACGGACCCGAAGCTGGTGAACGGGGAGTACGTCTTCGACGGCACCGTGCCCGCGAGGTCGGGGCGGCACCTGGTCTACTCGATCTGGCAGCGGTCGGACTCGCCCGAGGCCTTCTACACCTGCTCGGACGTGGTGTTCGGCCAGGACAGCGGCGGTTCCGCGGGGGGTGGCGCCCCGGCGCCGACCGCGTCCGCGCCCTCGGACGAGCAGATCGAGGAGGGTCAGGACGAGTCCACCGTCGACCACGGCGGTCACGGCGGCGACGACCACTCCGAGGCGCCGGCCGCGAACGAGCCCGCCGACGCCACCCCGAAGGCGGCGACGGAGTCGGGCACGGACGGCGGGACCGGCGCCGAGGCCAACGCCCCCGGGGCCAACGGCGCCGGGGAGAACCTCGCCGAGACCGGTGGCGACGGCGGCACCCCGTATCTCGCGGCCGGCGGTGCCGCGGTGCTCGCGCTGGGCGCGGCCGTGGTGTTCGCGACCACGCGCCGCAGGGCCGGCCGCTGAGCCGAGGGCGCAGGGAAGGGCGAAGGTGCCGCCGCGGTGTGTCGCGGCGGCACCTTCGCCGTTTCCGAGCGGACGGCGCGGGCGCCGCGGCGGGATCGCCACCGCGGCTCCGCACAGGACGGCCCGTGAGCGTGCCGGCCGTCAGCAGGTCCGGCAGGTCGGGTGCCTGCCGTCAGGTCAGTCGAAGACCGACGCGCAGGTCGTCGGCTTGGCCTTCGCCGGATCGAGGGCGTTGACCACCTCGTGGTACGCGATCCGGTCGAACAGCCCTATGGCCACGTGCTCGGAGAGGTCGATGGCGCACAGGTCCTGCAGGGTCACGTTCTTCACGTTCGGCCCGTCGAGGAACGCCGACCGCCAGGGGGTGACGACCTCGTCGTACTTGGTGGCGATGACGGTGTACCGGACGCCGGGGACGGTGTCGCCGCCCTCGTTCAGTTTGGTGAGGAACGCGGAGCCGGCCATCTGGTCGGCCAGCCCGGGGGTCGCGGAGTTGAGCAGGTCCGCCGCGCCCGGGAAGTACTTGAGCAGGCCGGTGAGCCCGTGGAGCGTCGTCCCGTGGTTGTCGGGTGCGAGGCCGATGAGGGCGTTCACCTTGTCGGCGCCCCCGAGGAACTTGAGGTAGTGACGCGGCATCATGCCGCCCTGCGAGTGACCGACGAGATCCACCTCGCCGGCTCCGGTGGCGGTGAGGACCCGGTCGACGTACGTGTCGAGTTGCTCGGCCGACTTCGCGATGGGGCCGAGGCCGTGGAAGAAGGGGACGCCCGGGAGCTGGCCGTAGTCGAGCGAGAACACGCAGTAGCCGCGCTTCACGAGGTACGGCGCGAGGGAGAGCCAGTTGTCGACGGAGTTCCCGAAGGTTCCGTGGACGAGGACCACCGGGCGGGGGTGGGCGGTGGAGGGCTTGCAGGACCAGTTGTTCCAGCCGCTCGACGGAGCGGCTGCGTGGGCGGTGGCGGCCGGCGCGAGGCCGATCGCCACCGCCAGCAGGGCGGCGGTCAGTGGTCTGAGGGCACGCTTCCAGGACAGCATCGTGCGATCTCCTTGCGGCTCAAGGGAATGCGAGGCTGATGTGGGGATGTGGGGATTCGCCCTGCGGCCCGGACCACAAGAAGGGAGGTGTGCTCATGTCAAACGTACGCACGGGTAACCAGGACTGGAAAGTTACGCGTCGGTAAAAACTGAAACACCGTCAAGATCCGTGATGGTGTGGTTACTCACAGAAACGCGGAGGTGCGGCTTATGCGGCGAGGGAGCCCGGAATGACCGCGCGGGGGCCGAACTTGGCCCGCGCCCGGTCGGCAACCGCCTCCAACCGGCGTGCTTTGTCATCGGCGGGGTCGAAGGTGAGCTGGTGCGCGGCCCGTTCGGCGGGGATCAGCCCTTCGGCGCGCAGCGCGAGGGCACGCACCCGGGCGCGCTGCAGACCGAGCGCGTCCAGGAGCCGGTACGCGGCACCGGTGAGCGACGCGGAGTGCGCGGTCGGCTCGGCCAGGGCGCGGGTCCTGGTGGTCGTGGTGCGGTCGGCGTAGCGCACGGTGAGCGTCAGGGAACGGCACACCTGCCCCTCCCCGCGCATCCTCGCCCCCAGTTCCCCGGCGAGCGAGAGCAGCGCGCGGCGGTGGCGGTCACGGTCCAGCTCGTCCCGGGGGAAGGTGCGTTCGGCCGCGACGGAGCGGGCCGCCGCGTTGGGGACGACCCGGGTCCGGTCGACGCCGTGGGCCTTCTCGTACACCTCCCGCCCCGTGCGTACGCCGAGGATCCGCTGGAGCACGGCGAGGGGGGCGGCGGCGACCCGGTCGACGGTGTCGAGCCCGTAGCCGCAGAGGGTGCGGGCCGTGGCGGGGCCGACGCCGTGCAGCGCGGCGACCGGGCGGCCGGCGAGGAACTCCGCAGCGTCGCCCACGACCAGGGTCGTACCGGGGCCGGCCTCCCGCGCCGCCATCCTGGCGAGCAGCGGGTTGGGCCCTGCGCCGATCACGCAGTCGACGCCGTACAGGGCGAGGGCCCGCACCCGGATCACCGCGGCGAGTCCGGCGGCGTCCCGGCCGAAGTACCTCAACGCGCCCCGGACATCGGCCAGCGCGCCGTCCTGACCGACCGCCTCCACCACCGGGGTGAACGCACCGAGCAGCCCGAGCAGCCCCGCGTAGGCGGCACCGTCCGGCGCCTCTCCGCCGGCGCCGCGGAAACGCACGTACAGGACGGTCGGCGCGTCCGGCTCCCCCGCCGGCACGGACGGCACAGAGGGCACGGGCGCGGAGGACGCGGACGCGCATGCGGACGCAGGCACGGAGGACGCGGGCACGACGGGCACGGGCGCATCCGTCCCGCCCCCCGCGCCGTCGCCGCGCGGGGGAAGCGTGTTCCCCTGCCCGTTCGTCATCCCGCGCTCCCGGGGCTCTGGTGCCACAACTTCCGTGCCGGTGCCGCCCCTTCACCCGCGGGGCGGAGATCGGCCCAGGCGTTCATCTCGTACCCGGTGGACATCCGGATGCGGCGGCCACCGTCGGCCGGGGCGCCGGACGCACCCTCACTCCCGGCGCCGTCCCCGCCGCCCCCACCCGCGGTCCCCGCGGCGAGCCGCTCGGCCACCGCGTCCAGGCCGCCCGTGCGCCGGAGTTCGATCAGGTCCGCGAGGTTCCACGCCGCGGAACCGACCACACTGAGGCTGCGCGGCCCCCGGCGCTGGACGACGCCGCGCACCAGCAGCAGCCAGGAGTGGAAGACGGTGTGGGCGCACGCCTCGTGGCTGTCGTCGAAGAAGGCCAGGTCGACCAGGCCCGTGCCGTCGTCCAGGGTGGTGAAGATGACTCGTCGCCCGGAGCGGATCGGCGGCGTCTGGGTGGCCGCCTTGGCGCCTGCGACCAGCACCGTCGCGCCGTGGTCCGCATCGCGCAGCCGCTTCGCGGGGATCGCGCCGAGTTCGTCGAGGAAACGGTGGTGGTCGGCCATCAGATGGCGGGACGCGTCCATACCGAGGACGCCCAGTTCGGCGCTGAGCCGCTCGGCCTCGTTGAGGTCGGGCAGCCCGACGGACGCGGTCCTGCGGCCGCCGTCGAGCGGGAGCTGCCCGCCGCGTCCGCCGTGGGAGACCGAACTCCGCTGGGCGCGGTGCAGTTCGGCGATGTGCAGCAGCAGATCGCGCCGGTTGGCACCGAACTCGTCCAGCGCGCCGACCTGTGCGAGCCGTTCCGCGACCGGCCGTCCGGGGCGGGCCCGCTCCCAGAAGTCCAGCAGCGAGGAGTACGGCTGCGCGGCCTCGATCCGTTCCGCTTCCACCTCGCCGATGCCGTGGACGTCGGAGAACGCCAGCCGCAGACCCCAGGTCCCGGACCCCCCGTCATCGGACACCAGTTCGATGCGATGGGTGACCGCGGACCGGTTCACATCGAGCGGGAGCACCGGCACCCCCCGCCTCCGCGCGTCCGCCAGCAGCAGCCGCTTCGGGTACATCCCGGGGTCGTGCGTGAGCAGCCCCGCGTAGAAGGCCGCCGGATGGTGCGCCTTGAGCCAGGCCGACTGGTACGTCGGCACGGCGAAGGCGACGGCGTGCGCCTTGCAGAAGCCGTACGAGCCGAACGCCTCGATGATCTCCCAGGTCCGTGCGACCACCTCGGCCGTGTACCCCTTCCGCTCCGCCTGCGCGGCGAACCACGTCCTGATGCGCTCCTGCGACTCGGGGTCGGAGAGTCCGCGCCGCACCCGGTCGGCCTCGTCCCGGCCGCAGCCGGTCATGATGTCCACCATCTCGATGATCTGCTCGTGGAAGACGACGACGCCGTACGTCTCCGCCAGCGGCCCGGCCAGATCGGGGTGCGGGAAGCGGACCGGCGCCCGCCCGTGCCGCGCCTCGATGAACGGCCGCACCATGTCCGCCGCGACCGGCCCCGGCCGGAACAGCGAGATGTCCACGACCAGGTCGTGGAAGCTCGCGGGCTGCAGCCGGCCGACGAGATCGCGCTGGCCCGGCGACTCGATCTGGAAGCAGCCCAGCGTCTCGGCGGAGCGGATGAGCCCGTACGTCGCCGGATCGCCCGGCGGCACCTGACCTGCGTCGTCCAGGTCGATCCGCCGGCCCGTCGTCCGCTCGATCTCCGTGACGGCGTGCGCCATGGCGGACTGCATCCGTACACCGAGCACATCGAGTTTGAGCAGCCCGAGGTCCTCGACGTCCTCCTTGTCGAACTGCGACATCGGGAAGGGGGAGGCTCCCCCGCCCGAAGGACCGCCGGGGATCTCGCCGCTGGTCGGCATCACGGGGGTGCGCCGCAGCAGTGAGGAGTCGGAGATGAGCACCCCGCACGGGTGCATGGCGACGCCTCGCGGCAGCGCGTCCAGGCTCTCGACCAGCTCCCACAGCCTGCGGTGACCGCCCTTCTCCTTCGCCACCTCGCGCAGTTCGGGCAGCTCCTCCATGGCCGCGCGGGCATCGCGGGCGCGGATGTGCGGGAACGCCTTCGCCAGCCGGTCGATCTCGGCCGGGTCCATGCTCAGCGCGGCACCCACGTCCCGGATCGCGTGCCGCACCCGGTAGGTCTCGGGCATGGCGACGGCCGCGACCCGCTCCTCGCCGAAGCGGTCGAGGATCGCGCGGTACACCTCCAGCCTGCGGGCGGACTCGACGTCGATGTCGATGTCGGGCAGCGCGAACCGGCGCTTGGACAGGAAGCGTTCCATCAGCAGGTGCTGCTCGACCGGGTCGGCGTGCGCGATGCCGAGGAGATGGTTCACGAGGGATCCGGCGCCGGAGCCGCGGGCCGCGACCCGGATACCCATCTCCCGCACGTCGTCCACGACCTGAGCAACCGTCAGAAAATAGGTGGCGTTGCCGTGGAAGGCGATGACGTCCAGCTCGGAGTGCATCCGCTCCCAGTACGCGCGGGACTGCGCCGGCGGCAGCCGGTCGTAGCCGCGCAGCACCATCCCCGCCGCGGCCCGGGAGGCGAGGACGCGCTGGGCGCTGCGTCCGGCGGCGCCCACGAGGTGCGGCTCCGGGTAGTAGGCGTAGCCCATCCCCAGGTCGCGCTCGGGGTCGACGCGGCATTCGGCGGCGGTCTCCTCGGTGACGGCGAGCAGCCGGTGCGCGGCGTCGCGGCGCCCGCCGGCGGCCTCGGCGATCCGCTCGGCCGCGCGGGCCATGTCGTCCGCGCCCTTGAGCCAGCGCTCGCCGCTGTCGAGCCCCCGGGCGGGGTCGACGGGGACGAGCCTGCGGGCCGCGTCGAGGACGTCGGCGACGGGGCCCTGGCCGGGATCGGCGTAGCGCACGGCGTTGCTGAGGACGGCCCTGACGCCCTGCTCGGCGGCGAAGCCCGCGGTGCGGGCGGCGAGGCGGAGCGAGCCGGGGCCCGTGCCCTCGGTCCCGTGGTGCACGACCTCGAGACGGAGTGCGTCGCCGTACCGCTCCCGCCAGGGCGCGAGCAGCCGGGCGGCCCGGTCGGGACGGCCCGCGGCGAGAGCCCTGCCCACCTCGGAGGCCGGGCCGAGCAGCACGGTGAGCCCGTCACCCCAGGAAGCTCCGGCGGGCCCCGTGGCTCCGGCGAGGGCGTCCCGGTCGAGGACCGGCCGGCCTTCGGCGGTGTGGGCCGCGGTGATCAGCCGGCAGAGCTCCGCCCAGCCGGCGGCGCCGTCACGGGCGAGGAAGGTGACGCGGGGCGCGGACTCGTCGATGAAGGCGCCACCCCGGACCGGGGTGCGCCGGCGCTCGGCTCGGGCGGTCGTGCCCTCGGTCCGTACGCCCTGCTCGCGCACGGCGAGCTCGGCCCCGAAGATCGGGCGGACCCCCGCCCTGGCGCAGGCCTTGGCGAAGCGGACCGCGCCCGCGACGGTGTCGCGATCGGTCAGGGCGAGGGCGCCCATGCCCCGCTCGGCGGCGCGCTCGGCCAGCCGCTCCGGGTGCGAGGCCCCGTACCGCACGGAGAAACCGGACACGGTGTGCAGATGCGTGAAACCGGGCACCCGCACCTCCTGGATCAATCCGTTCTCACCTCCCCCTCGCCTCCACCATAGACCAAGTTTCGAACATTCGTACGATGCCCATACGGGTGGGCTCGGCTACGATCCGGGACCGTGATCCGTACGGCTCCCCCGCGCCCGGCGGACGTGGAAACGCTGCTCCCCGAGGTCGCCGCGTACCGCAAGGAGGAGGCGATACGGCTGCACCCGCGGGCCGGGGCGCCCCGGCGTGCTGGACAGCCCGGTGGGCGGTCCCCTGCTCCGGCCGGCCGGGGAGCCCTGGCCGCACTGCGACGACGACGCCCCGGACACCGAGCGCGCACCGGACGGGCCGGGACCGCGGCCGATGGTGCCGGCGCCGCAGTTGTTCGCTTCGGGCGTCCCCGGGCTGCCGTTCCCGGAGGGTACGGACGTGCTGCAGCTCCTGGGGTGCATGCCCTACGACCACCGCGCCGACTGCTCCTGACGGCCGGGCCGCGCACCGGGGGTCCGCACGCCGGAGCCGCCGGGCCGGGGAAGCGTCCGAAGACACCGGGCCCGGAGGCACCCGGTGCCCGAAGGCCCGGATGTCCGCACGCCGGAGCCGCCGGGATCCCGGACGTCCGCACACCGGAGCCGCCCGCCCCGGGCAGCGACCGGAGCCACGGGGCTCCGGAGGGGACGGGGCCCTGCCCGAAACCGGCCCCGGGCCCCTGCGCCCGCCCCGCGGGACCCCGGCCGGGCCGCGCGGCCGTGCCTCGGGCGAAGCCGTGCCTTCGGGCGAATGAGGGCCCGCGCGCGTTGGGCCCGCCTCCGCCGGTGGTACCAGTCCGGGCAATGCCCACACGATCCGCCCACCCCCGGCACCGGATCCGCGCGGCGCGCGGCGTCGCGCGCGGTGACGCCCGCCCGGCGCCGGGCGCCCACCCCGCCGCCGAATCCCCGGTGGCACCCGCCCTGCGGACGGCCGCCGCCTACGCCTGGCGGCTGCTGGTGGTCGGCGCCCTCGTGTACGCCGTCTTCTCGGTCCTCGGGCGGTTCCACGAGATCGGCGTGGCCGTCTTCCTCGGTCTCGTCGGCACGGCGATGCTCCGGCCGGTCGTCGATCTGCTGACCCGGCGGCTGCCGCGCCCGCTCGCCGTGACCATCGCGCTGATCGGCAGCATCGCCCTCGTCCTCGGTGTGCTGGCCCTGGTGGCGGAGACCGTCGCCGGCGAGCGGACCGTGCTGCAGCACGAGTTCGGCGCCGGGATCGAGAGGATCGAGCGCTGGCTGGAGCAACCGCCGTTCCGACTGAACCCGGAGGCGCTCAACGATCTCCAGTCACGGATCGGCCGGTTCCTCTCCAGCCACCGGTCCACGCTGATCAGTACCGCTCTCAGCGGCGCGGGCCGGCTGGTGGAGGTGCTGACGACCCTGGCGCTCGGGCTGTTCTGCGCGGTGTTCTTCCTGCACTCGGGCGACCGCCACTGGCACTGGTTCTGTGCCCAACTGCCGCTCTCCGCGCGGGACCGGGTCTCGGTGGCGGGCCACGCGGCCTGGCGCACCTTCACCGGTTACACGCACGGCATCGTGCTGGTGGCGGCGACCAACGCGATCCTGGTCGGCGTGGCGCTGTACGCCCTCGGCGTGCCGCTCGCCGTGCCGCTAGCGCTGCTGGAGTTCTTCGCCGCGTTCATCCCGCTCATCGGCTCGCCCATCGCGCTCGCGGTCGCCGCGGTCGTGGCGCTGGCGGCCAAGGGCCCGGTCATCGCCGCGGTCGTCATCGCGCTGATCGTGGTCATCGGCCAGATCGAGGGACACGTGCTGCATCCGCTCGTGCTGAGCTGGGCCGTACGGCTGCATCCGCTGGTCGTGGCGCTCTCGGTCGTCGCCGGGGCGATCGCCGCCGGGGTGATCGGCGCGGTCGTGGCCGTACCGCTCGTGTCGGTCGTCTGGTCGGTGCGCCAGGCGCTCGGCGCGCGCAACGGCCGCGGCCCGGCCCGCCCCTGAGGGGACGGACCGGGCCGGGGGCTGCCGTGCCGGGTGGTGCTGTGCCGGGTGGTGCTGTGCCAGGTCATGCTCTGCAGAGGTCACTCGGCCGGGTGGTGCTCCGTCAGAGGTCCCCCGTCAGGCGGTGCTCGCCCGGGGACGGTGTCCCCGGCCGCGCTCCCTCGGGGGTCCCTCTGCCGGGTGGGTGCCCGGCCGGACGGCGCCTGCCAGTGGCGCCGTGCCGGTCGGATCAGCCGATCTCGGCGCCGAGGACCTGCAGCGCCTCCGTCACCGGCTGGAAGAACGTCTCGCCGCCCGCGGAGCAGTCACCGCTGCCGCCGGAGGTCAGACCGATCGCGGCGTCACCGGCGAAGAGCGAGCCGCCGCTGTCGCCGGGTTCGGCGCAGACGTTCGTCTGGATGAGGCCGTTGACGACCTGGCCGTTGCCGTAGTTCACGGTGGCGTCGAGGCCGGTGACCTCGCCGTCGTGGACCTGGGTGGTGGAGCCGCTGCGGGTCACCTGCATGCCGACGGTCGCGTCGCCCGCCTTGGTGATCTGCTGCGTGCTGCCGTTGTAGAGGTTGACCTCGCTCGGGTGGGCGGTGTCGCCGCTGTACTTGACGAGGGCGAAGTCGTTCTCGGGGAACTGCGAGTCGACCATGCTGCCGATCGCGGCGCCGCCCGCGGAGTCCGACCACTCGCTGCCGGCCTCACCGCAGTGGCCGGCCGTGATGAAGTGCGGGGCACCGTCCTTGACGACGTTGAAGCCGAGCGAACAGCGGCCGCCACCGCTGTGGATGGCGTCACCGCCGGCCACGAAGGGCTTGAACTCCCCGGCCGTCTTCTTCAGCTCCGCCTTCGCACCGAGGCCCTTCACGACCTCCTGGAGCTTCGTCAGGTCCGCACCCCCGACCGTACGGTCGGCCGTGACGACCACCTTGTTGGTCACCGGGTCGGTGGCCCACGAGGTGCCCGGGATGGTGGCCCGGTCGGTGAGGGTCTGCCGGGCGGTCTTCAGCTCGGCCAGCGAGTTCTCGACGACTCTCGCCTTGCCTCCGGCCGCGCGGACGGCGTCCGCCGCCGCCTCGTCGACGACGTTCATCACGAGGGCCTTGGCCTCGGCGTCGTAGTAGGCGCCGGCCGCGTCGCCGCCGAGGCTCTTGTTGAGCGTCGAGGCGAGAGTTCCGGCCGCCGAGGCGGAGAGCGTCTTCACCGTGACCGCGGGCTTGTCCTCGCTGGCGTTCGCAGTCTGGAAGGTGACGCCGGCCGCCACGAGAGCGGCGACGGCTCCACCTGCCATCGCCGCGCGCCTCTTGGGTATTCGTCGGTGCTTCACGTAGGACCTCCTGTGGGGGGCCGCGAACGGGCAAGTGGGGTACCCGGACGCGGAGGATCGGGCGCCCACTATTCCGATACGCGCCGGTAGCACACAAGGTCGACTTCAGGACGCGCACACGACACCACCAATGCGCCCTCTGCTTCTTCACGACCCCGGGCCCGTACAGGTCGGTTCCGTTTGCGAACACCCCTTGCTACCGGCCGATGGGCAGCACGTAAGGACTAGTCCTGTCCGAATCGCCATGCCCAACCGGCTCATTGGGGACTTACGCCGACCTCGCTCCGACGGGTAATCATCAAGGGGGCGGGGAATGCCAGGACAGTATTGCTGTACATGGCACATGTGGACGGCACTTACGGCATGTGCGGAATGTGCGGCATTTCCTGATTCTTGGAACCCCACGGCGAAGGAGGCGCGGGTGCGACGTCGGGTGCACGCGTCGGACGGGCGGCATCTGATGGTGGAGCGCCTCGGGGACCCGCGCGGCAGACCGGTCTTCCTGCTGCACGGCACCCCGGGCAGCCGTCTCGGGCCCGCGCCGCGCGGCATGGTGCTCTACCAGCGCGGAATGCAGCTGATCGCCTACGACCGGCCGGGATACGGCGGTTCGGACCGGCTGGCCGGGCGCAGTGTGGCGGACGTGGTCGCGGACGTACGGGCGATCGCCGACGCGCTGGGGCTCGACCGGTTCGCGGTGGTGGGGCGTTCGGGCGGCGCACCGCACGCGCTGGCCTGTGCGGCCCTGCTGCCCGACCGGGTCACCAGGGCCGCGGCGCTCGTGACGCTCGCGCCGCGGGACGCGGACGGCCTGGACTGGTTCGAGGGCATGGCCGCCTCGAACGTCCTCGAGTACACGACGGCCACCGTCGACCCGGACGGGCTCACGGCGCGGTTCATCCTGCGCTCGGCGGAGATCCGGCGCGACCCGGTCCGGCTCCTCGACGATCTGCGCAGGGAGCTCACCGACTCGGACCGGATGGTCGTCGCGGACGCCGGCGTGCGGTCGATGCTGCTGCGCAACTACCAGGAGGCGCTGCGCACTTCCGCGTACGGCTGGATCGACGACGCCCTCGCCTTCTGCAGCCCCTGGGGTTTCGACCCCGCCGACATCACCGCGCCCGTGCTCCTGTGGCACGGCGAGAAGGACGTCTTCTCACCGGTCGGCCACTCCCGCTGGCTGGCGCAGCGCATCCCGGGGGCCACGGCCGTCCTGGAGCCGGCCGCCGCCCACTTCGACGCGCTGCACGCGCTCCCCCGGATCCTCACCTGGCTGCTGGAGGACCACCCGGGGGTACCCGGTCCGTGACCGGTGGGGACGCCCGGCCGAGGCACCGGACGGCGGGGCGCGTCGCTGCCGCGCACGGGTCCCGGGCTCCCCGCGGAGGGCGGGGAGAACCGGGCCCCGATACGGTCAGACGGCCAGCGGCTCCAGGTCGCGGTGGGTCCTGCGCTCGTCCCGGGCGATCCGGGT
Source organism: Streptomyces sp. HUAS CB01 (assembly GCF_030406905.1). Taxonomy (NCBI): domain Bacteria; kingdom Bacillati; phylum Actinomycetota; class Actinomycetes; order Kitasatosporales; family Streptomycetaceae; genus Streptomyces; species Streptomyces chengbuensis. The sequence goes on from NZ_CP129137.1 coordinate 1,535,435, forward strand.
CAGCGCGTGCTCCTCCCCCAGCAGCCGCGCCAGTTCCTCCGCCGTCTCCGCCCGCAGCGCCGCCGCCTCGTCCTTGCGGCCCAGGGCGCTGAGGGTGACGGCGATGTTGGAGGAGACGGCGAGGACCTCGGGGTGGTGGAGGCCCAGGACCTCGCGCAGCTTCGTCACCGCCCGCCGCTCGGTCTCCAGCGCCGACTCCAGTTCGCCCAGGTCGGCACGGGCGTTGGCGAGGTTGACGGTGCAGAACAGCGTGTGCGGATGGGCCGTGCCGAGGACGTCGGTCATCCGGCGGACGGTGGGCACGAGCAGCTGCTCCGCGGTCTCGGGGTCGCCGCAGCCCCACTGGTAGATGCCGAGGTTGTTGATCGCGGCGAGGGTGTAGGGGTGCTTCTCGCCCGGCACCTTCATGTACTGGTCGACGACCTCCTGGGCGAGGTCCCGGGCCGCCACCGGTTCCCCGGCAGCGAACAGGTCGGCCGCCAGGTTCAGATCGCAGGCGAGCGAGTCAGGGTTCGCCGAGGTGTACTTGGCGCGGTAGCGGTTGCGGGTGGCCGTCGTCAGCCTGCGGGCGTCCTCCAGCCGGCCGGCCCGGCGCAGCGAGACGGCGAGGCTCTTGCCCGCCGCCAGCGTGCCGGGGAAGGCGCGGCCGAGGGTCTGCTTGTAGCTCTCGTAGGTGCGGCTGAGCAGGCTGACGGAGTCCTCGTACCGGCCGACCTCGCGCAGGTCGCGGGCGAGCGAGGTGGCCGAGGAGAGCGTGTACGGGTGCTCGGGACCGAGCACCTCGGTGCGGCGGTCGAAGACGTCCTGGTCGATCTCGCGGGCCCGTGCGTAGTGGCCGACCATGCGCAGGTTCAGTGCCAGGTTGTTGGCGGCGGCCAGGGTGCGCGGGTGGGACTCGTGGAAGATCTGGCTGAACCCCTCGTGCGCCTCGGTGGCCAGTTCCATGGCCTTGCCGTACTGGCCGAGGGTGCCCAGGTCCATCGCCAGGCCGCTGGTGGTCATGTACGTGTGCGGGTGGGAGGGGCCGAGCACGGCGCGCTGGCGCTCCAGGGTGACCTCGTCCAGTTCCCTGGCCTCCACGTAACGGCCCTGCGAGCGGAAGATGTTGGAGAGGTGGAAGCGCAGGTACAGGTACTGCAGGTCGTCGTTGCCGAGCATCTCCCGCCAGGCTTCGCGCAGATCGTCGCCGAGGGCGCCGGCGGCCTGCCAGTCACCGCGCTTCCAGAGGTAGCGCACCCGGTCGATGAGCAGCCTGCGGGTCTCGGGCTCCTTGCAGTAGCGGGCCTCGGAGGGGCCGAGGTGCGGCCAGATGGTGTTGAACCGTGGCCAGGTCTCGGGGTTGTCGATCGGTTCGTCGTCGTCGGGGCGGGCGCCGGCGAGGATCCGGTGGACGGCGTGCCGCGCGTCCATCTGCTCCTCCTCGCTGAGCTGGGCCCGGATGACGGCCTGCACCAGCCGGTGCACCTGGATGGAGTTGGAGACCTGGTCGACCTTGGCGAGGGCGAACCGGCCGATCTCGCGGATGACGCGACCGAGTACGAGCTTCTCCTGGAGGGACGCGTCGTACGGCTTGAGCGCCTCGATCATCTCCTTGCTGTAGAGCAGGTTCGCGGAGATCGGCTCGGGGGCGAAGAACGCGCAGAGCTGGAGCAGCCGTACGGCGGCCGGTGAGCGCTCCTTGAGGCGCTCGATGGAGACGTTCCAGGTCGCGGCGACCGGCTCGGGGTAGCCGGCGGGCTGGTTGAGCGCGAGGACACTGGGCGCCTGCCGGCCGAGCTGCTCCAGGTAGGCGGCGACGGGTGTGGCGGTCTCGGCGATCCAGGCCGCGGCCTGTTCGACGGCGAGCGGCAGGTCACCGACCGCGGCGGCGACCTGGTCGGCGTCCTGCAGGGTGAGTCCGGGCGCGCGGCGCTGGAGGTGCTCGACGGACTCCTCGCGCAGGAAGACGTCGACCGGCAGGGCGTCGCCGTACTGGGACCAGGTCTGGTTCCGGGAGGTGACGAGGATGTGGCCGCCGGTCGGGAAGAACCGCTTGAGCTGCTCCGGGTCGTCGGCGTTGTCGAAGACGAGCAGCCAGCGGGAGGTCGGTACGCCGCGCCTGAGCAGGTCGACCGCCTCCTGGGAGGCGGCGGCCATGTCCTCGCCGCCCTGGGCGCCGAGCCGGGTGGCGAGTTCGGCGAGCCCGGCGACGACGTCGTCGGTCTGCTCGGAGGAGATCCACCACACCAGGTCGTAGTCGGCCATGAAGCGGTGCACGTACTCCAGGGCCACCTGGGTCTTGCCGACGCCGCCGAGGCCGTACAGCGTCTGGGGCTGCGGGAGCACGACGGCCATGCCGCCGCCGAGCTGGTCGCGCATCCGCTCCAGGACGACGGACCGTCCGGTGAAGCCGGGGTTGCGGGCCGGCGCGTTCCAGATCTTGGGGACGGTGCCGGGGAACCGCGGGCCCGGCGCGACCCCGTCGGTGAGCTGGACCGGACGGTCGAGCGCGCGCAGCAGTGCGCTGGTGGCGTGCACCTCGTCGAGGCGGAAGAGGTCGACGGGGTTGCGGTCGATGTAGGGGGTGGTGAGGCGTACGTCGCCGACGCGCAGCGGCAGCAGATGGCGGCCGCGGCCGCCGCCGGGGTCCTCGGCCGCGGCCCGTTCCCACACCTCCACGGCGCGGGCGGACTTGAGATAGGCGCTGGAGAGGAGGACGACGGTGCGGGCCGCGTTCTCGGGGGCGAGGGCGGCGGAGCCGTCCTGGGGCGGTTCCGCGGAGACGTCGCGCGGGACGACGCGGAAGCCGGCGCGGGTGAGGACGGACTCGATCCAGTCGGCCCACATGCGGTTCTCGGCGACGTAGCTGAGGAACAGGTCGGCGGGCAGCGCGGGGCGGCGGCGGGTGAAGGCGTCCCTGATCCGCAGCCTGATCTCCTCGCCGACGGTGGGCATGGCGGTGATCTCCCCTTCGGTGACCACGGCGGTGAGCCGTTCGAAGGCGGAGAGCAGGGAGTTGGTGAGTCCGGCCTCGTCGCCGAAGGTGGCGAGGGTCTCCTCGTAGGCGTAGTAGGGGCGGTACGGGATCTCCACCGCGCCCCAGTAGGAGGTGAGTTCCTCGCCGGCGAGCCCGGTGGGGAACCGGTCGAACTTCAGCCGCGCGAGGGCCCGTCCGGCGTCGGCCTTCTCCTTCTCGCCCTCGTCGATGCGCATGGGGACGGGGAGGATGCGGATGCCGCGGCCGCCGTAGCGCTCGTCGATCTGGCGGGCGACGGCGGCGGCGCCGTCGATGGACTGGTCGCTGAGGGTGAAGCAGTCGACGAGGACGTCCGGGAGGTGGACGGTGCAGATGTCGGCGATGTCGCTGAGACCGGTGCGGCTGTCGATGAGGACGTAGTCGTAGTTGGCCTTCATGTCGTCGCGCAGTGCGTCGAAGAAGTGCCCGCCGCCGAGCCGGTCGTAGAAGTTGTCCCAGTCGAAGGTGGAGACGGTCGCCGAGTACTCGCGGTTCTGCTTGCCCGCGGAGACGAAGTCGAGGGTGCCGCCCTCGGGGAACTCCCAGCCGAGGTTCTCGGGGGTGAGGGAGACGGCGTGCGGCTGGATGCGGGCGTAGTCCCGGTGCCAGTCGTCGGGACGCTGCACGGGGCTCGTCGCGGCCCAGGCGTACTCGGTGATCAGGTCGATGACCCCGGTGGTGGCACCGAGCGTGGACGGGTCGAGGAAGGGGTGGAAGAACCGGTGCAGGCCGGGGGCTTCCAGGTCCCAGTCCACGGCGAGGACCCGCTTGCCGTTGGCAGCGAGTATCCAGGCGGTGTTGGCCATGGCCATCGTCCGCCCGGTGCCTCCCTTGTACGAGTAGAACGTGACGATGCGTCCGTCACGACTGGCTGTCATCCGTGTCCTCCGCATCCGGCGCGTGGTCGAGCGTGTCGGGGATGTAGTGCGTGGTGGCGTACTCGGCCGCCATGGGACCGCGCAGCCGCGGACGTTCGGTGTGGCTGCCGCCGGCGGGCGGATAGACCTGGGCGTGGCGCAGGTACTGCTGGGCGGCCGCCTCCACGACCTGGGGGAGGATCTGGCCGAAGGCCTCCATGCTCGGTACGCCGCGGGCGGCGGCGCGGCAGGCGGCGCGGCCCTGGCTGAGTTTGGTCGGCAGGGTCTGTTCGAGCTTGGCGGTGAGCTCGCTCTCGGCACCGCGGCTCTGGTGGTCGTCGCGGTTCCAGGGGACGACGACACTGACCCAGGGCCGGTTCTCGGCGTCGAAGGCGGCGAGCCGCTCGCGTCTCTCGTCGTCCTCCAGGGCCCAGCGGTCGACGATCAGCAGCTCGGGCCTGGTCGGGGGCTGCTTGCTGTCGAGCGGTGTGCTGTCGTGGTCGAACGAGGCGACGGTGGCCTGGTAGTTGAGGGTCCGCACCAGGTCGCGGGCGACGTAGGCCAGCGGCCGGTGCGCCTCGGGGTAGTAGGGGTTCCAGTCCTGCGGCATGTCGCCGTAGTAGTCGGGGTCGCGCCCCGGGGGCAGGTCGTGCCGGGTCGGGGCGGCCACGGTGACCTGGATGGGGCGGGGGCCGGTGCTGCGCGGTCTGGCCGGGTCCGGGGTGCCGAAGGCGCTGGGGGCCTGCCGGTAGTCGAGCGGTCTGCCGGGCCCGACCGGGGTGGTGTCCGCGACGCTGACGATGCGTTTGGCGAGTTCGTAGACCGCGCGCTCGTACTCCTCGGCGAATATCCGGAGTTTGATCAGACCGTAGAGTCCGTCGGTGACGTAGCGGTCACCGAAGGCACGGTGGTTGAACTGCAACCGCTCGGCAGGTCCGGGCAGTTGCTCGGGCGGCACCGGGACCCACAGCGCGGGCACGATGGCCTCGGCGGGCCGGTTGCTCTTGGCCTGGTGGTAGATCTCCCGCTGGGCGAAGGCGTACCACTCCTTGCCGCACATCTCGCTGGCGAAGAAGCGCGGGGAGAACAGCGGCACGAAGACCCGGCAGGTGGCGAGGACTTCGGCGAGCCGCTCGGACCATCCCTCGCCGGAGCGTATCTCCCGGTCCATGAATCCCGCGGGCGCCCCGGCGGGGAGATCGGTCATGGCCATCACATGGCCGCACAGATCCCGGAAGAGACGCTCGACCCACATGTCGGGGTCCGGCCCGCCCGCTCCGTACCTCGGTGTGTGCGCATAGCTCAAGAAGAAGTACGGCCGATGGTCCGCCGCTCGCTGCTGCGATGACGCGTGCACACGACCCCCGTCCTGTATGAACACCCGCACTCCATGGTGATGAGGTGCGAGCGGACCAATCATTCCGGAGCAGACCTTGCTCCATCCCCTAGTCGTTCGGTCAATCAACGCCGCTTTTCGGACATCCACGCCACCGCATGGTCCACCGCATCGGTGATCGAGAACAAGGTCGCGGTCGTTCCTCCCAGTTGTCCTTTCTGTTCGAGATTCCAGGAGAAGGCGGCTCCGATGGCGTCGAAATCACTGTCGTCGAGTTCGACGTCCCGGTATTCCGTCCATTCCGGGCCGTGCGCCCCGCGCACCACACAGGCGTACCGGCGCAGAGGCGCGCCGATTCGGTACTCCGCGAGGTGAAAGGCGGTGCACACGGAGAACCCCACATTGATCATCAATACCCGTGCCCCGGCCCGGTAGAGCGCCCCGAGCGGGGATTCCTCTCCGAGATGGCAGGTGAGCGGATGCCGGGAGAGGAGTTCCCCCGCCCTCCGGCCGAGGGCGGCGAACGACGTCTGGGGGTGGGCGCTGCGCACCGCGCCTCCGGTGGTCCGCACGGACTCGGCCAACCGGCCCATCCCGGTGCTCGGAGTGGTGGCCGGGTCGAAGGCGGGCATCGTGGCCCGGAAGGCCGCCGCCTGAGTGGGTGTCAGGCCGGACACGCGCCGCAGATGGGCGGAGGACGTGTCGGAGTTCTCGGCGGTGAAGGCGGGGACCACGAGCGTGCCGTCCTCGCCGACCGCCCGCAGCAGGGCGTCGCGGAGCTCCGGGGCGTCCATGCCCGTGCCGCCGAGGCCCGCGTGGACGAGGACCGTCTCCCCCGTCCGTAACCCGAGTTCCGTCAGTTGCCGCGCGAGCCCGTCGCGCTCAACGACTGTGTCGGTCACGGTCCGCCTCTTCCCACAGCAGCGCCAGCAGACGTTTCCCGCCGACGGTGAGTTCCGCGGCGCGGCCCAGGGTGTCCAGCGCCCGCAGGGCGGCATCCGCGCCGTCCGGGTCGAAGGCGCGGAGCCCGGTCCGCTCGTACGCCCCCGCCAGCAGTTCGGACACCGGGACCGGCGCCTCCTGCCACGGTGCCGGGTGGGTCCACAGGCCGTCGTCGGCGTAGAGGTCGGTGGCCTCCAGCAGGGCCTGGAGGCGCGCCCGGCGCCAGCCGCGCAGCAGCGCGGGCGCCAAGTCCCCGGCCTCGGCGTGCAGCGGGACGCCGAGAGCCCCGAGCCCGTGCCGTCCGACCCGGGGCCGGGCGCCGCCGACGGGGGTGAGCGTGGTGAGCGACGCCGCGGCGGCCGCGGCCTGTTCCGGTGCGCGGGCGCGCAGCAGCCCCCAGGCACGGGCCAGCCGGTCCGTCCAGCCGGCCGCCTCGTCGTGGCCGAGCCGGGGCAGCACCGGGGCGTCGAAGCAGTCGCGGTAGGGGTCGAGGTCGTCGACGGCGAGGTCGGGCGCCCCGTCCCGGCCGAGCCGGCGGACGGGCCGCCAGTCGGCGGACGGCTCCTCGGCCCGGGAGATGTGACGCTCCCGGTCGCCGGTCCGCACGAGGAGGCCCTTCTCGACGGGCCGCACCTCCGCGGTACCGCGCGGTTCCGTCCCGGTGAGCCGGAGTTCGCCGAGCGTGGGCAGCAGCAGCGCCCCGCCCTCGTACGGGACCTGCACCGGCAGGTCGAGGCCGCCGCGGACGACGGCGGCGGCGGCCGACGACGCCAGCCGGGCGGCCGGGAGGAGGGCGGCGCCGGGCACGCCCTCGTGCAGTGCGTCCAGGGCGGCCAGCAGCCAGCCGCGGGTGTACGGGTGGGTCAGCACGCAGTCGAGCGCGCCGGGATGCCGGTCGACCGCGCCGGCCAGTTCCCAGGCACGGTCCCACTCCTCGCCGCCCCGCCCGTCGAGCTCCCGGTGGAGGTCGGCCAGGAGCAGCCGCGTCAGCTCGTGCTGCTCGGTCCGCAGCTCCCCGTCGTCGGTGACCGCTGCGGGCACCGACCGGGCGGCGGTGCGGTGCTCGATGCCGCGGACGAGGGCCTCGAGGTCCGTGCAGTAGACGGAGGTGTTGTCGAAGCCGGCGCCACTGCGGTAGCGGTGGGTGTAGAGACCGCCCCCGCAGGAGCGGACGACGGCGCAATCGCGACAGGTGTCGCCGACACCGGCGAGGCCGAGCTGTCGGGCCCGCACGCCCGGATGGGCGGCGACCTCGTCGAAGGTGTGGGCGAAGACGTCGAAGCCGGTGGCCGCGGCACCCTCGTAGGCGCTCTTGAGCGAGTCGACCTGCTCCAGGGTGCCGTCGGTCTCGACGACGACGAGGTCGGTGGGGGTGAGACCGAGCGACTCGGTGAGCCCGGGGCCCCCGGAAAGGGTGGAGAGGACGGAGGCGAAGAGCCGCACCGGCACCCGTCGGCCCTGCCGGTCCCAGCGGTCGAAGACGGTGAGGAGCCAGTCGGCGTACGCGGTCGGGGAGCCGCCGGGCCGCGGCGGCGGCTCGTCCCACGTGGCGTGCGGCAGCAGGAAGTCGATGCGCGGGGGGTCGAGCTCCATCAGCGCGTCGTGGACGGCGACCGGGTCGTTGGCGACGTCGACGGTGCACAGGAGGCCGAGGTTGAGATGGCGCCAGCGGTCCGTGCTCAGCACCTGGACGGCCTTCAGCACCAGAGGGTGGCTGCTGCGCCCGTCCGCGAAGCGGCGGTGGCGGTCGTTGGCGGCCTTGTCGCCGTCGAGGGAGATGCCCACCTTGACGTCGAACTCGTCGAAGAGTTCCAGATAGCGGGGGCTCAGCTGGAGGCCATTGGTGTGAATTCGCAGGTCGAGGGCGGCGACACCGTCGAGGGCTTTGGTGAGTTCCTCACAGACCCGGCGTAACCGGGCGGGGCCGGCGAGCAGAGGCTCCCCTCCGTGCAGGATCACTGACACGGAGGGCAGGGCATGTTTCTTCGCATGCTCGGCCAGTCGCAGAGCTGTCCAGAAAATCGCCTCGTCAGAGATTGCTTTCGGGCGGGTGCGCCAGCTCTGATCAGCGTGTTCGTAGATATAACAGTGGTCGCAAGCAAGATCACATCTGCTGTGGACCTTCAAGACGATCTCGCGGAACGGGACCACGGGTCGGGTCATTCCGCCAGTCTAGGGCAGCCCGTCCGCCGTACGGACGGTCTGGAACCGGACTAGAGCGCGGAGTTGAACGTGGACATCCGTGCGGAACGGTCGGCGCCGGCAGGGCGCACACGACCCAGCTTCCTGGCCGCCTCGGCGTCACGCACGTCGATCTCGGTGAGGGGCACCCGGTCCTTCTTCACAGAAGCAAAGGTGACTGAAGTCTGGAGGGTCACGACGGCCGTCCTAGGTCATGTTGTGCTAACGGGGGAGCACCGGGCACCGTTGCAGTGTCGGCGGCACGACTTTACTCTCATGGCCACCCGCAGCAACTCGGCACGTAGAGCTGAAACAAAAGCGTTGCGCGAGTATGCCCCACTCCGAACGGAACAAGCCATTCCATCGAACGAGTGAAGCCAAAATCCGCCGAGGGGGGTACGCATGACCGGTATTCCCGGCCATCTGCAAAGCATGGTCTTTCGAAATGCTGATCTGCCGGCACTGTTCCACCGAGCGGACGAGACGGCCGTCGACCGGCAGCGGGAGGCGGTCAAGGGCACCCGGCTGCAGCTGCTCCTCCTGGTCCTGGGCTCGGCGTTCGCGGCGCTGCCCTGGCGAGGGAGGGTCGGCGACTCCTTCCAGCTCATGGGACTGCTCAGTGCCTCGGCGTACGCCTGGGTGCTCGTGCTGAGCTTCCGCGGGACACGCCGTCGGGCAAAGTCGCACTGGCAACTCAACCGCTCCGCAGCGGAGTTCATCCGCTCGATGTGCTGGCGCTACGCGGTGCACGGGGCGCCCTTCGACTCCGACTCCCCCGATCCGGACCGGCTGTTCACGACCCGGCTGGAGGAAGGGCTCGGGGAACTGCGCAAGGTCGGCTGGGTGGACCCGCGCGAGGAAGGCGGGAGCACGGTCTCCGCCGAGCTGATCACCACTCCGATGCGTCTGCTGCGGGGCAAGGTCTTCAGCGTACGCAAGGAGACGTATGTGAGGGACCGTCTGATCGAGCAGCGCAACTGGTACCACCGGCGTGCGGAGATCTCCCGGCGCGCGACCGCGCTGTGGACGGTGACGATCGGCCTGCTCACCGCGCTCGCGCTGCTGTTCGGGGTACTGCGCACGTTCTCCGTCACCGAATCGGCCGAACCGGTGCCACTGCTGTCCGCGGCCGCCGCGGCGTGTCTGGCGTGGAGCGAGATCCGCCGCCACCAGCCGCTGATCGCGGCGCACTCCCTGGTGGAGGAGGACCTGGCGGCGATCCACATCGCGATGGAGACCTCGGTGACGGAGGAGCAGTGGCCCTCGGCGGTGTACGAGACCGAGCGGATCGTCTCGCCCCAGCACACCGACTGGCTGGTTCAGCACCGTAGTTGACGGACGGACGGGGGCGCGTGGCGCCGGACGGCCGTCCGGCGCCGGGCCCCGTACCGCCCCGCCGGAGCCTGACGTCCCCGCCGTCGCCGCCTTCCGTGGCCGGCCGGCTCGCCGCCGACCGCCGCGAGGAGTTCGCCGGGCCCGCGTGCGTCAGGGCCGCTCGACCCCGTCGCACCACACCACCGTCACCGGCGTGCCGCGCTCGCGCGCGTACCGGACGATGTCGCCGGTGCCGCCGAGCCCGCGGGCGGGGCGGCCGTCCCAGACCGCCAGGAGCCGGTCGCAGTTGTCGGCGATGTACGTGCCGGCCGCGTAGTACGCCTCGTCCGTGGAGCGGGGGAAGGCCAGCCGGACCTCCTGGCTGGCCCTGCCCCTGAGCCGCCGGTAGCAGGCCAGCGCGCCGGGGTCGTCGAAGCCGTCCTCGTAGTCCCCGCTCGGGATGACCACGGTGAGTTCCGCGCCGCAGGCGAGGGCGATGTCGGCGAAGAGCTGGTCGGCCCCCTCGGCGAGGCTGGAGAGCGCTTCCAGCGCACCCTCGTGGCCGCGCAGCAGCGCCTCCATCCCGGCCAGCACATGCGGCATGGCCTCGGGCGGAATGCTTCTGTGGCCGGTCACTCCGATGCGCTTCATCCGCCCCCCCGATCCGTTGTGGCCGACCGCTGTGCCATCCTCTCAAAAGTGTGCAAGACGTCGAGCCCCCGCCGTGCACGGCGGGGGCTCTTGTGACCGCTGGGACGTCCTCGGCGTCCGCGGGACCGGCCTTGGGCCGTTGCGCCCTAGTAGACGCTGACCCCGTAGGCGCTCAGGGCCTCGGTGACGGGCTGGAAGAAGGTCGTACCGCCACTGGAGCAGTTGCCGCTGCCGCCGGAGGTCAGACCGATAGCCCGGCTGCCGGAGTACAGCGGGCCGCCGCTGTCGCCCGGCTCGGCGCAGACGTTGGTGCGGATCATGCCGTAGACGATGTCACCGCCGCCGTAGTTGACCGTGGCGTTGAGACCGGTGACGGTGCCGCTGTGGGTGCCCGTGGTGGAGCCGCGGCGGGTCACGGACATGCCGACCGTCGCGTTGGCCGCGCTGGTGATGTCGACGCTGCCGACCGTGCCCGGCTTGGAGATGGAGGTGTTGCTGTAGCGCACGATGCCGTAGTCGTTGCCCGGGAAGCTGGAGCCCGCGGTCGGGCCGAGGACGGTCGTGCGGGCGGAGTTCGCGTACCAGGTGCCCGCGCCGTCGGTGCAGTGGCCCGCCGTCAGGAAGTACGAAGTGCCCGCGCTGTTGCGGACGTTGAAGCCCAGGGAGCAGCGCCAGCTGGTGGCGTAGACGGCGTCGCCGCCGGAGATGAGCTTGCTGAACGTGCCGGGGGTGCGCTCGATGCGGAGGGCACCGGCGTTGGCGCCGGCCTCCCGCTTGATCCTCGCGATCTCGGCCTTGGAGACGGTGGAGTCGGCGGTCACGACGAGGGTGTTGGTCGCTTTGTCGACATGCCAGGCGGTACCCGCCACATCGGCGGTCAGCACGGAGTCGCTCGCGGCGGAGAGCTGGGACGCGCTGAAGGTGACGGGAGCCTCGTCCGCGGCGGCGGTGGGGACGGCCAGTGCGGCGGCGGCGACGAGACCGGTCGTCACGGCGAGCAGACGGGTTCGTCTGGCCACGCCGTGGGTGGGGGTGGTGCGCTTGATCCTCACTTCTCGTTCCTCCCGAGGGGAATCGGGGGCCCGACTGTGGGGTGACGGGCCCGTGAGGCGCAGTCAGCGGGCGCGGGGATGCGTCCGGAATCCGGTCACGTTGTGCCCCTGACAAGCGCTGTTCGGGAGTATTCGGCGAGCCAACTTGCCGCGCAAGGGCACCTTTCGGCCGTGCGGCGCCGTGGCACGCCGGAGGGCCCCCGAGGTGTGGTACCTCAAGGGCTGCCGCGGTCCGTCGCGGGTGGGACGGACCGACTGGCGGTCAGGTTCCGTTCCCCGGCCGGGAGTTCGGGCTCCGGGCCTGCCGTCCCCCGCCGGGGAGGGGCGGGTGACATGGGCCGGGAACGATGAGCGGCCATGGAGGTCCGCCGTACGGCGCGCGCCGTGCGGGGCGGCGCCCGCCGGGAGGTGCGCGGCGACAACCCGGCTCGTGCCGGGCTCGGTGTGGAGGCGCGGTCGGAGTTCGAACCCCCGTACGCAGGCGGGAGTTTCACGGCACCGGGCGCCCGGCCGCGTGCCGCCGGGGGCGGCCCGCGATTGTCCCCCTCGGCCGTCCGCGTCGAGGAGGACGGCGCGGTCAGCGGCTCGCCGCCACCGGCGGGCCCACCGTGGACGGCGGTCGTCGGCGTCGCATCTCACCCCTCCCTGGCCGGGCCCGGGTTGACCGGAATTCGCTCTTCCGCGCGGCCGGAGTGACCGCTGGCACCTCCGTCCCGCATCAGGAGGGGCCGGCCGGCCGGGCGCCGCCCAGGGCATGACCGCCTTCGAAGCGCCCGTTTCCCGTCCTTTCCCCGGTTTCCCCGCGAAGCGCCGCCACAGCGTCAGTCGTTCCCCTGGCGGCCTCGGTCGCGGAGATGCCGACGACCCGGCCGGACCGGCCGCGGCTCACCCGGTCCAGGGTCGCCACGGTCGTGGACACGGGGAACGGCTCGGTGCGGGTGGTGGTGACGGTGGGCACCAGCCCGATCCGCCCGGTGGTGGGGGGCGACACTCGACAGCACCGCGAGTGCGTCGAGCCCCGGCCGGGCGAAGGAGTCGCCGAGGGTGACGAAGTCGAGGGCACCCCCGCTCGGCGAGCCGGGAGGGGGCGACGGTAGTGGTGTGCGTCGTACCGCGCCGGCCGCCGAGGGCGACGGTGAGGTGCCGCGGACGGGTGGAGGTCATGGCTGGGTGCCTCTCCGCGTGGTCGGTTCCGGGGGCGGTGGGGCACCGGGCCCGATGGGTGCCCGCAGGGGACGGGGGTCGCGTGTCATGCGCTGAGCGGGGTGCGGCGGTCGAGGTCCCGGAGGGGGCAGAGCACCGCCGTGGCAGCGGCGTCGTTCCGGGCGAACGCCGGTCGCCGGTGCGCGGTCCGGTGAAGACGCCGCCCGGGCGTGGTGTGCCGGCCGAGCGCGAACCGCCGCGGGTGGGAACGGCCGCCCCGCTCCGGCACGCGCCCGTCGGCGGGATCCACCTGCACCGGGCACCCCTGCCGCGAGCGGGCCGGGGCCGGGAGAGGGCGGGGTACGCGCGGGCTCGGTGGCGCGCCCGTCGGGGCCCGGAGGGGATGAGGGGGACCAGGGGCCGCGAACGGCCGGGGGAGCGCGAAGGAGCCGTGTCCGCGAGGTGGCGCACCCGTCCGAAGGACGGTTCTGCCCGCATCCCGTACCACGACCGTCGCAGGCGGCCGGGCCGCGGCGCGCCCGGCTCCGGCGGCGCGTACACGTGCCGGACGACCGCGGGACGGGCCGTCGGCGCGCCCGGCTCCGGCGGGGGCACGCGCGCCGGGCGTCACCGACCGGCTCCGGCGGGGGCACGCCGGCCGGGTGTCGCGGACCGGCTCAGCAGCCGTCGCAGGGGCAGCAGCAGTCGCAACCGTCGCAGCCGCAGTCGCACTTGTGGCAGCAGCCCTCGCGCTTCTTGCGGGACCAGGGGCCCTCGTACTCCTCGGCGCAGCAGAGCCGACAGGTGCAGCACAGGCCGATGAAGGCCGCGCAGCCGGCCCAGAAGCCGCGGGGCTTGGGCTTGGGGGGCTCACCGCCGAAACCGAACAGGGGCGGCTCGCCGCCGTTCCCGCCGGACCCGCCGCCGTAGGGGGTGCCACCGTACGGACTGCCGCCTCCGTAGGGGTTGGCCGAGCCGTACGGTCCCGCGGCTCCTCCGTGGGGGCCGCCGTACGGATTGCCGCCCTGCGGCGGCTGTCCGCCGTAGCCCTGGTGCGAGCAGGCCGCCGTGCCGAAGGCCCGGTCCACGGAGCGCGGGAGCTCGTGCGCGAGGAGCACGTGCAGCAGCCGGTCGTCGACGAACTCCGCGTCCCGCAGGGCGAGCCTGATGCCGTGGAGGGCGTCGTCGGCGAGGCGGCGGGCCTCGGCGAGGCTCGTGCCGGTCGCCGTGAGCGGGTTCCAGGCGCCCGCAGTGGCATCGGCCTCCCGGTCCTCCACGGCGTCCAGGAGATGCGCCAGCCGTCCGAAGAGCCGGCCCGCCTCGGCGAGCGGCGCGGCGTTGGCGGGGCGCCCGGCGAGCACCGCGGTGTGCGCGAAGGCGGCGGCGGTCGCCGTCTCCGTCGGCTCGGTCACGACCAGCAGCGGGGTGCCGGGTCCCGCCAGGGACTCGATGCCGGTCTGCCGGTCCACCGCGTCGACCAGCACCGCCGTGTCGAAGCCCAGCGCGGCGCCGGCGCGGGCGCCCGCCCGGTCCCAGCCCTTCGCGATCCGGCGCGCCGCAGCGGCGACCGGCCTGCGGGCCAACACCCCGTCCCGGTCGGCCACGTGGTCGCGGACCTTGGCGGACGCGAGGACGAGCGAGACGGCGGCGGCGAGCCGGGCACCCTCGCCCCGGGCGACGGGCGCGGTGCGCATGGCCCGCAGCGGACAGGGCCCGGCCGTGCGCCGCTGCGCGGGGGTGCGCTCGGCCTGAGCCTCCGTCAGAACCGAGACGATGAGCCCGTCGTAGTTCGTGACGACCCTGGCGAACTGTCCGTGGTCCGCCCGAAGTGCCAGGCAGAGCCCGCACAGATGGGCCATCCACTCCGTCTTGAGGCCGTTCGTGAGGCGATGGGTGCAGGGCCGGACGATTCCGAACACGACGTTCCCCCGAGTGTCGTTCGAGTGTGCGGCCCGCATCGTATCCGGCCGGCCCGTTCACCCGGACGCTCCGACGCTCACCCGTCTGCCGAGACATTCATATTTTGCTTCGATATGAGCCCCTTCAGGGCCCCTACGCTGGAAGAACCTTGACGAACCGCCACATGTTCTGCACCAGTACCGTCACGAATCCCCTGCGCGGCGACTATCCACTTGGCGCGCGATCCGCATTATGGACGACCATAGGGATATGCGGAACCACAAGTGACCGCGGTCGAAAGGAGGCGTCCATGGGATCGGTGCGCAAGGCGAGTGCATGGCTCGGTCTCGTCGAGGACAACGACGAGCGCTACTACGACGACGAGTACGCCGAGGGTACGGGAGCCGGCGACCAGTGGGTGACCGACCCGCGCGTCCGGGTGGCCTCCGAGACGGCCGAGGAGCAGGGTCGCCGGATCGCCACCGTCTCCCCCGACAGCTTCCGGGACGCACGCGGCATCGGGGAGCACTTCCGCGAGGGCGTTCCCGTCATCGTCAACCTGACCTCCCTGGAGCCCGCGGACGCCAAGCGCGTGGTGGACTTCGCGGCCGGGCTGACCTTCGGGCTGCGCGGCTCCATCGAGCGCGTGGCGACCCGGGTCTTCCTGCTGACCCCCGCCGACACGGAGATCGTCAGCGGGGAGTCGGCGGGCCGCCCCGGCGACGGGTTCTTCAACCAGAGCTGAGCAGGGCGCTCGCCGGCCGGCCGGGACGGTCGGCCTACCGGAACGCGTCGAGGCCGGTGAGCGCCTTGCCCAGCACGAGCTGGTGCATCTCGACGGTGCCCTCGTAGGTGAGCACCGACTCGAGATTGGTGGCGTGCCGCATCACGGGGTATTCGAGGGAGATCCCGTTGGCGCCGAGGATCGTGCGCGCGGTGCGGCAGATCTCGATCGCCTCCCGCACGTTGTTCAGCTTTCCGAAACTGACCTGCTCCGGGCGGAGCGTCCCGGCGTCCATCCGCCGCCCGAGGTGATGGGCGAGCAGGATTCCCTTGTGCAGTTCGAGCGCCATGTCGGCGAGCTTGGCCTGGGTGAGCTGGAAGCCCCCGATGGGCTTTCCGAACTGCTCCCGCGTCCGCGCGTAGTCGAGCGCCGCCTCGAAGCTGGAGCGTGCCGCGCCCATCGCGCCCCACACGATTCCGTAGCGGGCGTGCGAAAGACAGCTGAGCGGCCCCTTGAGTCCCGTCACGCCCGGGAGGACGGCGTCCTCGGGCAGTCGCACCTCGTCCAGGACGAGTTCGCTGGTGACGGAGGCCCGCAGCGACCACTTGTGCCGGATCTCGGGGGCCGAGAAGCCGGGGGTGTCGGTGGGGACGGCGAAGCCGCGGATGCCGTCGTCGGTCTGGGCCCAGACGACGGCCACGCCGGCGACGGAGCCGTTGGTGATCCACATCTTGCGCCCGTTGAGCACCCAGTCGGAGCCGTCGCGCTTGGCGTAGGTGCGCATGCCGGCCGGATCGGAGCCGTGGTCGGGCTCGGTGAGCCCGAAGCAGCCGATGGTCTCACCGGCCGCCATGGACGGCAGCCACCGCTGCTTCTGGTCCTCGGAGCCGTACTTCCAGATCGCGTACATGGCGAGCGAGCCCTGGACGGACACGAGCGAGCGGATGCCGGAGTCGGCGGCCTCCAGTTCCAGGCAGGCGAGTCCGTACTGGACCGCGGTGGCGCCGGCGCAGCCGTAGCCGGTCAGCGACATGCCGAGGGCACCGATCGAGCCGAGTTCCCGGGCCAGTTCGCGTACGGAGGGCAGTTCACCGCTCTCGTACCAGTCGGCGATCTGCGGAAGCACGCGGTCGGCGGCCCAGGAGCGGACGGTGTCGCGTACCGCGAGGTCCTCGGGCTCCAGCAGATCGTCGATGCCGAGGGGGTCGGCGGGGTCGAAGGGCGGGAGCTTCGGGGGTGCGGACATGAGGGTGCCTCCGGCGGCTCGCACGGCACTGTCCAGGTCCGGGCGGCTGCCGGTGACCTGGGAACCTAGCAGTGGTAGTTAATGCTCGGCGCTGACGTTACGGCTCAGTGTGCCGTGCGTCCAGTGCGTGCCGGGCCGGCCGCCTCCGCGGGCGTACGGCGTGCCGGCACCGCCGACTCGGCACGGACGTGGTCCCGGAGCGGGGCGCCCGGCAGCGCGGGTTCGGGCACGGCGTGCCCGGACCGGGCGGGCGCCGGCTGCTCCGCGGCCGGGAGGCCGGTCGGGTCGTCGGGCTCGGCGCACTCCATGACCTTCGGCAGCCGCAGCGCGGCGAGCGCCCCGAGCAGCAGCAGGCCCGCGCTGACGAACAGCGTCACGTGCAGTCCGTGGACGAACGCGTGCCGGGCGGCGCTCCGCAGCGCGTCCCCCACGGGTCCGCCGAGCTGGAGGGCCACCTGGTAGGCCTCGCCGAGCGAGTGCCCGGCGGCGCTGCGCGCCGCGGGCGGGACGCTCGTGGCGTCGTCGAGCCCGGGGGCGTAGGCGGCGTTCATGACGCTGCCGAGCAGCGCGATGCCCATGCCCGCGCCGAGCTGGTAGGAGGTCTCGCCGATGGCGGCCGCGCCGCCGGCCTGCTCGGGCGGGGCTTCGCTGAGCATCGACTCGTACGCGCCGAAGAGCGTGGTCTGCAGCCCGAAGCCGAGGAGGACGAATCCGGTGGTGAGCAGCAGCGGCCGGTCGTGCTGCCCCATCAGGGTCAGCAGGACCACGGCGGCGGCCGTGAGCACGAAGCCCCAGCCGACCATCCGGCGGGGGCCGAGGCGCCGGAGGGTGAAGGAGCCGGTGGCCCCGGCGGCCATCGCGGCGAAGGTGAGCGGCAGCAGCCGCAGACCGGTCTCCAGCGGGCTCAGCCCGAGCACGAGCTGGAGGTACTGGACGGCGATGAGCTCCAGGCCGACCAGCGCCAGCATGGCGAGCACGATGCAGCCGACCGAGGTGGAGAAGGTCGCCCTGGCGAACATCCGGATGTCGACGAGCGGATGCCTGCGGCTCTTCTGGCGGCGGACGAAGAGGGCGAGCAGCACGGCCCCGGCGAGCAGCGGGCCGGCCGTGCGGAGGTCCAGCACGGCGTCGCCGGCGCCGAGCCGCTTCACTCCGAGGACGATGCCGAGGACTCCCGCGGCGGCCATGAGCGCCCCGAGGACGTCCCACGGCCCTTCGCGGTCGCCCCGGGACTCGGGGAGCAGCCAGCGACCGACCGGCAGGATCAGCAGCATCAGCGGGATGTTGATCAGGAAGACCGAGCCCCACCAGAAGTGCTGGACGAGGAAGCCGCCCAGGACCGGACCGGTGGCGGCGCCGACCGCGGCGACCGCGGTCCAGATGCCGATGGCCGTGGCCCGCTCGCGCCGGTCCGGGAAGACGGCCCGGAGTATGGAGAGCGTCGCCGGCATGATCATCGCGCCGCCGACGCCGAGCAGGGCCCGGGCGCCGATGAGCACCTCGGGCGTGGTGGCCAGCGCGGCGACGGCGGAGGCGACGCCGAAGAGCGCGTAGCCGAGCAGCAGGACGCGCCGGCGCCCGACCCGGTCGCCGAGGGTGCCGAACAGGATCAGCAGCGACGCGCACACCAGGGGGTAGGCGTCGACGATCCACAGGAGTTCGACCCCGGACGGGCGGAGGTCCTCCGTCACGGCGGGCACGGCGACGTGCAGGACGGTGGCGTCCAGCGCGACCAGGAGCAGGCTCACGCACAGGACGAGCAGGACGACCCAGCGGTTGGCACCGCCGCCGGCGGCACGCGGGCGTGCTCCGGCCGTGGTCCTCCCGAACATGTACGTACCTCCTGCTGGGTTTCTCGCGTCGGTGGGCCCGGCCGGGGCTTGGCCCGGTGGGCGGCCCGGCATCGACGGGCGAGTGATCAGCCAGAGTACGCGAGTCCCGGGCGGCGGCGCGTGGTGCACCTCTCACCTCGACGGCCGCGCGGGTGTGGCGTACGCCACGCCCGGCCGGCCCTCCGGACGGCGCCGCGGAGGCCCCGAACGGTTCCGGAATTCGGTTCGGCAATCCCGTGAAGCGTTACCGACGCCTGCAAACACACTTGCGGAGAACCGGCCGGCGCAATAGGGATCGGGGCCGCCGGGATTTAGCCGGCGGCGCCCTTTCAATGGGCCGCTGAGACATAGTCCACATCACATCGTCATCACGAAGAGCCTGGATCGGCCTGGGCGGACACTCACTCGCTGTAACGTCGATTGGGTGCGTACCGACATCTTTGCCCGTCTGGACCGGGAGCCGGAGCCGCCGAAGATAGAGATCCCGCGGATGAGCCGCACCCGTCTCGCCCTCTTCGGCGGGACTTCGGCGTTCTATCTCGCGATCGTCGTCGCCGTGCTCATCTCGTCCTGGCTGGTGATCGTCGACTGGAAGGTCATGCTCTTCCGGCCGTATCAGCAGTGGCCCGAACTGCACGCGTTCCTGGACTACTTCGTGGTGCTCGGCCAGCGCGGACCGACGGCCGTGATGGTCGCCGCCTGGCTCGGCTGGCGCTCGTGGCGACAGCACACGCTGCGCCCGCTGCTGGTCCTGGGCGCCTCGTTGCTGCTGCTGAACGCCACCGTGGGAGCGGTCAAGCTCGGCCTGGGCCGGCTGGGCCCGCACTACGCGACGCAGATCGGCTCCGCCGAGCTCTTCGCCGGCGGCGATATATTTCCTTCGGGCCACACCGCCAATGCCGTCGTGACCTGGGGAATCCTCGCCTATCTGGCCACCACGCCGCTGGCCCGGCGGTACCTGTCGGCGCTCTCCGCCGTGGTCGCCCTGGGCGTCGGTCTGACGACCGTCTACCTGGGCACGCACTGGCTCAGCGATGTGCTGCTGGGCTGGGCCGCCGGACTGCTGATCCTGCTCGCCCTGCCGTGGTGCGAGCCGCTCATCGGACGCGTCGAGGACGCGATCCTCTCGCTGCGGGACCAGCTGCGCGCCCGTCGGCTGCCGGTGCCGTCGCTGCCCGTCGCCTCCGGCGGCCCGCGGCCGGCCATATACCCGCAGCGGCTGCCGGCCGAGGACGGCGGGGAGCCCGTGCGGCGCCCGGTGGGCGCGACGAGCGGCGTCCGTGCGGCCGGGACGCGGAGCACCGTCGGCAGCGCGGCGGTACCGGCCGGGCAGAAGCAGGCGGGCGCGTCCGGCACGCCCGCCGTGACGGCGACCGCCCGGCATCCGCAAGCCCGTACGCACGCCGTGGGGCGGTCCCCGCACGCGACGCACGCGTCCCTGACCCCGGCCGGCAACCGGCGCCCGCCCCGCTCGCGCCCGGTGGGCGGCTGACGGCCCGCCGCCACGCCGCCCGCGCAGAGCCCCGTGGTGAAGGCCCCGACCCCGGTCGGGGCCTTCACCGTGTCCGCCGGGCCGTCCGGGCGCGTCCGGCCCGTGCGGTCAGCCCTTCCAGCAGCGGCGGACCGTGCCGTCGTCGACCTCGAAGTTCAGCCGGCCCTCCAGGAACTCCATGGTGATGACGGAGCCGGGCGGAAGCGATCTGACGGTGGTCCAGCCGCGGCTGCGCGCGCGACGCTCGGCCGTGCCGGAGTCGAGGCCGACATAGGACTCCGGGGCGTCGTCCGGCTGTCCTGAGGGGGTCGGTATCGGTGCCATGGACATCACCGTAGGCGGCAGCGGACGGTGACGGAAGGCCCGCCGGCGGCCGGCGAAAAGCGGGCCGGAAGCGCGGGACCGTACTCATCTGCCGTCCCACGTACCCCACCGGTCACGCTTCTGTCACAGGTTCACGACACACGTTTAGCGGACGGTCGATCACCAGTGCGGTCAATCCGAATTGTTCGCACAGAAATTCCCCCGGAATTCCCGGACCGTCGTCGCACCGTCCCGTCCCGAGCCGTGAATACCTTCCGCCGCACACATTCCCCCGCCGTCCGCGCAGCACGAATTCATCGCGTCTTATGCACGTCCTACTTCTGGACGAACCGCAGATGCTTCCGGACGAATCGGTGACGGCTCAGGACGAACCGGTCGCTCACCCGTACGCGTATCGCGCCGCGCTCCGTTCCGTGTCCCACCGGCCCGTCGGGACCCCCGTGGCTAGCATCGCCCCATGGGCACGGACACCGCCGAGGCCGCCGCCTCACCGGCGCCGGTGCGTCGGCGGGGCCGGGTGGTAGTGGACTGGCTGACGACCACCGACCACAAGAAGATCGGGCACCTCTACCTGGTCACGTCGTTCGTCTTCTTCCTGATCGCCGGGCTGATGGCGATGCTGATGCGGGCGGAGCTGGCCCGCCCCGGACTCCAGTTGATCACCAACCAGACGTTCAACCAGGCGTTCACGCTGCACGGCACGATCATGCTGCTGCTCTTCGCGACGCCGACCTTCGCGGGCTTCGCCAACGAGATCGTGCCGCTGCAGATCGGCGCGCCGGACGTCGCCTTCCCGCGGCTGAACATGTTCTCGTACTGGCTGTTCCTCTTCGGTGGGCTGATGGTGCTGGGCTCGCTGCTGGTGCCCACCGGCCCCGCCGCCTTCGGCTGGACCGCCTATGCGCCGCTCAACAGCCTGGAACGCTCACCCGGCGCCGGCATCGACCTGTGGATCATGGGCCTCGCGCTGTCCGGTTTCGGCACGATCCTCACGTCCGTGAACTTCCTGGCGACGATCATCGGGATGCGGGCGCCGGGCATGACGATGTTCCGGATGCCGATCTTCACCTGGAACATCCTCTTCACCACGATCCTGGTGCTGGTGGCGTTCCCGGTCCTGGCGGCGGCGCTGCTGGTGCTCGAGTCCGACCGGCGGTTCGGCTCGGTGGTCTTCGAGGCGGGGAACGGGGGCGCGCTGCTGTGGCAGCACCTGTTCTGGTTCTTCGGCCATCCCGAGGTCTACATCATCGCGCTGCCGTTCTTCGGCATCATCACGGAGATCATCCCGGTCTTCTCCAGGAAGCCGATCTTCGGCTATCTGACGCTCGTCGGGGCCACGATGGCGATCACCGGGCTCTCGGTGGTGGTGTGGGCCCACCACATGTTCGCGACCGGCGCCGTGCTGCTGCCCTTCTTCTCGCTGCTGTCCTTCCTGATCGCCGTGCCGACCGGGGTCAAGTTCTTCAACTGGAGCGGCACGATGCTCAAGGGCTCGCTGTCGTTCGAGACGCCGATGCTGTGGGCGGTGGGCTTCCTCGTCTCGTTCCTCCTGGGCGGGCTGACCGGCGTCATCATCGCCTCGCCGCCGATGGACTTCCACGTGACCGACTCGTACTTCATCGTGGCCCACTTCCACTACACGGTCTTCGGGACGGTCGTCTTCGCGATGTTCGCCGGCTTCTACTTCTGGTGGCCGAAGTTCACGGGCAAGCTCCTCGACGAACGCCTCGGGAAGATCCACTTCTGGACGCTGTTCCTCGGCTTCCAGATCACCTTCCTCGTCCAGCACTGGCTGGGCGCGGAGGGCATGCCCCGCCGGTACTCGGACTATCTGGCCGCCGACGGCTTCACCGCGCTGAACACGGTCTCCACGATCGGCGCCTTCCTGCTCGGCGCGTCCACGCTGCCGTTCCTCTACAACGTGTGGAGGACGGCGAAGTACGCCGAGAAGGTCACCGTCGACGACCCCTGGGGGTTCGGCCGGTCGCTGGAGTGGGCGACGTCGTGCCCACCGCCGCGGCACAACTTCACCACCATCCCGCGGGTGCGCTCGGAGTCGCCCGCGTTCGACCTGCACCACCCGGAGTACGCGGCGCTGCGCCCGGCCGTGCCGGACTCCCCGCACGACGACGTCAGCCGGCGGCGTCCAGAGACCGGCCCAGACGGTCGCGGACCGTCCTGATGTGCTCGATCAGCTCCGCGGGCTCGACCACCTCGAAGTCGAAGCCCATCAGCACCACGTGAACGACCATCACGTCCAGGCTGCCGGCACCGGTACGCAGCAGACAGCTGTCCGGCCCCTCGGGCTCCAGCACCCCGGCGGACGGTGACACGGCCGCGGCCGCGCGCTCGACGGGCACCCGCAGCCTGATCACCGCCTTCTCCGCGTACGTCGCCGTCGACACCCCCCGCGACACGTACGCGGCGAGGTCCTCGGCGGGCGGGGTGCGCGGCGGGACGCGCGGCCCGTGCGGCGGTTTCGGGGTGACCCGGTCGACGCGGAACGTGCGCCAGTCGTCCCGGTCGACGTCCCAGGCGACGAGGTACCAGCGGCGCTCGGTGCAGACGAGCCGGTGGGGATCGACGGTCCGGCGGCTGACCGAGCCGTTGTGGTCGCGGTACGCGAAGCGCAGCCGCTCGCTGTCGCGGCAGGCGTTCGCCAGCTCGGTCAGGACCGAGGGGTCCGCCTGGTCCTGCGGGGCCCGCAGCATCGGCACCGTGAAGGCGTTGAGCGCGCCGATCCGGCGGCGCAGCCGGTGGGGCAGGACCTGCTCGAGCTTGGCCAGGGCGCGTACCGAGGTCTCCCCGATGCCCTCGATGCCGTTCCCGGCGGCGGTTCGCAGCCCCACCGCGACCGCCACGGCCTCGTCGTCGTCGAGCAGCAGGGGTGGCAGCTCGGCACCGGCGCCGAGCTGGTAGCCGCCGCCGGTGCCCGGGCTGGCGTTGACGGGGTAGCCGAGTTCACGCAGCCGGTCGACGTCCCGGCGCACGGTGCGCGCGGTGACGCCCAGCCGGTCGGCGAGCTCCGCCCCGGACCATTCACGGTGGGCCTGCAACAAGGACAGCAGACGCAGCAGTCGCGCCGAGGTCTCCAGCATGGGGGCGAGTCTGCCGGAGATCGCGGACAGGCGCTGTCCTGATCGGGAGTTCCGGGGTGACGCGGCCGGTGGCGTCGCCGGCGACAGCCACACGCACAGGTCGCGGCCGGTCACGTCACGGGCGACAGCCGCACGCAGAGGTCGTTGTCGGCGGTGTAGCAGGGCGCCGCGCGGTAGCCCTCCCCCTCGTGCGCCGGGTACACGAAGACGTTCCGCCGGTCCCAGACGTCGTCGAGGATGCGGGAGATCCGTACCGGCCCGGCTCCCTCCGAGGGGCGCAGCCACAGGGTCCACAGCCGGTCCCCGTCCACGGAGGGCCCGGCGAGCGTCGCGTACGGAACTGCCAGGGCGAAGCGTTCGCCCCCGTCCCCGACGGCGGTCAGCGGCACCTGGTGCACGGTCCCGCCCAGCCGGGCCTCCGCCACGGCCCCGGTGCCGAGCACGGCCCCGTACAGCACCCCCTCGACCGTGCACGCCCCCTGCGCCACGCCGATGTCCCCGGCCTCGGCGTGCGGTTGGCGCAGCCAGCAGCGCACGGCGAGGCGCCCGTCGGCGGTCGGGTACGGGACCCGGGCGGCGATCCGGCCCGCCTCCGGCACCCGGCCGACCAGGGCCCGCAGATCGCGGATGCCGGGCTCGACGGCGGCGCCGTCGTCCGTGTACGCGTCCCAGTGGCCTTCGGCGAGTTCGACGGTGCCGGGCAGCACCGCGCGGGAGTGGTCCCCGCCGGCCGGGGTCAGCGGGAGCCGGACGGTGTCCCCCGTGCCACCGCCGCGGCGCCGCAGGACGAGCAGGGCGTCCGGGGCGCCGGTGCCCGCGATGTCGAAGGTGACGCCGCCGGCCGCGTCGGCGATGCAGTCGGCACGCGGCACCCTCCCCCGGGTCGGCGTGGTCATGCCGCCCTCCCCCTGCGGATCGCGTCGCCCGCCCGGTGGCGCAGTGCGTACGCCGCGTCCAGCACGGCGCCGCGCGAGCGGTGCAGGACGTCCCGGAGCGCGGAGCGGGAGCGCAGGCGCGCGTCCCGGGCGACCAGTTCGGCGAAGAGGCTCTCGTGGCGCTCGGCGATCCGCGCCGGGTCGAACCGCTCGGACGCCTTCAGCGCCGCCGCCCCCGCTCTCCGCCGCAGCTCGTCGTCGTTGATCAGGGCGAGCAGGGCGTCGGCGATCGCGTCCTCGTCCCCGACCGGCACCAGCAGTCCGTCGACGCCGTCCTCGATGATCTCGCGCGGCCCGTGCGGGCAGTCGGTGGCGACGACGGGCAGTCCGCAGCGCATCGCCTCGACGATGGTCATGCCGAACGACTCCCTGTTCGAGGTGACCGCGGCGATGGAGCCCTTGACCCACTCCGGCTCCAGCGGATGGACCGGTCCCATGAGGAACACGTGGTTGTGCAGACCGCGCCGGGCGATCAGGTCCAGCAGGGCGTCGCGTTCGTTGCCGGTCGCGTCGCCGCCGCCGTAGATCCGCAGCCGCCAGTCGGGGCGCGCGGTGACGACCTTGGAGAAGGCCTTGACGAGCAGGTCGTAGCGCTTGACCTTGAGCAGCCTGCCGGCGGCGACGACACAGGTGCTGTCCCCGTCGGCGGGGGCCACGGCCGGCAGGGGCACGCTGTTGGGCACGGCCTCGATGCGGACGTCCGGCAGCCTCAGGCGCGTCCGGTAGGCCCGGGCGTCGGCCTCCGTGACGGTGGTGACCGCGTCCAGCAGGGCGTAGCGGTGGGCGATCTCGCGGCGCAGCCGGTAGTCGTGGCTGTCCAGGGTCAGGTGCTCCTGGCCGACGCGGACCGGGCCTCGGGGCGCCTGACGGGCGATGTGGACGTTGAGCCCGGGACGCGTGCCGACGACGACGTCGGCCTCCAGGGCCTTCAGATACGCGGCGATGCGCGCGTCCGTGAGGCGGCTGTACTGCTTCCAGCGTCCGTCGCCGCGCGGGAACACCCGGGCGGGGCGTGTGTAGTCGGGATCGGTGCCGTCGTAGGTGGGGCTGCCCCGCCGGAGGTCCAGGAGGTGACGCAGGGTCACACCCGGCGGAGCACCCAGGGTCGGCTCCTCACGGTGGCGGAAGACCGACACGATCTCCACGTCGTGCCGCTCGGCCAGGGTGGCGGCGAGGTTGAACGTCGTGCGGATCGTCCCGCCGATTCCGTAGGCGTTGTGGAGCAGGAACGAGATGTGCATGCGGTGCCGCTCCCCCTGGCGATTCGTGGTGGTCGGGACGGGACTTCGCCGGGCCCGGGAACGCGGGGGCCGGCCGGGGACGGGGTCCGTTTTCCCCTGTCGTGTCCCTACTGTGGGCGATCGGACCGCTCGCGTCCTGTCGGCATGCCGTCGCCGGTCGTATCGGTGCCGTCGGACCGGCGTGTCGCCCCTGACCGGCGGATGTTCACGATTTGTCGATGTATCGCCGTGACGATCTGTCGGCCGGACGCCGCCGTCGCGTGACTCTTGCCCTGAGTCTCCCGTTGTGCTCGTTACGAGCCGGGAACCGCCCGGCGCACCACCACGCACCGAGTCCGAGGAGCAACCCGTGCCGCGCATGCTCGACGTCAGCGAGGACGTACGCGCCGAGATCGGCGACGAAGAAGCCGACCGGCTGCTCGCCGGCGAGAACGCCCCGGGCAACTACGACTGCACCTCCTGCCGCACCCCGGGCGACTCCGAGCAGGAGCGGACCAGCACCGTGCTGTTCGTCGGCGAGGAGACCGCCGTCCTCGCCTTCGCCCACGCCAGCTGCATCCCCTCCCAGGTCGTCCAGGTCGCCGAGGAACAGCTCAAGGGCGCCGTCCGCTCCATCACCGGCGAGGCCGCGGCCCCGGCCGCCCACCAGCCGCAGGGCTTCCACCAGGGCCACCACCCGGGCCACGGCATGCAGGCCGCGCCGCAGGAGCAGGCGGTGCTCGGCGTGACCAGCGGCCTGGTCCTGATCGGCGACGAGCTGCACCCCGCGCTCGTCGTGGAGCCGACGGCACCGATCGCCCGCCCCGGCAGCTTCGGTGAGGGCGGCGACGACTTCCTGCCGCTGCTGATCGAGCAGGGCTTCCTGCCGGTCTCCACCGTCGACCAGCTGCCCCCCGCGCTGCACGGCTGGTCGGTGCTGCTCGCCATGGGGCAGCTCCACGCCGTGCTCCAGCCGGGCACCGGCGGGAGCGGCCAGGTCGCCTGGTGGCAGGCGCACCAGCCGCTGCAGGTCACCGACGGCTGGCGGACCGCCGCCAACAAGTCGCACAAGGTCCTGGTGTTCGCCGCCCCGGTCGGCTCGATCGGCCAGCAGCCGCGCGAGGACCTGCTCCGCGACGCGCTCGACAAGGCCGCCGCGAACGGCCGGCTGGTCGCCGCCGCGATGCCGCTCGCGGGCACCTGAGCGCCAGGGGTCCCGTGCCGGACACGGACCGGGGCGTGCGCCCCCCGTACCCCCGCCGAACTGCGTTTTCCGGGACGGGCCCGCATCCGACGGGCATCGGGGTCGTTGGCTCCTATGTGCACACAGACGACCCCACCCGCCGGCCGTACGAGGGCCGAAACGCTTCGGCCACCCCGATCTACGACGCGCTGTACTCCGAGTACCGAAGGGCCTTCCGGGCACTGCCCGGTGACCGTACGGGCGAGGAGGACCTCGCCTTCAAGGGATTCGGAACCGGTCTGCACGGCAGTGGCGCCGGTCTCGGCGCCGTTGCCGGCGGCCGGCTCAGCCCCTGGCCGGCCGGGCTACGGCAGCACGTCGGAGGGCTTCACGCCCGCGCACTGCCACCCGCGCCCCGCAGGGGGCTGTGAGGGGCCGCGGAACACGGAAACGGCCGGGACGCAGGGCGTCCCGGCCGTTTGCGCATGCGGCGCGGGGTGTGCGGGGCTTCCCCGGGGTGGCGTCGAGTGCCCGCCTCCGGGGCCCTGTTCGGGCGCCGGCCGCCGTCCCCGTACGTCGCGGTGGGCGTGCCGCGGCTCGCTCCCGTGCCTTACTTCTTCCTGGACCGCTTCTCGCGCACCCGCACGGAGATGTGGATCGGGGTGCCCTCGAAGCCGAACTCCTCACGCAGCCTGCGCTCCACGAAGCGGCGGTAGCCGTGCTCCAGGAAGCCGGAGGCGAAGAGCACGAAACGCGGCGGCTTGGTACCCGCCTGCGTACCGAACAGGATGCGGGGCTGCTTGCCGCCGCGGATCGGATGGGGGTGGGCGGCGACCAGCTCGCCGAGGAAGGCGTTGAGCCTGCCGGTCGGCACCCGGGTCTCCCAGCCCGCCAGCGCCGTCTCGATCGCCGGGACCAGCTTCTCCATGTGGCGGCCGGTACGGGCGGAGACGTTCACCCGGGGCGCCCACGCGACCTGCTGCATCTCGGTCTCGATCTCGCGCTCGAGGTAGTAGCGGCGCTCCTCGTCGAGGGCGTCCCACTTGTTGTAGGCGATGACGAGCGCGCGGCCCGCCTCGACGGCCATCGTGATGATGCGCTGGTCCTGGACGGAGATGGACTCGCTGGTGTCGATCAGTACGACGGCGACCTCGGCCTTCTCGACGGCGGCCGCGGTGCGCAGCGAGGCGTAGTAGTCGGCGCCCTCCTGGAGATGGACGCGCTTGCGGATACCGGCGGTGTCCACGAACTTCCAGGTCGTGCCGCCGAGTTCGATGAGCTCGTCGACCGGGTCGCGGGTGGTGCCCGCCATCGCGTCGACGACGACCCGCTCCTCGCCGGCGACCTTGTTCAGCAGGGAGGACTTGCCGACGTTCGGGCGGCCGATCAGGGCGATGCGGCGCGGGCCGCCGACCGCGGTGCCGAACGTCTGGGCGGGGGCCTCGGGGAGGGCCTCGAGGACCTCGTCGAGCAGGTCGCCGGTGCCCCGGCCGTGCAGCGCGGACACCGGGTACGGCTCGCCGAGACCGAGCGACCAGAGCATGGCCGCGTCGGCCTCGCCGGAGGGGCCGTCGACCTTGTTGGCCGCGAGCACGACGGGCTTGCCGGCGCGGCGCAGCAGCTTCACGACGGCCTCGTCGGTGTCGGTGGCGCCGACGGTGGCGTCCACGACGAAGACGACGGCGTCGGCGGCCTCGATGGCGAACTCGGCCTGGGCGGCCACCGAGGCGTCGATGCCGAGGACGTCCTGCTCCCAGCCGCCGGTGTCGACGACCTTGAAGCGGCGGCCCGCCCACTCGGCCTCGTACGTGACGCGGTCACGGGTGACGCCGGGCCTGTCCTCGACGACGGCCTCGCGGCGGCCGATGATCCGGTTCACGAGGGTCGACTTGCCGACGTTCGGACGGCCGACGACGGCGAGGACGGGCAGCGGGCCGTGGCCGGCCTCCTCGATGGCACCTTCGACGTCCTCGAGGTCGAAGCCCTCCTCCGCGGCGAGCTCCATGAACTCCGCGTACTCGGTGTCGCCGAGTGCCCCGTGGTCGTGCTGGTCGTTCATGAAGTCCGTTCCTCGTTCATTCGTGGTCGGTGAGCCGGGCCCGTGCGGCCGCGGCTCACTACTGAAGTCTCGCTCAGCGCCCGCTGAGGCGCCTGGCGTTTCCCAGGTGGGCGGTGAGGCGTTCCTGGATGCGTACGGTCGCCTCGTCGAGCGCCCTGCGGGTACGCCGACCGCTGCCGTCGCCGGGATCGAAGGGCTCGCCGAAGACGATGTCGAAGCGGCTGCGCAGCGGCGGCAGCGCCCGTATCAACCGTCCTCCCCGCTCACTGCTTCCCAGCACGGCGACCGGGACTACCGGGGCCCCGGAGCGCACGGCGAAGTACGCGAGCCCGGCGCGGATGGAGGTGAAGTCGCCGCCGCCCCGGGTCCCCTCGGGGAAGATCCCGAGGACGCCGCCCTGCTCCAGGACACCGAGGGCGTTGGTCACGGCGGCCCGGTCCGTGCTCGCACGGTCCACCTTCAGCTGCCCGATCCCGGTCAGGAACGGGTCGAGGGGCCCGATGAACGCCTCCTTCTTGATGAGGAAGTGCACCGGCCTGGGCGCCGTGCCCATGAGCATGGGGCCGTCGATGTTGTGCGCGTGGTTGACGGCGAGGATGACCGGACCGGTGGCCGGCACATGCCAGGCGCCCAGGACCCGGGGCCGCCACAGCGTGTTCATGAGGCCGATGCCGATGGCCCGGCCGACGGCGGCGCCCCTCGCGGACGGAACGGTCACTTCGCGGCCCGCTTCTCCTCAACGAGAGCGACGACACACTCGATGACCTGCTTGAGCGTGAGATCGGTGGTGTCGACCTCGACGGCGTCGTCCGCCTTGGCGAGCGGGGAGGTCTTCCGGCTGGAGTCGGCGGCGTCCCGCTTGATCAGCGCCTCGCGGGTGGACACGAGGTCGGCCGCCTCCTTGCCCTTCAGCTCGCCGCTGCGTCGGGCCGCGCGCGCCTCCGGGGACGCGGTGAGGAAGATCTTCACGTCGGCGCCGGGCAGCACGGTGGTGCCGATGTCCCGGCCCTCGACGACGATGCCCTTCTCGGCGGCCGCGGCGATGGTCCGCTGCAGCTCGGTGATCCGGGCACGCACCTCCGGGACCGCGCTGACGGCGCTCACCTTGGAGGTCACCTCGCGGGTGCGGATCGGGCCGGAGGCGTCCGCGCCGTCGACGCTGATCGCCGGTGCGAGCGGATCCGTGCCGGACTCGATCACCGGCTTGTCGCAGACGGTGGCGACGGCTGCCGGGTCTTCCACGTCGATGCCGTTGGTCAGCATCCACCAGGTGATCGCCCGGTACTGGGCGCCGGTGTCCAGGTAGCTGAGACCCAGCTCTGCGGCGACCGCCCTGGAAGTGCTCGACTTGCCCGTGCCGGAGGGGCCGTCGATGGCGACGATCACGGATTCCACGGTGTCGGAGACCTTCCTGAAGCTGGTGTGCGGGCAGGCCGGAGTGCCAAGGTGCCCTGCACAAGGTTACCGAGTGCGCGAGGCACCCCATGCACCGCTTCCCGGACCGGCCGGCAGGGCCCGGGAAGCAGCCGCCCCACGGGTCACTGGCGCAGCGCCCAGCCCCGCTCCCGCAGCGCCGCCGCCAGCACGGGGGCGGCCGACGGCTCCACCATGAGCTGGACCAGACCCGCCTGCTGTCCGGTCGCGTGTTCGATACGGACGTCCTCGATGTTGACGCCGGCGCTGCCCGCGTCGGCGAAGATGCGGGCGAGCTCGCCCGGCCGGTCGCTGATGAGGACGGCGACGGTCTCGTACACCGCGGGGGCGGCGCCGTGCTTGCCGGGGACGCGCTCGCGGCCCGCGTTGCCGCGGCGCAGGACGTCCTCCACCCCGCCCGCCCCCTCGCGCCGCTTGTCCTCGTCGGAGGACTGCAGGGCGCGCAGGGCGCGGACCGTCTCGTCGAGGTCCGCGGCGACGCCGGCGAGGACGTCGGCGACGGGGCCCGGGTTGGCGGAGAGGATGTCGATCCACATCCGGGGGTCGGAGGCCGCGATCCGGGTCACGTCGCGGATGCCCTGCCCGCACAGCCGCACGGCCGTCTCGTCCGCGTCCGCCAGCCGTGCCGCGACCATGGACGAGATCAGCTGGGGCGTGTGCGAGACCAGCGCGACCGCGCGGTCGTGGGCGTCGGCGTCCATCACGACGGGAACCGCGCGGCAGAACGCGACGAGCTCCAGCGCCAGGTTCAGCACCTCGGTGTCGGTCTCGCGGGTCGGCGTGAGCACCCAGGGCCGCCCCTCGAAGAGGTCGGCCGTGGCGGCCAGCGGCCCGGACCGCTCCTTGCCGGACATGGGGTGCGTGCCGATGTACGTCGACATGTCGACGCCCAGCGCCTCCAGCTCGCGGCGCGGCCCGCCCTTGACGCTGGCGACGTCGAGGTAGCCGCGCGCGATCCCTGCGCGCATCGCCTCGGCGAGCGCGGCGGGCACATGGGCGGGCGGCACCGCGACGACCGCGAGGTCGACGGGGCCCTCCGGGGCCTCGTCGGTGCCCGCGCCGAGCGCGGCCGCGGTCCTCGCCCGGGCGGGGTCGTGGTCCGTGAGGTGGACGGTGACCCCGCGCCCGGCGAGCGCCAGGGCCGCCGAGGTGCCGATCAGGCCCGTTCCGATGACGAGGGCGGTTCTCACTGGGCGATGTCCTTGCGGAGGGCGGCCGCGGCACCGAGGTAGACGTGCGCGATCCCGGACTTGGGCAGGTCGGACTCGACGTGGGCGAGGATGCGCACGACGCGGGGCATCGCTCCGGCGATGTCGAGCTCCTGGGCGCAGATGAGCGGGACGTCGACGATGCCGAGGCCGCGCGCGGCGGCGGCCGGGAAATCGCTGTGCAGGTCCGGTGTGGCCGTGAACCAGATGCTGATCAGGTCGTCCGCCGTCAGCGCGTTGCGCTCCAGGATGGCGGTGAGCAGTTCACCGACCTGCTCGTCCATGTGCCCGGCCTCGTCCCGTTCCAGCTGGACGGCTCCCCGGACGGCTCGTACCGCCACCTCGTGCTCCTCCTCGGCCTCGACTCCCGCGGCTCCAGCCGGCGGATGCTCCGATCAGCCTAGTGCCGTGACCGGGAAGCCCCGCCGGGAAGGTCGCGGCGTCCGGTGCGATGCCTCGCGGGGCGGAGGATCGCCCTCGTACCGGACGTACCCGGGGGGCGACGACGCGGCGAGGTGCCGTTCGGGGCGTCGCGCCCCGCTGGACCCTTCCGGTCACGGCGCCGGTCAGCCGCCGGACGCCGGTCGCGGAGGCCGGCCCGCGGGACGCGGCACCGGACCGGCCGTGGGCTCCGCGCGGGTCAGATCCGCTGCTGCCGGATGATCTCCTCCAGCGAGGCGCCCTGCGGCAGTTGCCCGGACGGGGTCAGCCTGTCGACGGCCTGCGGCAGGGACCGGGCGATCTGGTCGGCCGCCTGCTGCGGTGTCACGCCGGTGTCCCGGGCGACCTTGTCCAGGGTGTCGTTCGGCAGTGCCTCGGCGATCTGCCCGCCGCTGACCTGCTGGTTCTGTCCCGTACCGATCCAGGACTGGGCCTGCTCCCCGAGGCCGGACCGGGCCAGCATCTCGAGCAGCCCGCCGAGCGGGTTGCCTGCGGCTCCCCCACCGGCGCCACCGGTCGCTCCTGCCGCTCCTGCCGCTCCGCTCTGGCCGTTGCCGGTGAGCGCGCCGAGGAGCGCGCCGAGGATGTTCCCTCCGGAGGACCCGCCCTGCCCGCCGCCGAGGAGGTTGCCCAGAAGACCGCCGAGATCGTTACCCGCCATGGTCCTGTCCTTTCGCGCGGGGAAATGGTGGACAACGGTCAATGTCACCCACGGCGGCACCTGCCGCCACTCGGGCTATCACGGAGTGTCGCCCCGGTGGACACGGAATGTGACATCGGCTTGCATGGTCATCCCACTGCCCGGTCGTCCCGCGGGAGGCGCCGATGAAGCGTGCAGGGCCGCTGATCACGCTGTTCGCCGGACTGCTGCTCGGCCTGTTCGTGCTGTCGCTCAACGCCACGACCGGCGAACCCGCTCCCACCTCGCTCGACCGGTCGACCGCGAGCCCGGCCGCGAGCCCGGCGTCCCCCACGAGCCCGGCCGCCAGCCCGCCCGTGCAGCCCAGGGTGCCCGCGGTCCGGTCGCCCTCCCCGGCGCCGCCCCCGGACGCCAAGTACGCGGGGCGCACCCAGGACGACAGGGCCTCCGTCGCCATCACCCTGCGGAAGGGCAAGGCGGTGGCCTACTACTGCGACGGCCGCACGCAGGAGGCATGGCTGCGCGGTGACGTGGCCGCGGACGGGAGCATGCGGTTGAGGAGCAGGACCGGCGCGACGCTCGACGGCACCGTGAACGAGGACGGGGTCGACGGGACGGTCACGGTCCAGAACGCGGGCCACCCGTTCACCGCCGCCCGTGCGGCCAAGCCCGCGGGTGTCTACCGCGCCACCACCGAGGTGCGCGGGACCAAGGTCGACGGCGGCTGGATCGTGCTGCAGAACGGCCGCCAGGTCGGCATCGTCAACCGCGACGGCGAGCCCGCCGCCGCTCCCCCGATCGATCCCGGCACGGGCGCCGTCACGATCGACGGCGAGCAGGTCACCGCCCGTCCCGTCATCCCCTGAGCATCCGCGAGGCGCACCCATGAGCGTGGACCCGAACGCACGCACCCAGGACTTCCCGCCCGGCGGGCCGGACGGCCGGACCCTGCGCGGATCGGCGCGCCTCGCCGTCCCGGTGCTGGTCGGGGCCGCGGTGGCGGTGGTCCTCGGGGTGTACGGCAGATTCCACGACCCGGCGGGGACCGCGTTCAACCTCGCCGGCTTCAGCAGCACCGGCGCGGTGAAGTCGTGGCTGGCGACGGCGGCCTTCGCGTTCGGAATGGTGCAGCTCGTGTCGGCGCTCGCGATGTACGGCAGACTGCCGGGCGTCCGGCCTGCCTCCTGGACGCCGGTTCTGCACCGCTGGTCGGGCCGGGCGGCCTTCCTCCTCGCGGTGCCGGTGGCGGTGCACTGCCTGTACGCCCTGGGGTACCAGACGCAGAGCGCCCGCGCGGCCTGGCACTCCCTGCTCGGGTGCTTCTTCTTCGGCGCGTTCAGCACGAAGATGCTGCTGTTGCGCATCGAACGGTTGCCCGGGTGGCTCCTGCCCGTCGTCGGCGGACTCGTCTTCGCCGCGCTCACGGTCCTGTGGCTCACCTCGGCGCTGTGGTTCTTCCGTATCTTCGGAGTGACGACATGACGGAGGACGGAGGCGGCAGCGGAACGGCCGGCGCCACGACCGGCCGCACCGGCGCGGAGGGCGTGGCCCGGCGGACGGTGGTACGGGCCGGGGCGGCGGGCGCCCTGGTGGTGACGGCGGCCGGCTGCAGCCGGTACGGCGAGGAGGACGGCGGCGGGACGCCCCCGCCGCCCACACCGGAGGGGACCGGCGGCCCGACACGGCCCCAGGCGCCCGGGGGCACGCCGCTCGGCACCACGTCCGAGGTTCCGGAGGGCGGCGGAAAGGTCTTCAAGGCCGAGAAGGTCGTCGTGACCCAGCCGACGGCGGGGGAGTTCAAGGCGTTCTCGGCGGTCTGCACCCACCAGGGCTGTCTCGTCGGCAAGGTGGCGAACGGCACCATCGACTGCCCCTGCCACGGAAGCGCGTTCGCCGCGGAGGACGGCGCGGTGCTGAAGGGTCCCGCGACCCGGCCGCTGGGGGAGAAGCGGATCACCGTGTCCGGGGGCGAGATCCGCCTCGTCTAGTCCGTGCCGCGGGTCGGGGACTCCCCCCGTTCGGGCCCGCCGTCGGTACCGCCGGGCTTCCGGGGCCCGGCCGGGGCGACGCGCCGACCAGAGGCGTTCGCGCCATGCCGGCCGAGTCGAGGACTCCTCCCGTCGCGTCGGCCGAGTCGGGGGCTCGCGTCGACCCGGCCGGCTCGGGACCACGCGTCGGCCCGGCCGACCTGGGAGATCCGCGCCACGCCTCGTCCGGCCGCGGACGTCCGCCTCGATCCGCGCGGCTCGGGGACACGACACCCCCGACTTGATAGGCAAGTGTTCACTTGCCTATTCTGCGGGCGTGGCCGACGACCTTTTCAAAGCCCTGGCCGACCCCACCCGCCGCACCATCCTCGACGAGCTCGCGGAGAGGTCCGGACAGACGCTGTTCGAGATCTGCGCGCGACTGAGCATGAAGCACGGGCTCGGCATCTCGCGCCAGGCGGTCTCCCAGCACCTCGCCGTGCTGGAGTCCGCCGGGCTCGTCGAGGCCAGGCGGGAGGGCCGCTACAAGTTCCACGACCTGAACACCGCCCCGCTGCGGCAGATCGCCGAGCGATGGCTCGCGCCCGACACACCCGGACCGGAGAAGAGCACCTCATGAAGATCCATCTGACCAGCGTCCTCGTCGACGACCAGGCCGAGGCCCTGCGCTTCTACACCGAGATCCTCGGCTTCGTGAAGAAGCACGACGTCCCGGTCGGCGAGGAGGACAGGTGGCTGACCGTCGTCTCGCCCGAGGAGCCCGCCGGCACCGAACTCCTCCTGGAACCCGCACGCCACCCGGCCGCCAGGACCTATCGCGACGCGCTCGTCGGGGACGGCATCCCGCTCGCCCAGTTCGCCGTCGACGACGTGAAGGCGGAGTACGAGCGCCTGAGCGCCCTCGGGGTCCGCTTCACCCAGGAGCCCCTGGAGATGGGCCCCGTCACCACCGCCGTCCTCGACGACACCTGCGGCAACCTCATCCAGATCGCGACACAGCCGCAGTAGGCCGGGCGCGCGCCCGGCTCTCCCCGGCGGGCCGCTCCGGGGAGCCGGGCCGCCGCGCCGGCCCGCGGGCGGGGGTCCCGTACCCTTCGGCCATGACTCCCGAGGGCCTGGTGCGCGACCACACGATCTACTCCTGTGTGATGGGTTCACGGGCCTTCGGCCTGGCCACGGACGGCAGTGACACCGACCGGCGCGGTGTCTTCCTCGCGCCCACCGCCCTGTACTGGCGGTTCGACAAGCCGCCGACCCATGTGGAGGGACCGGCCGAGGAACAGTTCTCGTGGGAGCTCGAGCGCTTCTGCGAACTGGCGCTGCGGGCCAATCCGAACGTCCTGGAGTGCCTGCACTCCCCGCTGGTCGAGCACGTCGACGACACCGGCCGTGAACTGCTCGCGCTGCGCGACGCGTTCCTGTACCGGGAGGCCCACGGGACGTTCGTGCGGTACGCCCTCGGCCAGCGGCGCAAGCTGGAGGCCGACGTACGGCAGCACGGCGCTCCGCGCTGGAAGCACGCGATGCACCTGCTGCGACTGCTGGTGAGCTGCCGCGATCTGCTCCGCACGGGCCGGCTGGTGATCGACGTGGGCGACGACCGGGAGCGGCTGCTCGCGGTCAAGCGCGGCGAAGTCCCCTGGCGGGCGGTCGAGTCCTGGATGACCCGGCTGTCCGAGGAGGCCGACGAGGCGGTGCCGGGGACTCCGCTCCCGGCCGAACCGGACCGTGCCCGGGTCGAGGACTTCCTCGTACGCGTACGGCGCGCGTCAGCGCTGCGGGAGGTCCAGCCGGGTCCGTACGACGAGGTCGTGCAGGGCGTCGCGGGCGGTGGCCTCCGCGGGCAGTGACGAGCGGGCCTGGGCCTCGTCCAGGACGGCGTGCAGTACCTCCACCTCCGCGCGGACGGCGTCGGTGTCCACCGGCGCCGGCCCGTGCTCGGCCTCCGCCTTCGCCGCGATCAGCTCGGGCAGCCGGGCCGGCGCCGCCACCTCCCCCAGCAGCGTGGGCAGATGGGCGACGACCTCGCCCGAGCGCATCAGATGGATGCCGGTGAGCAGCGCCCGGAAGGTGTAGAGCAGCGGCTTCAGCTCGCCGGTCTTCTCGAACAGCCGCCACTGGGTGCCGGCGAATCCGCGGTAGTGGTGGGCATGGTGGGCGGTCAGCACCCCGGGCGCGAGCGCGACCAGTTCCCCGTGGGCCGCCGAGGTGTGGGCGAGCAGCGGGGACAGCAGCTGCTCCAGCACATAGCCGTTGCGCCGCAGCATCAGCCGGACGAACTTTCTGAGGTCGTGTGTGACGAGGTCCATCTCGACCCCGTCCCTGACCCACGTCAGGGACCGGGTCTCCTCCGGCTCGATCAGCCCCACCAGCTGCTCCACCGGCAGCAGATGCACACCGCGCAGGTCCACGTCCGAGTCACGGGACGGGAATCCGTACAGATGAGCGCCGGAGACCGTGGCGAAGAGCAGGGGGTGGGGCTGCTCCCTGACGATCGGGCCGAGTTCGGCGGGGTGGAGGGCGAGTGTCATGGCTCAAGCGTCCCAGAGGGCACCGAGGGTCAGCAGCTCGCTCCGGTACTCGATGCGCTCCTCCCACTCCTTGGGCCAGGCCCGGGCACCGAGGTGGGCACCCGCGAAGGCGCCGGCGAGACAGGCGATCGAGTCGGAGTCGCCGCGGGTGCAGGCGGCGCGCCGCAGGGCCAGCAGGGGCTGCTCGGGGAAGAGCAGGAAGCAGTGCAGGGCGGTCGCGAGGGCCTCCTCCGCGATCCAGCCGTCCCCGGTGGCGAGACACGGATCGGTCTCCGGGTCGGCGTCGCGCAGGGCGGCGGCCAGGCGCTCCAGCACCCCGAGGCATTCGTCCCAGCCGCGTTCGACGAACGCCTCGGGTGTCGCGTCGTGGGCGTACGTCCAGAGGTCGCCGAGCCAGCTGTGGTGGTAGCGCGAGCGGTTCTCGTACGCGTAGGACCGGAGCCGGCCGACGAGGCCGAGCGGTTCCGTGCCGCGCGCCAGGAGGTACACCGCGCGTGCCGTGAGGTCGGACGCGGCCAGCGCCGTCGGGTGGCCGTGGGTGAGCGCGGCCTGGAGCTGGGCGGCCCCGGCACGCTGCCCGTCGCTGAGGCCGGGCACGAGGCCGACGGGCGCGACGCGCATGTTGGCGCCGCAGCCCTTGGACGCGATCTGGCTCGCCTCCTGCCAGGGCATGTCGCTGTCGAGCTTGTGGCAGGCGACCATGCAGGTGCGGCCGGGTGCGCGGTTGTTGTCGGGCGAGTGGTACCAGTCCACGAACTCCTCGCGCACCGGCCGGGTGAGCCGCAGCGGGGCGAGCAGTCCCCGGTCCGTCGCCGTGCGGATGCCGCGGGCGACGGCGAGCGTCATCTGGGTGTCGTCGGTGACGATCGCGGGCCTCGGCAGGTCCATCTCCCGCCAGGGCCCGAACGTGGCGAGGATCGAGGGCACGTCCTTGAACTCGGTGGGGAATCCGAGCGCGTCGCCGAGGGCCAGCCCGACGAGGGTGCCGGTGGCGGCCTGCTTGGTTGCGGTCCTCGTCGCCGCCAGGTCGGTCGTGTCCGTCATGTCGAATGCCGTCCTTCCGGTCGCAGAAGCGGTGGGTGCAGGGCGTTCGCCGGCCCCGCGCGGTAGAGCGCGGCCGGTTTCCCCCGGCCGCCGGTCAGGCGCGCGCCTCCTTCGACGGCTTCCACGAAGCCGGGCGTGGTGAGGACCTTGCGCCGGAAGTTGGGGCGGTCGAGCTCGACGCCCCAGACCGTCTCGTACACCTGCCGCAGCTCGCCGAGGGTGAACTCGGCGGGGCAGAAGGCGGTGGCGAGGCCGGTGTACTCGAGCTTGGCGCCGATGCGCTCGTGGGCGTCGGCGAGGATGCGCTCGTGGTCGAAGGCGAGGCGGCCCTGGCTGCCGTGGGGCACCCATCGGGCGTGTGCGGCGTCGCCTCCGCCGCGCGGTTCGGGCAGATCGGGCACGAGGGCGGTGTACGCGACCGAGACGACCCGCATCCGGGGGTCGCGGTCGGGGTCGCTGTAGGTGCGCAGCTGCTCCAGGTGGAGGCCGGCGACGGTGTCCGCCGACAGGCCGGTCTCCTCGGCGAGTTCGCGGCGGGCGGCCT
This sequence comes from Streptomyces sp. HUAS CB01, assembly GCF_030406905.1. Lineage (NCBI taxonomy): Bacteria > Bacillati > Actinomycetota > Actinomycetes > Kitasatosporales > Streptomycetaceae > Streptomyces > Streptomyces chengbuensis. The sequence continues at coordinate 1,573,748 of NZ_CP129137.1, forward strand.
GCCCGGCGGACTCGCGCGGGAGGATGAAGCCGCCGGGCAGCGCCCAGGCGCCCTTGTACGGTTCCGCGCCGCGCTCGATCAGCAGGACGTGCAGGTCACCGTCGCGGACCGTGAAGACGGCGAGGTCGACGGTGACGGCGAAGGGCGGGAAGGCCCTCGGGTCGTATCCCTCGACGGTCATCGGAACTCCGGCACGGGGGCGTCCCCGCCGCGGGTGGGCAGGGGGTCGGCGAAGTGCCGGCCCTCGGCGAGCAGTTCGTCTACGGCGGCGACGGCCGTGGCGAGCCGCTGCTCGTGCGGGCCGGTGACGGTGACGAACCGCCGTCCGGTACGGGTGAGTTCCTCGGCGAACCGGGCGGTCATCCAGGGACGCAGATGCTCGCCGTCGCGCAGCCCGTCGTCCTCGAAGGGCACGCCCTCGTGGTCGGTGAGCAGCCAGAGGTCGCCCAGGCCGGCCGCGGCGATCCGGGCGACCTCCTCGTGCTGCCCGCCCAGGTAGCGCTCGTGCCAGACGGTGGTGGCGAAGGCGTCCGTGTCGCAGATCAGGACCGGGGAGCCGATCCGTGCGGCGGCGTTCTCCAGTTCGGTCTGGCGCCGGGCGATCAGCGGGAAGTCGTCGCTGTCGAAGCGGACGTCCGGCCAGGAGGCGCCCGGCCGTTCGGCGCGCAGCGCGGCGAGCTTCCGCTCGCTGAACTCCCTGCCGTACTCGGGCACGGCGGCGGTGCGCGACCAGACCCCGCCGCGTGCCCGGTAGTGCGCGGCGAGCGCCTCGGCGAGGGTGGTGGTGCCGGTGGACTCCGCGCCGAGGACGACCACCCGCCGGGCGAGGGCGGCCCGTACGGGCGGCTCCAGGAAGTCCCAGCAGGCGACGGGGTCCTTGCGCACGGCCGTGCCGGAGACCGGGAAGACCGTACGCCCCGGGTCGACGCAGATCGAGTCGGCGCGGAACCTGCGGGCCAGTTCCTCCCCGTACGCCTCGGAGGTGAACACGGCGTCCACCCGGCCGGGGACGGCCGCACGGAACACCGCCATGTGCGCGTCCCAGACGGCCGGGTCGGTGATGTCGACGGGGATGTCGTCGACGGCGCCGACCACCCGGACGTCCGGGTGAACCTCGCTCATCCACGCCATCCGCACGTCGAGCGGGATCGACTCCACGGACGCGGCGCACACGAGGACGGTCAGCCGGTCGCAGCGGTCGCGCGCGGTCCGTACGAGGTGGTGGTGGCCCGCGTGCGGCGGATAGAACTTGCCGAGGACGAGCCCGTGCCGGTAGCGCTTCACGTCGTCGCCTCCGCGGTCGTGTCCCGCCGCCCTGCGTCCTCGGGCACCGGGAGCGCGCGCCGCGCCGCCAGGTCGCGCGACCAGTGCCGCAGCCCGAGGACGCAGAGCGTCATGAAGCCGATGTACAGCAGCGCGGTGAGGTAGAGCTCCTTGTACGCGTACAACGGCACGTAGACCACGTCCGCCGCGATCCACAGCCACCACGACTCCAGCCGCTTGCGGCACTGCCCGTACGTCGCCATCAGGGACAGCGCGGTGGTCAGCGCGTCCCAGAACGGGACGTCCGAGTCGGTGGCGCGCTCGAGGAGCAGGGTCAGCCCGAGTGTCCCCACCACCCCCGCCGCGAGCAGCCACGTCCACTCGGTGCGCGTGGTGCGGCGCACCGGGAGGGCGTCGGAGCCTGGTCCACCCCCGTGGGTCCAGGTCCACCAGCCGTACACGGCGAGGGTGATGAAGACGACCTGCAGCCCCGCGTCGGCGTACAGGCCGGCCTGGGTGAAGAGCAGGACGAAGAGGACGTTGTTCGCGATGCCGACGGGCCAGTTGGCGATGTGCTGCCGGGCCACCAGCCAGACGCACAGGGCCCCGCTGCCGAAGCCGAGCACCTCGGTCCAGCTGACGGGCGTGCCGAGCAGTGTGAACAGCGGCTGCTGCAACGGTGCGAGTACGTCCGCGAGGCTCACGACCCGCCCCCCTTCTTTAGAGTCACTATGACTATAAAGGCGCCAGGGGTGGTCCGACAAGCACAACAACGGAAGGCTGGACGGCGGAGTCCGGCGCGGCACCCGCCGCACCGGCGGAACACGGAGGAAGGGAACGGGGCGGAATGAACGAGCCGTTGCTGCACAGGCGCTTCCCCGAGGCGGCCGGGGCACTGCCCCGTGTGCCGCTCGGCGACGGGCCGACGCCCGTGCGCGAACTGAGCGGTCTCACCGGCCGGGTCCCCCTGTGGTGCAAGGACGAGAGCGGCTACGGCTCCGGGGGCTGGGGCGGCAACAAGGTCCGCAAGCTGGAGTGGATCCTCCCCGACGTGCGCCGCCGCGGCGCCCGCACGATCCTCACGGTGGGCGGCACGGGCACCAACTGGGGCCTCGCGACGGCCCTCTACGCGAGGGAACAGGGGCTGCGGACGGCCATCGCCCTGGTCGACCAGCCCGCCGACGACCATGTCCGGCGGCAGCTGGAGCGTCTGCGCCGCTCCGGCGCCACCCTCCACTTCACCCGGACGAAGGCCCGGACGGTCGCCGCCGCGCCCTGGCTCTTCCTGCGCCATTCGTCGCTCGGGCACCTGCCGTACTTCCTGCCCGCAGGCGGCTCGGCCCCGGTCGGCACCCTCGGCTGCGTGGAGGTGGCCCTCGAACTCGCGGACCAGGTCGCCGCGGGCGCCCTCCCCGAACCGTCCCACGTGGTCACCGCCGTCGGCTCGGGAGGAACGGCGGCGGGACTCGCCCTCGGTCTCCGGCTCGCCGGCCTGGAGCGCACCCGGGTCGTCGGCGTCGTCGTCAACGACACGCTCAGGCTCGACGCGCACACCGTCGCCGGGCTGGCCGGGCGCACGCAACGGCTGCTGCGCGCCCGGGGCGCGGACCTCCCCCGCGCTCCGGTCGCCCCGGACGACCTGACGCTGGTACGGGACTGGCTGGGCCCCGGCTACGGGCACCCCACCCCGCGGGCGCTGGAAGCCCGGCGCCTGGCCGCCGACCGGGCGGGGCTGGACCTCGAACCCGTCTACACCGCCAAGGCGTTGGGCGCCCTGCTCGACCTGGCCGCCGACGGACGCCTCGGCGACGGGCCCGTGCTCTTCCTCCAGACCCACGGGCCCCGGGACAGCGACTGACGCGCGGCCCGGGCACGCGGCGGCCACCGCTCAGGAACGCCGGAGGGCCGTCACCGGGGCACGGCACCGGGCTCAGGCACGGCGGCGCGGCGGCCCCCACAGCGAGGGGCCGCTGCGACGGGACTGCGTGCGGCGGCCGAGCAGCGGACCTCACGGGCGGTCGCCCCGCCGCTCACCGCACGGTGGGGCGGAGGACCGACGCCCCGGGACGGGGACGCCGTGCACTGCCGGGACGGGCCGTCGCCGACGGCCCTGCGTCACCGCCGGGGACGGTCGACGCAGGGACCGGGCGCCGCCCACCGCCCTGCCGCTCACCGCCCGCGGGCAGACCACGGCGGGACGGGACGGAAGGGCGACAGCGGACGCCGGACAAGAGCAGGCGTCAGAGCCCGACTTCCTTCATCAGCATGCCGACCTCGGTGTTGCTCAGGCGGCGCAGCCAGCCGGACTTCTGGTCGCCCAGCGTGATCGGACCGAACGCGGTCCGCACGAGCTTGTCGACCGGGAAACCCGCCTCGGCCAGCATGCGGCGGACGATGTGCTTGCGGCCCTCGTGGAGCGTGACCTCGACGAGGTAGTTCTTGCCGGTCTGCTCCACGACCCGGAAGTGGTCGGCGCGGGCGTAGCCGTCCTCCAGCTGGATGCCCTCCCTGAGGCGCTTGCCGACCTCGCGCGGGAGGGGGCCCTGGACCGCGGCGAGGTAGGTCTTCTGAACGCCGTACTTGGGGTGCGTCAACCGGTGCGCCAGCTCGCCGTGGTTGGTGAGCAGGATGATGCCCTCGGTCTCGGTGTCGAGCCGGCCGACGTGGAACAGACGGGTCTCGCGGTTGGTGACGTAGTCCCCGAGGCACTGGCGGCCGTCCGGGTCCTCCATCGTCGAGACGACCCCGGCGGGCTTGTTGAGGGCGAAGAACTGGTACGACTGCGTGGCCACCGTCAGGCCGTCGACCTTGATCTCGTCCTTGGCCGGCTCGACCCGCAGACCCTGCTCGGTCACGATCTCGCCGTTGACCTCGACACGGGCCTGGTCGATCAGCTCCTCGCAGGCCCGCCGCGAGCCGTAGCCGGCGCGGGCGAGCACCTTCTGCAGCCGCTCGCCCTCCTGCTCGGCACCGGGGAAGGTCTTGGGCGTGCTCGTCCGGGGCTTGCCTGCGTAGCGCTCGCGGTTGCGCTCCTCGGCCCGCGCCTCGTACTCGCGGGAGCGGGCGGGGCTGGTACGGCCGCCACCGCGCTGCGGGGACTGCTTGGGGCCGCCCTTCGCGCCGCCCCGGGCGGCCGCGCCGCGGCCCTTCCTCGGGCCCTCGGACGCCGATCCCCCGACGTCGTAGCGGCGCTCCTCGGGACGGGGCTTGCCCGCGCGCTTCTGCTTGTCGTCGCGCTGTCCCCCGGTCCTCGACCGGCCGGCGCCCCCACCGGCACCCCGGTTGTCGCCGCGTCCGCTGCTGTTCCTGCCGCTGCTTCGCATCAAAGTTCCGTCGTCGTCGTGTCGTCTGCGTCTGGGTCCGGAGCGTCCGGATCGAACGACGGGACGCCTTCCTGGGTCTCGGCCTCGATCGCCTCCGCCTCGGGGAGGAACGGCGCGAGCTCCGGGAGCTCGTCCAGACCGCGCAGGCCCATCCGCTCCAGGAAGTAGTTCGTCGTCCTGTACAGGATCGCACCTGTTTCGGGTTCCGTGCCCGCCTCCTCGACCAGACCGCGCTGGAGCAGCGTGCGCATGACGCCGTCGCAGTTCACTCCGCGGACCGCCGAGACCCGGGAGCGGCTGACCGGCTGCCGGTACGCGACCACGGCCAGCGTCTCCAGGGCGGCCTGGGTGAGCCGGGCCTGCTGCCCGTCGAGGACGAAGCGCTCGACGGCGGCGGCGTGCTCGGGACGGGTGTAGAAGCGCCAGCCGCCGGCGACGAGCCGCAGCTCGAAGCCGCGGCCCTGGATCGTGTACTCGTCGGCGAGCTCGCGCAGGGCGTCGGCGACGGCGCGGCGGGGCTGCTCGAGGACCTTGGCGAGGTGCTCCTCGGTGGCCGGTTCGTCGACGACCATGAGGACGGCCTCGAGGGCGGGCCTGAGCGCGGAGCGGGTCCCGGCCGGGTCCCCGGCCCCGGCCGTGCCGGCATTTCCGTCCGCGCCGCCGCCCTCGGGCCCGGAGGCGGTAAGGGTCCCGGGCACGGCCGGCCGCTCGAGGTCGTCGCTCACGCCTTCTCCTCCATGCTCTCGGGAGCCCGGTCGAACTCGTCGGTGACGTGCGCGTCGGCCTCGCCACCGGCCCAGGTGACCACCAGCTCCCCCAGGGCGTCCTCCTGGTCCAGGACGACGGCCTTCTCACGATAGAGCTCCAGCAGGGCGAGGAAGCGGGCGACCACGGTGAGGGTGTCCGTCACCCCGTCGGTCAGCTCCCGGAAGCTCGCCCTGCCGCGCTCGCGCAGCAGGCCCACGACGACCTCGGCCTGCTCGCGCACGCTCACGAGGGGCGCGTGGATGTGGTCCACGTACACCTGCGGCTTCGGCTTGGGCTGCATCGCCTTGACCGCGAGCCGGGCGAAGCCCTCGGGGCCGATGCTGATGACGACGTCGGGGAGCAGCTCGGCGTGGTGGTCCTCCAGGCCGACGGTACGGGGGTACCGCCGGGACTCCGCGTCGAGCCTGTTGCTGAAGATCTCCGCGACCTGCTTGTACGCGCGGTACTGGAGCAGCCGGGCGAACAGCAGGTCCCGCGCCTCCAGCAGCGCGAGATCCGCCTCGTCCTCCACCTCGGCGGCCGGCAGCAGCCGGGCGGCCTTCAGGTCCAGCAGGGTCGCGGCGACGACGAGGAACTCGGTGGTCTGGTCGAGGTCCCAGTCGGGTCCCATGGCGCGGATGTGCGCCATGAACTCATCGGTGACCTTGGAGAGGGCGACCTCGGTGACATCGAGCTTGTGCTTCGAGATCAGCTGCAGCAGCAGGTCGAACGGCCCCTCGAAGTTCGCGAGCCGTACCGTGAACCGGCCGTCGTCGACGGGCTCGGCGGCCTCCTCCGCGACGGCCTCCGGCGCGGGTGGGTGGGCCTCGGCGACCGGGGCGGGGACCTGTCCCCCGTCGGCGGGAGCGGCGGCGGACACCGGGGCGCCGGACCCGGAGGCCCGCTCGGGCCGTTCTTCCCGCTCCGACCGCTCCGGCCCCTCCGTACGCCCGGAAGCGTCCGCATCGCGCTCCGTGGCCCGCCCGGTCCGTGCGGACGCCTCTTCCACGCCCCCGGACACGTCCGGGGCACCGCTGGGTCCGCCCGCGCGGGGCGGTGGCGCCGCCCCCGTCCTGGTGGCCTCCTCGGACCCTCCCGGCACGGTGCCGCGGTCGGTGCCGTCGTGGTCGACGGCGTCGTGGTCCACGGCAGGAGCGGGAGGAACTCGACTGGGTACGGCAGTCGAAGCCGGGACCCCGTCCGGACCCTCGGGGGGAGCCGGGATCCGGCCCGGGAACTGAGGAGCCGGGAAGTGAGGAGCCGGAAGCCGGGGATCCGGGAGCTGGGGCGCCGGCACCTGGTCCGGGGCCGGGATCCCCACGGCGGCCGCAGGCGGAGTCCGCCGAGCGGCCGGTGCGGCGGCGGGGTCGCCGGACTCCGGGCCGGGCTCCCCCTCCCCGTCGGACTCCGCGTCCCGCTCAGGGCCGGAAGGCGTCTCGCCGGGTTCGTCGCCGCGGCCCGGGGCCTTGCCGGGGGCCGTGGGATCCGTACCGGCCTCCGGGAGCGCCTCCGAGGCGCCGCCGGGGTCCGCCGGCGGCAGGGGTGCCGTCCCCGGGCCGCGGCCCAGCGTGCGACGGGGCGTGCGGGCCGGGGGCCGGGGGGCGGCGGGGTCGGTCGGCGGCATCGTGGTCCAGGGAGCGGAAGGAACGTCGCGCGCAGGCTACCCCGTCAGCGACCGCGCAGGCGCCGCACCAGGATGCTCGCGTCGCCCCGGGACTCCAGGTCCGCCAGGACGACCGCCACCGCTTCGCGGACGATGCGCCCGCGGTCCACGGCCAGCCCGTGTTCGCCGCGCAGCACCAGCCGGGCGTGCTCGAGGTCCATCAGTTCCTCGGCCGAGACATAGACCGTGATCTTCTCGTCGTGCCGTTCCCGGCCGCTGGGCCGGCGGCCCGCCGCGCGTCCCCGGCGGCGCGGGGCGGCGGCCTCCTGCGGACGCCGGCCCTTCGGCGCCGACTGCGCCGCCGCGCCCGGCTGGTCGCCGTCCGTCCCGCGGCTCCGCGGTTCGGCGGCCTCCGCCTCCCCGGCCGGGGAGTGCTCCTCGGAAGCCGCCGAGGCGCCCGCCCCGGACGACGGCGGCGGGGTCTGCTGCGCGGCCGGAGGCGACTCCACCGGGTCGCTCTCACCGGCCGGCGCCGGAACCCGGGCCTCGCCGTTCGCCCCCGCCTGGCCCCGCCTCGGGGACGAGGACTGCAGCCCCATGCCCCCGGTCGTACGGAACAGTTCGTCGGCTCCGGGCAGACTCACTCGGCGTGACACCGGGCGAGCACCTCCCTGGCGAGCTGGCGGTAGGCGGCGGCGCCGACGGAGTTGGAGGCGTACGTGGTGATGGGCTCACCGGCGACCGTCGTCTCCGGGAAGCGCACCGTGCGCCCGATGACCGTGTGGTAGACGTGGTCGTCGAACGCCTCGACCACCCGCGCCAGCACCTCGCGGCTGTGCACCGTGCGCGAGTCGTACATCGTGGCCAGGATGCCGTCGAGTTCCAGTTCCGGGTTGAGCCGCTCCTGGACCTTCTCGATCGTCTCGGTGAGCAGGGCGACGCCGCGCAGCGCGAAGAACTCGCACTCCAGCGGCACGATGACCTTGTGAGCCGCCGTCAGGGCGTTCACCGTCAGCAGGCCGAGCGACGGCTGACAGTCGATCACGATGTAGTCGTAGTCCTGCATCAGCGGCTTGAGGGCGCGCTGCAGCGTCGACTCGCGCGCGACCTCGCTCACGAGCTGGACCTCCGCCGCCGAGAGGTCGATGTTGCTCGGCAGCAGGTCCATGTTGGGCACGGCGGTCTTCAGCAGGACCTCGTCCGCGGACATGCCCCGCTCCATGAGCAGGTTGTAGACGGTGAGGTCGAGCTCCATCGGGTTCACGCCGAGGCCGACCGACAGCGCGCCCTGCGGGTCGAAGTCGACGAGCAGGACGCGGCGTCCGTACTCCGCGAGCGCGGCACCCAGGTTGATGGTCGACGTCGTCTTGCCGACGCCGCCCTTCTGGTTGCACATCGCGATGATCTTCGCGGGGCCGTGGTCGGTGAGCGGGCCCGGGATCGGGAAGTACGGCAGCGGGCGCCCGGTCGGGCCGATGCGCTCGCGGCGCTGGCGGGCCGCGTCGGGCGCGAGCGTGGCCGCGTACTCCGGATCGGGCTCGTACTCGGCGTCAGGGTCGTAGAAGTGCCCCTCGGGCACCTCGTCGTAGTCGGCGAAGTGGGTGGACTCTCGGCCACTCTCGTTGCCGGCCATGGCGTTCACGTGTTGGCCGTCCATCATCTTCATCGTGTGGGCTGTCGTCGTCATGTGCTGGTGAGTCGCGAAGGTACGGACAGCGACGGAGCCGACAGCTTCGAGGCCGGACGAGGGCGCCGGGCCCGGCGTCGGGGGTACCTCCACGCCCGTGGGGCGCACCGGGAGCACTCCTGGTTGACCGCCCCCGGGAGAAAATGTCGACTCATTCACAAGTCGTCTTACCTCCTTGGACGTGACCAGGAAACTTATCGATAGGTCAGCGTGGCACCATGCCGACGGTTGGCGACTCTATGGCGTGTCACCGGTCCGCAGCAACACAATCCGCCGGACCCGGCCCGATGTGTCGGCAACCGAACACCCCGCTGTCAAGGGTGCACAGCAGCCGTTCCGCGCCGTTCGCGGGTGTGCGAATCGGTTGAAGGGTTACGTTCAAGGCGAGTTGAGCGAGCGGGCCGCGCCGGCCGGACACACGTCCGGCCGGACCTTGCTCCTCAAGGTCCGGCCGGATACGTGATGTTGACGACCCCGGTTGACGGGGCGGTCGGTTGCCGTCGCGCGTCAGCCGAGCAGCGTGTTCAGCTCGACGGACTCGAGGCCGTGCGCCTCGGCGACCTCCTTGTAAACGACCTGGCCCTCATGGACGTTGAGGCCCTTGGCCAGCGCGGGGTCGCGGCGGAGCGCCTCGGCCCAGCCGTTGTTCGCCAGCGACACGACGTACGGGAGCGTGGCGTTGGTGAGCGCGTTGGTGGAGGTGTTCGGCACGGCGCCGGGCATGTTGGCGACGCAGTAGAAGACCGAGTTGTGGACCCGGAAGGTCGGCTCGGCGTGCGTGGTCGGACGCGAGTCCTCGAAGCAGCCGCCCTGGTCGATCGCAATGTCGACAAGGACACTTCCCGGCTTCATCCGGGAGACGAGCTCGTTGGTGACCAGCTTCGGGGCCTTGGCGCCGGGGATGAGGACCGCGCCGATGACGAGGTCGGCGTCGAGGACGGCCTTCTCCAGCTCGAAGGAGTTGGACATGACGGCCTTGACCTTCGTACCGAAGATCTTGTCGGCCTCGCGCAGCTTGTTGATGTCGCGGTCCAGCAGCGTCACCTCGAAGCCCATGCCGATGGCGATCTGCGTGGCGTTCCAGCCGGAGACGCCGCCGCCGATGACGACCGCCTTCGCCGGGGTCACGCCCGGGACGCCGCCCGGCAGCACGCCGCGGCCGCCGGCCGGGCGCATCAGGTGGTAGGCGCCGACCTGCGGGGCCAGCCGGCCCGCGACCTCGGACATCGGAGCGAGGAGCGGCAGGGCGCGGTTGGGGAGCTCGACCGTCTCGTAGGCGATGGCGGTGGTGCCGGACTCGATCAGGGCGTCCGTGCACTCCTTGGAGGCGGCAAGGTGCAGGTAGGTGAAGAGCACCTGGTCCTTGCGCATGCGGTGGTACTCCTCCGCAATGGGCTCCTTGACCTTGAGCACCATGTCGGCGGTGGCCCAGACCTCGTCCGCGGTGGGCAGGATCCGCCCGCCCGCGGCGACGAACTCCTCGTCCGTGATCGAGGAGCCGACCCCGGCGTTCGCCTCGATGAAGACCTGGTGGCCGTTGCGCACGAGCTCGTGCACACCGGCGGGGGTGATGGCCACCCGGAACTCGTTGTTCTTGACCTCGCGGGGGATGCCGACCTTCACGTCGATCACGGTCCTTGACTCAGGGGGATTCTCGTGCAATTCCATAGTTACCCGGATACGCCGGGCGTATCGGATGGACCGGGGCGACACCCGGCAGAGCCAGTCTAATGAAGGACTTCCAGCTGTCTAGCCTTGCAAAGCAAATTTCTCTGACGAGAACACTACGGATTTCGTAGGCCGGAAACGTCGCCTCCCAGCAGTCGCTCAGCGGCGGAACGGTGCAGTCCGGCCGCGGCGGCGTCGCCGAGACGGTCCAGGGTGTCGGCCAGCCGCAGCTGGAGCGCGGCCTGGAGCCGCACATCCCCGGCCCGGCGCGCCCAGGCCACGGCCTCCTCGCAGGTGCGCAGCGACTCCTCCGGACGTCCCGCGTACTCCTGGACCCGGCCCGCCTCGCTCAACGCCCGTGCGTGACCGGACAGATCGCCGAGGCGCCGGTATCCGGCCGCGGCGGCGCGCCAGCTGCGGAGCGCCTCCCCGTAGCGCCCGGCATAGGTGTGCACGCCGCCCAGCCGGCCGTACAGCCGGGCCTCGTCGGCACGCTCGCCCCGGGCGAGCCGCTGGGAGAGGGCCCGCCCGTACCAGTCCGCCGCCCGCTCCCAGTCCCCCAGCTCCTGGTAGGCACCGCCTACGGATTCCATGGCCCGGGCCAGGGCGTACGGGTCGTTTCCGCGCCGCCCGGCGTCCAGAGCCGCCCGATACCGCACCAATGCGTCCTCTGTCCGCCCCGTCCGGGCATCCAGGTCGGCCAGGTTCAGCAGCGCGGCGGCCTGCTCCCGGTGCAGTTCGCGGCGCACGGCCACGTCCAGCACGAGCTGGTGGAGTCCGTAGAGCTCGGGCGCGGCGGACTCGGTGCCGTGGTGCGCGACCAGGGCCCGGACCAGCGCGGCGATCAGCCGCCGGGCCAGGGTGTCCAGCTCCCCGTCGGCCACCGCGATCCGGGCGGCGCCGAGCAGCGCGGGCCGGCGTGCGTCCAGCCAGGCCCCGGCGGCCCCGGTGGTGGAGAAGCGCAGGGCCCGCGGCAGCCCCGCGAGCTTCTTGCGGGCCGTGGATCCCTCGGGTTCGGTGACGGCGCGGCAGGACTGCAGCAGCCGTACGGTCCGCTCCAGCATCCGGGCCCGCGCGAGCTGCACATCCGCGGGCCGTTCCTCCTCGGTCACCAGCGCGAGCAGCAGCGGGGCGAGGCAGCCGGGCACCTCGTACCGCTCGCTCCCCACCGGCTCGTTCGCCTGCTGCGTCCCGACGACGGCGTGCAGGAGTCCGAGCGCGGCGAAGTCGTCCAGGGTCGAGCCGGCCGCCGACACCGAGCAGCCGGCCAGCGCGGACGCGATGTGGGCGTCCACCAGCCCGGCGGGGGCGAGGGCGAGCAGCCGCAGCAGCCGCGCCGCGGACTGCGGGAGCGAGTCGTGCACGAGCCGGAAGGCCCGGGCGAGGGGCCGGGCCCCGACGGGTGCCTCCGGGTCGTCGTGCAACCCGCGCAGCTGCTTCGTCGCGTCGGCGACCGACGCCTTGGGACGGGCCGCGAGCCAGCCGCCGACCAGCACCATCGCGGCGGGCTGTCCGCCGCACTGCTCGACCAGCGACTCGGCGGCCTGGGGGTCGACGGTGACCCGCACCGAGCCGGTGAAGCGGCTCAGCAGCTCGATCGCCGACTTGGCGTCCATGCCGCCGATGGTGCACGGCCGGACGTCGGGGATCCCCGTGAGCGGGCCCTGGGAGACGGCGACGACGAGGCAGTCCGGGTTGTCCGGCAGCAGCGGGTCCACCTGCTCCGCGTCGGCCGCGTCGTCCAGCACGAGCACGCACCGCCGCACCGCGAGGGCCTCCCGGACCATCTCGGTGAGCAGGTCCTCGTCTGCGCCCGCCGGCGTGCCGACGCCGAGCGTCTCCAGCAGTCCGCGGGCGGTGCGGTCGGTGGGGACGGGTTCGCCGCCGGCCTCGGTGAGCCTGGCCCACAGCACCCCGTCCGGGTACTCGTCGGCCAGCTGCCGCGTCAGTTCGGCGGCGAGCGCGGTCCTCCCGGAGCCGGGCCGCCCGGCGACGAGCAGCACCCGGGCACGCGGCGCCTTCCGCCCGGAGATCGTGTCGAGTCCGGCCCGTTCGATGTCGGCCCGCAGCGCCTTCAATTCCCGCTGGCGCCCGATGAATTGCCCACCCACAGGGCCAACGGTCCCATGACCGGCCCGTTCCTCGGACACGGGCCCTGCCTGCGACGGGCGGTTCTCGGACGAGGGCTCCTCGAAGTCCACCGCCTGTTCCGTCACGGGCCACGCTCCCCAGTCCGTCACCGTACGAGCCGAGCCCGCGCCGGGTGCCCGGGCGGGCGCTCCGAGCGTAATTCAGGCATCTCGCCGAAACGGGGAGAGCGCGGCGGAGCGCGGCGGGAGGATCCCTCGATCGGATGAGCGGATGGTCACACCGCACCCGTGACGCGCGCTCCGGCGGTCACGGCGGCGCCCCGGGCCGGGGCGCCGCCGTGACCGTGGGGACCTACGCCTCGAAGGGGCGGGCCGGCCACGGGGCCTCGGCGGGGCGGAGGGCGTCCAGGCCGTCGCCCGTGAGCGCCGCGGTGAGCGACAGGACGCCGACCACCAGGCAGTTGTTGTGCAGATCGCCGGCGAGCACGCCGCGCACCAGGTCCCCGAGGGGGACCCGGGCCAGCTCCATGTCGGCCTCCTCCTCGGAGACCTGGAAGCGCTCGCCCTCCGCCTCGGACAGATCGCGGGCCAGGAAGATCCGCACGGCCTCGTCGCAGCCGCCCGGTGTGGTGTAGACGTCCGCGAGGACCCGCCAGTCGACGGCCTTGACGTGCGCTTCCTCGTACAGCTCGCGCTGGGCCGCGGTCAGCGGGTTCTCACCGGGGACGTCGAGGAGACCGGCCGGGATCTCCCAGAGCTTCTGGCGCACGGGGTGCCGGTACTGGCGCAGCACCAGGACCCGGTCGTCCTCGTCGAGCGCGAGCACCGCCACCGACCCCGGGTGCACCTGGTAGTCGCGGCGCACGACGGAGCCGTCGGGCATGACCACGTCGTCGGTACGGACACTCGTCTTGTTGCCCCTGAACGGCGTCGCGGTCGCGGTGACCCGCCACTCCTCGGGGGCGTCCTTGATGGTCATGTGCGTCCTCCCAAACGCCGGAACCGGGGCGCGGGACCTCTCCCGTCCCGTGCCCCGGCCCACCGTAATGCCTTTGCCTTACTTGCCCGTCTTGTGCCCTGCGCCCTGCGCCGCGGTCTTCCGCTCGACGGCCGCCTTCACCAGGCCCGCGAAGAGCGGGTGCGGACGGGTCGGGCGGGAGCGGAGCTCCGGGTGGGCCTGGGTCGCGACCAGGTACGGGTGCACCTCGCGCGGGTACTCGACGTACTCGACGAGCTTGTTGTCCGGAGAGGTTCCGGAGAACACGATGCCCGCCTTCTTCTCCAGCTCGGCGCGGTAGGCGTTGTTCACCTCGTAGCGGTGGCGGTGGCGCTCCTCGACGTACGGCTCGTTCGCGTAGACCTCGCGGACGATGGAGCCCTCGGCGAGCTTCGCCGGGTAGAGGCCGAGACGCATCGTTCCGCCGAGGTCGCCCGCGCCCTCCACGTACGCCAGCTGCTCCTCCATCGTGGAGACGACGGGGTGGGCGGTGCCCGCGTCGAACTCCGTGGAGTTGGCGTCGGGGATCCCGGCCAGGTTGCGCGCGGCCTCGATCACGATGCACTGCAGGCCGAGGCAGAGGCCGAGCAGCGGGATCTTGTTCTCGCGGGCGTACTGGATCGCGCCGACCTTGCCGTCGACACCGCGCTCGCCGAAGCCGCCCGGGATCAGGATCGCGTCGACGTCGCCGAGCTGCTTCTGCGCGCCGGCGGGCGTGCGGCAGTCGTCGGACGTGACCCACTTCACCTTGACCCGGGCCTTGTTCGCGAAACCGCCGGCCCGCATGGCCTCGGTCACCGACAGATAGGCGTCCGGCAGGTCGATGTACTTGCCGACGAGCGCGACACTGACCTCATGGTCGGGGTTGTGCACGCGGTCCAGCAGGTCGTCCCAGATCGTCCAGTCGACGTCGCGGAACGGCAGGTCGAGCTTGCGCACGACGTAGGCGTCCAGGCCCTCGGTGTGCAGCACCTTCGGGATGTCGTAGATCGACTTGGCGTCGATGGCCGCGACCACGGCCGCCTCGTCGACGTCGCACATCAGCGAGATCTTGCGCTTGATGGCGGTGGGGACCTCGCGGTCGGCGCGCAGCACGATGGCGTCCGGCTGGATACCGATGTTCCGCAGCGCCGCGACGGAGTGCTGGGTCGGCTTGGTCTTCAGTTCCCCGGACGGCCCGATGTACGGCAGCAGCGAGATGTGCACGACGAAGACGTTGTCCCGGCCGACCTCGTGGCGGACCTGGCGGACGGTCTCCAGGAACGGCAGCGACTCGATGTCGCCGACCGTGCCGCCGACCTCGGTGATGACGACGTCGACGTCGTCGGTGGCCATGCGGCGGATGCGGTGCTTGATCTCGTTGGTGATGTGCGGGATCACCTGGACCGTGTCGCCCAGGTACTCCCCGCGCCGCTCCTTGGCGATCACGGTCGAGTACACCTGGCCGGTGGTGACGTTCGCGGAGCCGTCCAGGTCGACGTCGAGGAAGCGCTCGTAGTGGCCGATGTCCAGGTCGGTCTCGGCGCCGTCGTTGGTGACGAACACCTCACCGTGCTGGAACGGGTTCATCGTCCCCGGGTCGACGTTCAGGTACGGGTCGAGCTTCTGCATGGTGACCCGCAGGCCCCGCGCCTTGAGGAGAGCGCCCAGGCTGGAGGCGGTCAGGCCCTTGCCGAGGGAGGAGGCGACACCCCCGGTGACGAAGATGTGCTTGGTCGTCGTAGATGTCGAGGATCGAGCCGGCATGGCCAAGAGGGGGCTCCCGTGGTCGCGAGGTGGTCGTGCGTAACGGCGCCCCACAGGGAACATCCGGGGATCACCTGGGGTGCCGTCGCTGCGGTTCGGGGGCCGCCATCCCTAGTGGGGGCACCACCGGTCCACGGGCTACCAGGGTATCAGCGCCCGGGGGAGACTGCTTCCGGCCACACAGGGCATGATGGCCTTCAGCGGGCTCCACCGGGGTTCACCAGGCGCTCACCCGTTCGGCCGCGATGCATTGTCGAGAGCATCGCGCGGATCACCGGGGTGCGTCGTATCCTGCTCGGACACTTGATTCGGAATATCGCTGCCGAGCCAGGCCGGTGAACGGCACCACCCCCGCCCTTCCCTCACAGTTTCGCCTGGGTGGGACACCCTTCCCGGAGCGAGCTCGTCATCGACCGATTGACCCCCTTGACCGCAGTAAGTGCCACGCTGGGCGGACGTGGCCGTTCGACTGGAGATCCACGTGGCCGGGCGCATCGAGGACTACGCACTCATCGGAGACATGCAGACCGCTGCCCTGGTCTGCCGGGACGGCACAGTCGACTGGCTGTGCCTTCCCCGCTTCGACTCGCATGCCGTCTTCGCAGGTCTTCTCGGCACCGAGGAGCACGGATTCTGGCGTCTCGGGCCGGCGTACCCGGCCGACGCGGAGCCGCCGACGGCCAGCCGCCGCCGGTACCGGGGCGACTCGCTGATCCTGGAATCGGAGTGGGACACGCCACGCGGCACGGTCCGCGTAACGGATTTCATGCCGCCCCGTGACGGCGCGCCCCAGCTGATCCGGATCGTGGAAGGCGTCAGCGGTCGGGTGCCCATGCGGTCGGCCCTGCGGATGCGGTTCAGCTACGGCCGGGTCGTGCCCTGGGTGCACAAGGTCGACAACCGCACGGTCGCCGTCGCGGGCCCCGACTCGGTGTGGCTGGACACCTCCGCCGACACCTACGGCCAGGACCTGACCACCTACTCCGACTTCACGGTCTCCCCCGGTGACCGGCTCGCCTTCACCATCAGCTGGCAGCCGTCCCACCACCAGCCGCCCGCGCTGCCCGACCCCGAGGGGTCGCTGGAGGCCACCGAGGAGTTCTGGCGCGAGTGGGTCGAGCACTGTACGTACCACGGGCCCTACCGTGAGTCGGTGGTCCGCTCGCTGATCACTCTGAAGGCCCTCACGTACGCCCCCACCGGCGGCATCGTCGCCGCGCCCACCACCTCGCTGCCCGAGGAGATCGGCGGCGTACGGAACTGGGACTACCGCTACACCTGGCTGCGCGACGCCGCCATCACCCTCTCCTCGCTGCTGCGCACCGGCTACCGCGAGGAGGCCCGGGCCTGGCGCGAGTGGCTGCTGCGCGCCGTCGCCGGCGACCCGGAGAACCTGCAGATCATGTACGGCATCGCCGGCGAGCGGGAGCTCGGTGAGGCGGAGCTGGACTGGCTGCCCGGCTACGAGGGCTCCGCGCCGGTCCGGGTCGGCAACGGCGCCGCGAACCAGCTCCAGCTGGACGTCTACGGCGAGGTCACCGAGGCCCTGCACCTGGCCCATATGACGGGCCTGTCGCGCAACGACTACGCCTCGGTGCTCCAGCTGAGGCTGATCCGGTACCTGGAGGACCACTGGGACCAGCCCGACGAGGGCATCTGGGAGGTCCGCGGTCCGCGCCGGCACTTCGTGCACTCCAAGGTGATGGCGTGGGTCGCCGTCGACCGCACGATCAAGCTCATCGAGTCCGGCGACGCGGACGGCCCGCTGGACCGCTGGCGCGAGCTGCGCGACGAGATCCACCGCGACGTGTGCGAGAAGGGCTACGACAAGGAGCGCAACACCTTCACGCAGTCCTACGGCTCCAAGGAGCTCGACGCCTCGCTGCTGCTCATCCCCCAGATGGGCTTCCTGCCGCCGGACGACAAGCGCGTCATCGGCACCATCGAGGCGATCCAGCGGGAGCTGTCCACGCCGGACGGCTTCGTGCTGCGCTATCCGACGGCGGGCGACGAGGCCGGCGTCGACGGGCTCGAGGGCGACGAGGGAGCGTTCCTCGCCTGCTCGTTCTGGCTCGCGGACGACCTGGCGATGATCGGCCGCGTCGACGAGGCACGCCGGCTGTTCGAGAAGCTGCTGTCGCTGCGGAACGACCTCGGGCTGCTCGCCGAGGAGTGGGACCCCCGGCTCCAGCGCCAGGTGGGCAACTTCCCGCAGGCGTTCAGCCATGTCCCCCTGATCGACACCGCGCTGCGGCTCACCGCGTCCGGCGCGTACGGCGGCTGACGCCCGCCCCCTTCCGCGGATGTGCGCCGCGGGACCGCTCGTACCTACGATGAGAAGGTCCTGCTCGCGCCCCGGAAGGGGGCATCATGGCGCCCCAACCGTTCGCGGAGCCGGCCCTGACGGGACTCCGCGCATCCCTGGCCGGTGAGGCCATCACCCCGGGCGACGCCGGTTACGACGAGGCCCGGGCGCTCTTCAACGCAATGATCGACCGACGGCCCTCGGTGATCGTCCAGTGCGAGTCCGCGGCCGACGTCGCGACGGCGATCCGCTTCGCCCGCGAACACGATCTCGAACCGGCCGTCCGCGGTGGCGGCCACGGCGTCGCCGGGCCGGCGACCACCGACGGCGGCCTCGTGATCGATCTGCGGCGCATGCACGCCGTCACGGTGGACCCGGACGCCCGTACCGCCCGTGCCGGCGGCGGCGCCACCATGAGCGATCTGGACCGGGCCACCCAGCCGTACGCGCTGGCCACCACGGGCGGACGGGCCTCCACCACCGGTCTGGGCGGCTTCACGCTCGGCGGCGGATCGGGCTGGCTGGAGCGGAAGTTCGGCCTCGCCTGCGACAACCTCCTGGCCGTGGACCTGGTGACGGCAGACGGCACCGAGGTGCACGCGAGCGAGGAGGAGAACCCGGAGCTGTTCTGGGCCCTGCACGGCGGCGGCGGGAACTTCGGCGTGGCCACGTCGCTGACGCTGCGGCTGCACCCGCTGCCCGCCATGTCCGTCGCGTTCCTGTTCTTCCCGGCGGCGCGCGCGGCGGAGGTGCTCCCGGTGTACCGGGATCTGCTGGAGTCCGCGCCCGACGAGATGGGCGGCGGCTTCATCTGCCTCACGGGCCCGCCCGAGGACTTCATGCCCGGGCACCTGGTGGGGCGGGCCGTGGCCCTGGCGCTGGTGACCTATGCCGGTACGGAGCCGGAGCTGCGCAAGGCCGCGGCGCCGCTGCTCGGTCTCGGCCATGAGGCCGAGGTCCTGATGGAGCTTCCGTACGCCGAGCTCCAGTGCATGATCGACGACCCGCCCGGCCTGCGGAACTACTGGTCGGCGGAGTATCTGCGGGCCCTGCCCGACCCGGCGGTGGACGTCTTCTGCGCCCGCACCGACAGCATGATCGTGCCGTCCAACTCCCAGCACATCCTCTTCCCGATGGGCGGGGCGCTCGGCCGCGGCGACCCGGGCTGGCCGCTGCCGTGGCGCACCGCGGCCTGGGTCCTCCATCCCTTCGGCATCTGGGAGGACCCGGCGGACGACGAGCGCGGCCGGCAGTGGGTCCGTGACGCCCGGGCCGATGTCATGCCCTGGTCCGTCGGGCAGGTGTACCTGAACTTCATCGGCGACGAGGGCCGGGACCGTGTGGTGGCCGGATTCGGCGCCGAGAACTACCGGCGGCTCGCCGCCGTCAAGGCCGCTTACGACCCCGACAACGTGTTCCGGCGGAACCACAACATCAAGCCGGGCTGACAGTTGTCCTTCGAACTTTCGCCCAGGTAGCGTCCCGGCAATGGAAACACAGGGCGGGATCACGGTGCAGCGGGCGATCGAACTGCCCGCGCTGCGCGGCGGGCTCCCGGAGGTCGTCGCCGGAGCGGACCGGCTGAACCGCACCGTGCGCTGGGTGCACGCCGGCGAGGTGCCCAACATCGCCTCGCTGCTCAAGGGCGGCGAGCTGCTGCTGACGACGGGGCTCGGTCTGGGCACCCGGCCGGCCGAGCAGCGCGCCTTCGTCCACCGGCTCGCGGACCGGGGCATCGCGGCGCTCGTCGTGGAACTCGGCCCCCGTTTCACCCGGCTCCCCGCGAGTATCGTCGAGGCCGCCAGGACGGCCGGACTGCCGCTGATCCAGCTCCATCGAGAGGTCCCCTTCGTCTCGGTGACCGAGGAGGTCCACACCGAGATCGTCAACGGGCACTACGCCCTGCTCCAGCAGGCGGAAGAGGTGTACCGGCAGTGCACCCAGGCCCTCCTCGAGGGCGGCGGGATCCCCCAGGTACTGCGCCTCCTGGCCGACTTCACCGCCAACCCGGTGTTCCTGGAGACCGCCGACGGCCGGCTGCTGTACGCCGCGGGCACCGGCACCGGTCCGGCCGCGGCGGATCCGCTGCAGGTGTGGGAGGGGCTGCGCGGCCAGCGGTCGGCGCGGGAGGCGGGACCACCGTCGGGATCGGTGCTCGTGGACGTGCCCGGCGGCGGGCTCGGGGCCGGGGCGGTCCGGGCGCGCCTCGTACTGCTCGCCGCGTCCGGGCCGCTCCTCCCGGTGCACCGCATGGCGGCCGAGCGGGCGGCCGGGGTGCTCGCGGTCGTCCTCATGCAGGCCCGGCAGGAGGAGGAGCTGGCGGCGCGCGGCCGCGGCGACTTCCTCACGGATCTCGCCGAGGGCCGCATCGCGGCCGACGACGCGCCCGCCCAGGCGAAGGTCCTGGGCTTCCGGCCCGGCGACGGTCCGCTGCTGCCGGTGGTGATGCGGCTCGCGCCCGAGCTCTCCCCGTCGGGCAACTGGGCGCTGCTGGCCCGGGCGGTGCTGGAGGAGCTGGCCTCGGTCGGGGTTCCGGTACTCCTCGGGGTGCGCCCCGTCGAGGGCCGGGTGCCGCTGCTGCTGGGGCTGCGCTCGGAGTCGGAGCGTACGGCCGTGGCCGACCGCGTCGCGGCCGCGCTGCGCGCCGGCCTGGAACGGGCCGGGATGGCGGGTGCGCCCCGGGCCGGGGTCCATCCGCCGGTGGTCGTGGTCGGCGTCCCCGGCGGCTGGGCGGCGGCCTCGGCGGGCCTGCGGCACGCGGCGGAGACCGCGGCGGCGGCTCAGGGACTGCCCGACCGTCCCTGGTACGACGCCCGCCGCCTCGACATCGACCTGCTGCTGTGGCGGCTGCGGGACCACCCGGACCTCGCCGCTTTCGTGGGCCGCGCGGTCGGCCCGCTCCTGGAGCACGACCGCACGTCCCGCCCGCCGTTGCTGCCCACCCTCCAGACGTTCCTCGCCCATGCGGGCCGCAAGGCGGAGACGGCCCGTGAACTCCATCTCAACCGACAGACCCTCTACAACCGCCTGGCCCGCATCTCCGAACTCCTCGGCACCGATCTGGACGACCCCCAGACGGTCCTGGCCCTCTCCCTGGCCCTGCGCGCCCGCCGCCACACTCTGTGAGCACGGGCCGGACCACCGGGGGTTCCGGCGTTCCGGCGTTCCGGCGTCCGGCGTCCGGCGTTCCGGCGTTCCGGCGTTCCGGCGTCCGGGTGGCGGGAGGGGTGCTCCGGCTCCCGTTCGCTCGGAGCGCTCGGACGCCCGGGAGGGCTGGGACGGAGGCGCGGCCCCGGAGGTGGCCGTGCGCGGACGGCCGGTCGCCGGATTACGGCGACCGGGACCGGATCAGCCGCGTCCGCAGCCGGGGCCGGGGACGGATGAGCCGCGCGACGCGCCGGTCCCCCGGAGCATCCGGGAGATGCGGACCACGCAGAAAACGGCATCGGGCGGCGAGGCAGGCGGAGCCGGGCGGCACCCGGAAGCGGGCTGGGCGCCCTGCGAAGACGGCAGCCTAGGAAGGACGGCGGTCTCGCCGGCCCCGTGGTCCGGGGCACGGTCCCGCCGACCGCGCTCAGGCCCGGCGCGGGCGCGGCGGCTGCGTGAGTTCGTCGTAGATGCTCAGCACCTGGGCGACGGTCTCGTCCTCCGTCGGCCAGGTCGCCGCCTGGACACGGCCCGCCGTCGCGAGCCGGCGGCGGCGCTCGGGGTCCGCCAGCAGCCGGCTGACGGCGGCCGCGAGGGCCACGGCATCGCCGTACGGCACGAGTTCGGCGGCGTTGCCCACCAGTTCGGGCGTGCCGCCGACCTGCGTCGCGACGAGCGGGACGCCCAGTCGGAGCGCCTCCTGGGCGAGGAGCGAGCGGGCCTCCCAACTGCTCGGGAGCAGCGCCAGGTCCGACACCGCCAGCAGCTCGCTGACGTCGTCACGGCGGCCGAGGAGACGTACCGGCAGGCCCTCCCTGTCGATGCGCCGCTGCAGCGCGGCGCGATCCCGCCCCTCCCCCGCGATGGCGACCAGCGGCACCGGGTCCAGCCCGAGCCACCGGTGGGACGCGTCGAGCAGGGTGCTGTGGCCTCGACCTGGTTCGAGCCTGCCGACGGCCGTCAGCAACGGCCGCTCGACCGCGCCGAGTTCGGCCCGCGCCTTGCTCTCGGGCCGGTCCGGGCCGGGGGGCGGTACGGCGACCGGGGCGAGACGCGCGTCGCGCGCGCCCCGGCTCCTGGCCCGGTCCACCAGCTCGGACGACGTACCGAGGACCACCGCCGCGGCCCTCACCACCCGTCGCTCCAGCATCCGCGACACCCTGCCACGCGCGCCCGCCGCCCGGGTCCGGGTGTGCCAGGTGACCACCAGCGGCACGCCCTGCCCGCTGATCGCCAGGGCCGTCCGCACCGCGGCGTCGAGCCCGTGCGCGTGGACGACGTCCGCTCCCGCGCACACCGCCCGGAGCGCCCCGACCGTCGCCGGGTCGCCGCGGCGCGGCACGGGCACGAAGTGCGCCCCGGCGCCGAGGAAGTCGTATTCGTGTTCCAGGGGTGCGGGCGCGCACACGGTCACCCCCACTCCCCGCGCCACCAGGCCCCCGGCCAGTGACCTGACGTGAGCGCTGCTGCCCGCGCTGCCGCCGCCCAGTACCTGGACCGTACGCAGCTGTGTCACGCGCCAAGGATGCCAGTCCGTACGCACGTTCCGGCACCGCCGGGATGTCGTTCCCGTGTCAGGAGCCTCAACAGCCCCGGCCGGATCACCCACACGGGTGAGCGCACACCGGTGGTCATCCGCTCGCCCGAGACGGCTCCGCGCCCGCGATTGCCGGGCGAGGGACGGTCTCGACCGGCGTCCGGCGGCGTGCGACGGGCGACATTGGTGCGCTCCTACCGCGCACGCCGCCGTGCGCGCGCCCGCATCGCGCCGTACACCACCCCAGCGAGGACCACCGCGCGCCGCCCTGCAGCACCGCCCCACGACGGGTCCCGGACGGCCCTTGTGTGCCCGTACGGGCCCCGCGGAGCACGCACGCGTCTTCAGGGCCATCGGCGGCCGTCCCGGGCCGCACCGCTCGCCCTGGGCCGGAGCAGAAGTGGCCTCGCGCCCCGCGGCCCGGTCACACCCGCGCGCTCAGACCTCCGCGCGCGCCGTCGCCAGCAGTTCCTCCGCGTGCGCCCGCGCCGTCTCCGAGTCCTCCTGGCCCGCGAGCATCCGCGACAGCTCGCGCACCCGGTCCTCACCCTCCAGGACCGTGACGCCGGACCGGGTCACCGATCCGTCGTTCGTCTTCTCGACCAGCAGCTGCCGGTCGGCGAACGCCGCGACCTGCGGAAGGTGGGTCACCACGACGACCTGCGCGGTCTTGGCGAGCTTGGCGAGGCGCCGGCCGATCTCCACGGCCGCCTTGCCGCCGACTCCCGCGTCGACCTCGTCGAAGAGGTACGTCGGCACCGGGTCGGTCCCCGCGAAGACGACCTCCACCGCCAGCATCACCCGCGAGAGCTCACCGCCGGACGCGCCCTTGGCGATCGGCCGCGGCTGGGCGCCCGGGTGCGGCGCGAGCAGCAGCTCCACCTCGTCCGCTCCCGACGAGGTGTACGCGACGGTGCGCCCGTTGACCTCGACCCCCTCGGGGTCGTCGGTCTGGCGGATGGCGATGGTGACGCGCGCGTGCGGCATCGCGAGATGCGCCAGCTCCGCCGTCACCGCCTCCGCGAACCGGGCCGCGGCCGCCGTACGGGCGTCCGTCAGTGCCTGGGCGAGACCGGACAGTTCGGCGCGCAGCGCGTCGCGCTCCGCCGTCAGCTCGCCGATCCGGTCGTCGTCGCCCTCCAGCTCGGTGAGCCGGCCGGCGCCTTCCTCGGCCCAGGCCAGGACGGCGTTGACGTCCTCGCCGTACTTGCGGGTGAGCGCCCCGAGCGCGGCCCGCCGTTCCTCGACCGCCGCGAGCCGCAGCGGATCGGCGTCGAGGTCGTCCGCGTATCCGGCGAGTTCGCCCGCCACGTCGCCGAGCAGGATGGAGATCTCGCCCATCCGGTCGGCGAGCGCGGCCAGCGCGGGGTCGTGGGCCCGAACGGCGTCCAGGGCCCGGCCGGCGCCGGCGACGAGGGTCGTCGCGTCGACGCCCTCCGGGTCCTCCGGGTTACCGGCGAGCGCCGCGCGCGCCACGGACGCGGCGGAGGCGAGGGCCTCGGCGTGCCCCAGCCGCTCGGCCTCGGCGGCCAGCTCCACGTCCTCGCCCGCCCTCGGTTCCACGGCCGCGACCTCGTTCAGCCCGAAGCGCAGCAGATCGGCTTCCTGGGCGCGTTCACGGGCACGGGTGGTGAGCTCTGCCAGCTCGGCGGAGACGGCCTTCAGCCGCCGGTACGCGGCCACGTACTTGGCGTGCGGTCCGGCGACCGCGTCGCCCGCGTACCGATCCAGTGCCTGCCGCTGGCGAGCCGCCTTCAGGAGCCCCTGCTGGTCGGTCTGCCCGTGGACGGCGACGAGCTCGTCGGCCAGCTCGGTGAGCATGCCGACCGGCACGGAGCGCCCGCCGAGGTGCGCCCGGGAGCGGCCCTCCGCGGAGATCGTACGGCTGATCAGCAGCGCCCCGTCGTCGAGTTCGGCACCGGCCTCCTCGGCCCGCACGGCCACGGAGGCGTCGGCGGGTACGGTGACCCGCCCCTCCACGACGGCCGACTTGGCGCCGATCCGTACGAGGGCGGGGTCGGCGCGCCCGCCGAGCAGCAGCCCGAGGCTGGTGACGACCATGGTCTTGCCCGCACCGGTCTCACCCGTGACCGCCGTGAACCCCGGCGACAGCTCGACGACGGCGTCGTCGATGACCCCGAGCGACCGTATCCGCATCTCCTCCAACACGGGGAAGACCTTACGAGGTCCGGGGCCGGGTGTGCGACGGCCCCCGCCTCCCGGGTACGCAGCCGCAGGTCGGCGCGGCCGTCATCACCCGTGGGAGTGGCCCGCGGATCCCGGAGCCACGGGCCGGGAGGAGGACGAGGACACGGGCCGGGAGCGAGGGAAGCGAACCGGGGCGGGGAGCCCGGCCCCGGCTCACCCGCCGCCGTCCATCCCGGAGCGGGCCCTCACCCGTCGCGGGACCGGCCGCCCGCCTCGCGTCAGGTGTCGCCGTGCGGCGCGCCCCGCCAGCCCGAGACGGGCAGCGCGAACTTCGCCACCAGCCGGTCGGTGAACGAGGCGTGGTGCAGCCGGGCCAGGCGTACGGGCACCTCGCCGCGTCGCACCTCCACCCGAGCGGCGGCCGGGAGCTCCACGGCGCGGCGCCCGTCGCACCACAGCACACCGTGCGGGGTGTTCGGCTGCACCTCCACCGCGAGCACCGACGAGGGCGATGTGACCAGGGGCTTCGCGAACAGCGCGTGGGCGCTGATCGGCACCATCAGCAGCGCCTCGACCTCGGGCCACACCACCGGCCCGCCCGCCGAGAACGCGTACGCGGTCGACCCGGTCGGGGTGGCACACACGATGCCGTCGCAGCCGAAGCCGGTCACCGGGCGCCCGTCGATCTCCAGGACGACCTCGAGCATCCGCTCGGGGGAGACCTTCTGCACGGCGGCCTCGTTCAGCGCCCAGTCACGGTGCACGATGTCGCCGTTGCGGCGGACGGCCACGTCGATGGTCATCCGCTCCTCGACCTCGTACTCCCGCGTCACGACGCGGTCGACGACCTTGTCCAGGTCGTCCCGCTCGGCCTCCGCGAGGAAGCCGACCCTCCCCAGGTTGACCCCCAGCATCGGGACCCCGGAGGCGCGGGCGAACTCGGCCCCCCGGAGCAGGGTGCCGTCACCGCCGAGCACGATGAGCAGCTCGCACCCGTCGAGCACCTCGGGCGTCGCCTCGGGCACGGTCTCCACGGACTGCGGCAGCGGGAGGTCGGCGGCCTCGAAGGCGAGCACCCGCACCCCGATGCCCGCGCGCAGCAGGCCCTGGACGACGAGTTCGGCGCTGCGGATCGCCGCGGCCCGGCCCGTGTGGGCCAGCAGGAACACGGTACGGGTCCGTGTCCGGGTGTCCATGATGGTCTCGCTCGTATCGGTCAACGCGGCCCCTCCGCCACTGCGCGCTCGACGTCCGCCGGGTCGAGATCCGGTGCTCCGGCCCGGAGCCAGAGAAAGTACTCGACATTGCCCGAGGGTCCCGGCAGCGGGCTCGCGGTCACTCCCAGCACGCCGAGCCCCAGCTCGGCGGCCTGCCGTGCCACGGTCCGCACCGCCTCGGCACGCAGCTCCGGGCTGCGGACCACTCCGCCGCTGCCGAGGCGCTCCTTGCCGACCTCGAACTGCGGCTTGACCATGAGGACGAGATCGGCGGCGGGCGTCGCGCAGCGCACCAGCGCGGGCAGCACCAGGCCCAGCGGGATGAAGGACAGGTCCCCGACGATCAGGTCCACCGCCTCCCCGCCGATCGCCTCCAGGGTCAACTCGCGCACATTCGTACGGTCCTTGACCGTCACGCGTTCATCGCTCCGGAGGGACCAGGCGAGCTGTCCGTAACCGACGTCGACGGCGACGACACGGGAGGCGCCGGCCCGCAGGAGCACATCGGTGAACCCGCCCGTGGAGGCACCCGCGTCCAGCGCCCGCCGGCCCTCGGTCTTCAGCCCCGCGGGGACGAAGGCCGCGAACGCGCCCGCGAGCTTGTGGCCGCCGCGAGAGACGTACTCGGGGTCGCCGTCGTCCTGGGCGACGACGATGGCGGCACTGGTCTCGACCTGGGTGGCGGGCTTCCCGGCGGTGTTGCCGCCGACGGTCACCCGCCCCGCCGCGATCAGCTGGCTCGCGTGCTCGCGCGAGCGGGCGAGCTTGCGGCGTACCAGCTCGGCGTCGAGACGGCGGCGTGCCACTCCTGCCACGTTCGGTTCAGCTCCTGTGGTCGTGCGATTCGTCCGGTCGGGCGTCCAGCGCGGTCAGAGTGTCGCGGAGCCCTCTGTGTACATCCTCGTACACCTCCAGGTGGCCGTCCGCCGGGAGGTGGTCGGCGTCGGCCAGCCGCTCGAGGTGCGCGTCGACCCCGGCGTGGCCGGTGGCTGCGCGCTCGACGCCCAGGGGCGCGGGGGCGGCCGGGTCGTACGTCTCCTCGCGCGCCGAACCGCCCGGGGCGCCACTCCCGGCGTCCTCCTCGCCGGACGGCTCGCCGTCGCCGGGCCCGGGCACGTGTCCCGCGCGCGGAAGGCCCGCCGCCGGCCCGGGCACCGGGAACGGCGCCCCTGTACCGCCGGGCGCCGCCCCGGACGCCTCGTGCGCCGTCCGGGACGTGTCCATCGAGTCGCTCATGCCCAGACGCTACCGCGAAGCCCTGGGGTACCGTCGATCACGATGGCGACGACAGAGGAGTGCCGCGGCGCACTCGACAGACTTTCGGACAATCTCGCGAAGGCGGACGGGGACGTGCGCAGCGCGGCCTCGCTCGACCGTTCCCTGAGCTGCCACATCAAGGACCTGGACGTCACCTTCACCGGACGCCTCTCGGCCGGCCGGATCGAGGTCCTCGACACGCTCGACGGGCCGCCTCCCGAGAAGGCCGACATCCGGCTCGCGATGACCGGCGACGACCTGGTGGCGATGGTCGACGGGCAGCTGAACTTCGCGAAGGCCTGGGCCTCGGGCCGGGTCGGGCTCGAGGCCGGCTTCCGCGATCTGCTGCGCCTGCGGGCACTGCTGTGACGACGGCGCTGCCGCACACCGTCCCGGCCACGCCGTCTCAGGACGCCGCCGCGGCCGTCTCCGCCGAGGCGCCCGGGCCGGACGGCCGCGACGCGTCCGAGGCGGCCCTGCCGCGCCGCGCCAGCGGCACCACCAGCGGCGTACCGGTCTCCGGGTCGTCGATGACCTGGGAGCGGACCCCGAAGACCCGCTCGACGAGCTCGGCCGTGACGACGTCCCCGGGCGCTCCCTCCGCGGCGATCCTCCCGCCCCGCATCGCGATCAGATGGGTCGCGTAGCGCGCGGCCTGGTTGAGGTCGTGCAGCACCGCCACGAGCGTGCGGCCCTGTGTCTCGTGCAGTTCGGCGCAGAGGTCGAGGATCTCCAGCTGGTGCTGGATGTCGAGGAAGGTGGTCGGCTCGTCGAGCAGCAGCAGCGGCGTCTGCTGCGCGAGCGCCATCGCGATCCAGACGCGCTGGCGCTGACCCCCGGACAGCTCGTCCACATGGCGGTCGGCCAGCTCGGCGACGCCGGTCGCCGCCATCGACTCCTGGACGATCCGCTCGTCGTCCGGCGACCACTGGCGCAGCAGGCCCTGGTGCGGGTACCGGCCGCGGGCCACCAGGTCCCCGACGGTGATGCCGTCCGGCGCCACCGACGACTGCGGCAGCAGGCCGAGCGTCCGCGCGACCTTCTTCGCCGGCATCGAGTGGATCGTCTGCCCGTCCAGCAGCACCCGGCCCTGACTGGGCTTCAGCATCCGTGAGAGCGCCCGCAGCAGGGTGGACTTGCCGCAGGCGTTCGGGCCGACGATGACCGTGAAGGAGTTGTCGGGTATCTCGACCGAGAGGTCCTCGGCGATCACCCGCCGGTCGTAGGCGAGGGTGACCGATTCCGCGGTGAGGCGCTGCATGGACGTACTCCTGGAGGTCTTCTGGTGCGGGTCTGCGCTCCTGCGCCCGGCGCTGGCCGTCATATCCGGCCCGCCTTGCGTTCGGTGACGAGCAGCCAGAGCAGGTAGACGCCGCCGAGCACCCCGGTGACGACACCGACCGGGAGCTGGCGGTCGCCGAACGCCGAGGTGGCGACCCAGTCCGCGACGACCAGCAGGGCGGCGCCCATCATGGCGCTCGCGGCCAGGTTCGGCCCGGGCGACCGCGTCAGCCGGCGGGCGAGTTGCGGGGCGCTGAGCGCGACGAAGACGATCGGGCCGGCCGCCGCCGTGGCCACGGCGGTGAGCAGCACCGCGGAGCCCGTCAGCACGGCGCGGGTCCGTTCGACCCTGATCCCGAGCGCATACGCCGCGTCGTCGCCCATCTCCAGCATCCGCAGGGGCCGCCCGTACGCCAGCGACAGCGGGACGAACACCGCGCAGACGGCGAGCAGCGGCCAGAACTGGCTCCAGTCGCGGCCGTCGAGGGAACCCGTCATCCATACGACGGCGCGGGTGGCGTCGACGAGATTGGCCTTGGTGATGAGGTAGTGGATGGCGCCGGTGAGCATGGCGGCGATGCCGATGCCGATCAGCACGAGCCGGTAGCCGTGCACGCCCCGCTTCCAGGCGAGGAGGTAGACGACGGCGCCGGTGACCAGGCCGCCGACGATCGCGCCGCCCGCGGTGGCGAAGGCGTCGCCCTTGAACAGCACGATCACCGTCAGCGCGCCGACGGTCGAGCCCTGACCGAACCCGAGCACGTCCGGACTGCCCAGCGGATTGCGGGAGATGGACTGGAAGAGCGCCCCGCCGACCGCGAGCGCCGCGCCGACCAGCAGCGCCACGAGGACCCGCGGCAGCCGTACGTCCCGGACGATGAACTCGTGCGCGGGTGTGCCGTCGCCGAGCAGGGTGGCGACGACCTCGCCGGGCGTCATCGGGAAGTCGCCGCTGCCGACGAGCACGACGGCGACGGCCAGCGCCGCGGCGAGGAGCAGCAGGACGACGAGGGCCGCCCTCGGGTCCACACGGACGGACAGCCCGCCCGGGGTGCGTATCGCTTTCACGGCCCTCACAGCTGCGCCATCCTCTTGCGGCGTACGAGATAGATGAACACGGGGCCGCCGATGAACGCGGTGACGACGCCGACCTGCAGCTCCGAGGGACGGGCGACCACGCGGCCGACGACGTCCGACCCGAGCAGCAGCACCGGCGACAGCACCGCGGCGTACGGGAGGATCCAGCGCATGTCGGGGCCCGTGATGGCCCGGACGAGATGCGGGACCATCAGCCCGATGAAGACGATGGGCCCGCAGGCGGCGGTCGCCGCCCCGCACAGCAGGGTGACCGCGACCATGGCCAGCACCCGCGTCCGGGTCAGATGGGCGCCCAGCGCACGCGCGGTGTCGTCGCCCATCTCCAGGGCGTTGAGGGGCCGTGCGATCAGCAGGGCCAGCACCACCCCGGCGCCGATGAACGGCGCCACCTTGCCGATCGTCGCGGGATCGGCCGAGGCGAGCGAGCCGACGGTCCAGAAGCGCAGCCGGTCCAGCGCGGCCGAGTCCAGCAGCTGTACGGCGTTGACGTAGCCGAAGAGCGCGGCCGTGGCGGCCGTGCCGGCGAGTGCGAGCCGTACCGGGGTGGCGCCTCGGCTCCCGCCCAGCACGTACACGACCACCGAGACCACACCGGCGCCGAGGAAGGCGAACCAGACGTACTCGGTGATCGAGGTGACGTCGAGGAAGCTGATGGCGGTGACGACCGCGGCGGCCGCGCCCGCGTTGACCCCGAGCAGGCCGGGCTCGGCGAGCGGGTTGCGGGTCAACGCCTGCATCACCGCGCCGGCAAGCCCCAGGGCGACACCCACCAACAGGCCCAGCACCGTGCGCGGCACCCGGACATCGCGGATCACCACGTCGTTGCCGGTGCCGGAGTTCTGGAAGAGCCCGTGCCACACATCGGCGACCGGTACCGACTTGGCACCGATCGCGATGCTCGCGACACAGACCAGCAGCAGGACACCGAGGGCGAGCAGCAGGCCGGCCGCGCGCAGCGCATGGCGCTTGCGCGGCTCGGACGCGGATGCCGCGGCCGTCCGGTCCGCGCTCTGTTCGGGAGGACTGTCGACCAACACGCGGTTAGGTTAGCCTATCCTCCCATAGTGCTCTGATCGGGGCGCCGTCCGGACCCCCTCCCACCGGACCTTTCCCGCGCGGCCGTTCACCAGCCGAGCCGGGCCAGCGCCTTGCCCGCGTCCACCGAGCCGGACCGGTCCCCCGCGTGGGTCCACGCCGCCGCGCACAACGCCCGCAGCCCGTCGAGCCGTTGGCCGTCACCTTCGATCACGAGCGCGTCGCCCCGCACGGACGCCGTCCAGCCGCCGCACACGAACCCCCCGTCCGGAGAACCGGCGGGCTCCACCGCGGGCTGACCGGTGAGCAGCCCCCGCAGGTCCTCGTCCACATAGGTCGGCCGGTGCTTCGGCTCCGCCCGAAGCAGTTGCGCCGGGTCCGTCACCCCGGTCAGCACGAGCAGCGAGTCCACGCCGCCGTTGCACGCGCCCTCGATGTCGGTGTCGAGCCGGTCCCCCACCACCAGCGGCCGCTCGGCACCCGTCCGCAGGATCGTCTCCCGGTGCATCGGCGTCAGCGGCTTCCCCGCGATCTGCGGCGCGCCACCGGTCGCGATCCGCACGACCTCGACCGCCGCGCCGTTCCCCGGCGCGATCCCGCGGGCACTCGGGATCGTCAGGTCCGTGTTGGAGGCGAACCACGGCACCCCGCGTGCCACCGCGTACGAGGCCTCCGCCAGCCGTCCCCACGGCAGCTCCGGCCCGCCGTACCCCTGAACGACCGCCGCCGGGTCGTCGTCGGCCGAGTCCACCGGCTCCAGACCGCGCTCGCACAGCGCCACGCGCAGCCCCTCACCGCCGATGACCAGCACCCGCGAACCGGCCGGGACCTGTTCGGCGATCAGCCGTGCCACGGCCTGCGCCGAGGTGATGACATCGCCCGCCTCCGCCGGCACACCCAGCTCGGTGAGGTGCTCCGCCACCGCGTCCGGCGTCCGCAGGGCGTTGTTCGTGACGTACGCCAGATGCATGCCGCCGTCACGCGCGGTCTCCAGGGACGCCACCGCGTGCGCGATGGCCTCCCCGCCGGCGTACACCACCCCGTCGAGATCGAGCAGAGCCGTGTCGTACACCTCGCTCAGCGCCCGTGCGCTGCCACTCGGCCTGGTCCTGCCCCGCTCGCCCATGCTGGTCCGCTCCTCACTCCCGGCTCCCGGTCCACCCGGCCGGGGGCCATCGATCGGCGGCGCGTCCCGATCGCCGCGCACTCCCCCGATCATCGCGCATCGCCCCGGCCACATACGATGCTCCAATGAGCACGCGAGGTGACAGGGCAGCCGAGGGTCTGCACATGGTCCCGTTCCGTGGACTGCGCTACGTCCCCGAGCGGGTCGGCAGTCTGGCCGCCGTCACCTCGCCCCCGTACGACGTCGTCGTGCGGCCCGACGGCCTGCACCACCTGGAGTCCGCGGACCCGTACAACATCGTCCGGCTGATCCTCCCCCAGGCGGCGACCGCCACCGCGCGCCACGAACAGGCCGCAGAGACCCTGGACCGCTGGGTCGCCGAGGGCGTCCTCGCCCCCGACCCGCAGCCCGCGCTGTACGTCTACGAGCAGCGCAGGGGCGTCATCCTGCAGCGCGGCATCATCGGGGCGCTGGCACTGTCGGCCCCCGATGAGGGCATCGTCCTCCCGCACGAGGACGTGATGCCGCACGTGGTGGCCGACCGCACGGCCCTGATGCGCACCACCGGCGCCAATCTCGAACCCCTGCTGCTCACCTACCGCAGCGACGGCCCGGCGAACGGGGCGAGCGCGGTCATCGAGCGCGTCATCCACGAGGAGCCGCTGCTGTCGACGACGACCGAGGACGGGTTCAGTCACCGCCTCTGGTCGGTCACCGACGCCGGCGACCTCGAGGAGATCGCCTCCGACCTCGCCCGCCAGCAGGCCCTCATCGCCGACGGCCACCACCGATGGGCCACCTACCTCCGGCTCCGCGACGAGCAGCCCGCGCCCGGGGCCTGGAACTTCGGCCTGGTCCTGCTCATCGACACCGCGCGCTATCCCCTCCAGGTCCGTGCGATCCACCGGCTGCTGAACCGGCTGCCGGTCGCGGACGCGCTCGCCGCCGTCGACGGGATCTTCCGCGTCCGCGAGATCGACGGGCCGCTGTCGCATGCCCTCGGCGCCCTGGCGGAGGCGGTCGGCGAGGGCAACGCGTACGTCCTCGCCGGAGACGGCCGCTTCCATCTGCTCGACCGCCCCGACCCCGCGCTTCTGGAGCGCACGGTCCCGGCCGACCGCCCGGACGCCTGGCGCCGGCTCGACGCCACGGTCCTCCACGCCACCCTGCTGGAGCGGGTCTGGCACATCCCGGACTCCCCCGAGGAGATCACCTACATCCACGACACGGAGGCCGCGGTCGTCCAGGCCGAGCGCCGGGGAGGCACGGCCGTCCTGATGCATCCGGTACGCGAGGAGGTCGTACGGGACCTGGCCCGGCAGGGTGTGACGATGCCCCGCAAGTCGACGTCCTTCGGCCCGAAGCCGGCGACGGGCCTGGTACTGCGCAGCCTGAACCTGGACTGAGAGCGCGAACGCCGCAGAGGACGAAAAAGGGCCCGGCCCCTGAGCGGAATCGCTCAGGGGCCGGGCCCTTTCTGCGGACGCGCAACCGTGACGCGCGGCGGGATCAGGCCTTGTCGCCGTCACCCTGGGCGTCGTCGTCCTGCTCGTCGTCGTGCTCGTCCTGCTCGTCGGCCTTGTCGTCCTTGTCGTCCTCGGAGGCGGCGCGCGGGGCCTCGGGGGCGTCGGCCTCGTCCGCCTCCTCGGCGTCCTCCTCGGCGCCGGTGCCCGTCTCGCTCCCGGTGTCGGCGTCGTTCTCGTCGACCAGCGCGTCGACGAACTCCACCCCGTCCAGCTCGGCAAGCCGGTCGGAGGCGTCGGTCGAACCGTCCTTGTCCGCCTCGACCGCCTTAGCGAACCACTCCCGTGCCTCGGGCTCCCGGTCGGCCGCGAGAAGTGCGTCCGCGTACGCGTACCGAAGGCGCGCGGTCCACGGCTGCACTGCGTTGGACGCCAGCTCAGGGCTCTGCAGCGTCACGATCGCCGCGTCCACCTGGCCCATGTCGCGCCGGGCACCCGCGGCGACGAGCCGCATCTCGACCTGGCCCGCCTTGTCGAGCTTCTGCACCTCGGCCTCACCGGCCATCGCGAGCGCCCGCTCGGGCCGGCCCATGCCGCGCTCGCAGTCGGCCATGACGGGCCACAGCTCGACACTGCCGGTCATCCGGCGCGCGGCACGGAACTCCGCCAGGGCCTCCGAGTACCGCTGCGTCGCGTACGCGGCGAAACCGGCGGCCTCACGCACAGCGGCCACCCGGGAGGCGAGCCGCAGCGCCACGCGCGAGTACCCGTACGCCTGCTCCGGCTCCTCGTCGATCAGGCGCGCGACCATGACGAGGTTCCTCGCGACGTCCTCGGCGAGCGTCTTGGGCAGGCTCTGCAGCTCCTGCCGGACGTCCTTGTCGATCTCCTCGCCGGTGACGTCCTCGGGGATCGGCAGCCGCTTGATCGGCTCCCGGTCCCGGCCGCGATCGTCCCTACGGTCGTCGCTACGGCCGTAGCCCCCGCGGTCGTCGCGACCGCGGTAGCCCCCACGCGACCGGTCGTCGCGCCGGTCGTCCCGACGCGGCCCACGCGGCCGGTCCTCACGGCGGCCGTAACCCCCGCGGTCGTCATCACGACGCGGACCACGATCGTCACGACGGTCGTCCCGACGGAAACCCCCGCGGTCGTCGTCCCGACGAGGCCCGCGATCGTCACGACGGTCGTCCCGACGGAAACCCCCGCGGTCGTCGTCCCGACGAGGCCCGCGATCGTCACGACGGTCATCGCGACGGAAACCACCACGGTCGTCGTCCCGACGAGGCCCGCGATCGTCACGACGGTCATCGCGACGGAAACCACCACGGTCGTCGTCCCGACGAGGCCCGCGATCGTCACGACGGTCATCGCGACGGAAACCACCACGGTCGTCGTCCCGACGAGGCCCGCGATCGTCACGACGGTCATCGCGACGGAAACCACCACGGTCGTCGTCCCGACGAGGCCCGCGATCGTCACGACGGTCGTCCCGACGGAAACCACCACGGTCGTCGTCACGACGAGGCCCGCGATCGTCACGACGGTCATCGCGACGGAAACCACCACGGTCGTCGTCACGACGAGGACCACGATCGTCACGACGGTCATCGCGACGGAAACCACCACGGTCGTCGTCACGACGAGGACCACGATCATCACGACGCGGACCACGGTCGTCATCACGACGAGGCCCGCGATCATCACGACGCCCGTAACCACCTCGGTCATCACGACGGAAACCACCACGGTCGTCGTCGCGACGCGGACCGCCGTAACCGCCACGGCTCTCACGACGGAAGCCCCCGCGGTCGTCGTCCCGACGAGGCCCGCGATCGTCACGACGGTCATCGCGACGGAAACCGCCCCGGTCGTCATCACGACGCGGACCACGGTCGTCATCACGACGAGGCCCGCGGTCATCACGACGGTCATCACGACGACCATAGGAACGGTCGTCGCGGGGGAAACGGCCGTCCCGGCTGTCGTCCCGCCTGTCGTCACGGCGGCCGTAGCCCCGATCGTCGCGGGGGAAGGAACCCCCACGGTCCCGGTCGTCGCGGCGGAAACCACCGCGGTCGTCGCGACGGAAGCCGCCTCCACGGTTGTCGTCACGACGAGGGCCCCCGCGATAGCCGCCCCGGTCGCCGCCGCCGTCGCGGCGGCGCGGCTCGCGCTCGGGACGATCGTCGGCTGAGTTGGTGGGCATCGGTGAGGCTCCTGTCTTCGGGTACCGCAGTCAATTCTCGCGCAGCCGGCCAACCGGCGCGCTTCGGGAAAAAGCACAAAACAAAAAGGACCCGTGGTCCAGCTGAACGCTGGGACCACGGGTCCTGAAAGATTGTTCGGCGGCGTCCTACTCTCCCACAGGGTCCCCCCTGCAGTACCATCGGCGCTGAAAGGCTTAGCTTCCGGGTTCGGAATGTAACCGGGCGTTTCCCTAACGCTATGACCACCGAAACCCTATCGGGTTCGAGCGAACAAGCACACTTTTCAATTGATCAAGTGAATCTGGTTCGACCGGTGCGACTGTTCGCAACCCGGGAACCACACAGTGGACGCGAGCAACTGAGGACAAGCCCTCGGCCTATTAGTACCGGTCAACTCCACCAGTCACCTGGCTTCCATATCCGGCCTATCAACCCAGTCGTCTACTGGGAGCCTTACCCCATCAAGTGGGTGGGAGTCCTCATCTCGAAGCAGGCTTCCCGCTTAGATGCTTTCAGCGGTTATCCCTCCCGAACGTAGCCAACCAGCCATGCCCTTGGCAGGACAACTGGCACACCAGAGGTTCGTCCGTCCCGGTCCTCTCGTACTAGGGACAGCCCTTCTCAAGACTCCTACGCGCACAGCGGATAGGGACCGAACTGTCTCACGACGTTCTAAACCCAGCTCGCGTACCGCTTTAATGGGCGAACAGCCCAACCCTTGGGACCGACTCCAGCCCCAGGATGCGACGAGCCGACATCGAGGTGCCAAACCATCCCGTCGATATGGACTCTTGGGGAAGATCAGCCTGTTATCCCCGGGGTACCTTTTATCCGTTGAGCGACGGCGCTTCCACAAGCCACCGCCGGATCACTAGTCCCGACTTTCGTCCCTGCTCGACCCGTCGGTCTCACAGTCAAGCTCCCTTGTGCACTTACACTCAACACCTGATTGCCAACCAGGCTGAGGGAACCTTTGGGCGCCTCCGTTACCCTTTAGGAGGCAACCGCCCCAGTTAAACTACCCATCAGACACTGTCCCTGATCCGGATCACGGACCCAGGTTAGACATCCAGCACGACCAGAGTGGTATTTCAACGACGACTCCACCTGAACTGGCGTCCAAGCTTCACAGTCTCCCACCTATCCTACACAAGCCGAACCGAACACCAATATCAAACTGTAGTAAAGGTCCCGGGGTCTTTCCGTCCTGCTGCGCGAAACGAGCATCTTTACTCGTAGTGCAATTTCACCGGGCCTATGGTTGAGACAGTCGAGAAGTCGTTACGCCATTCGTGCAGGTCGGAACTT
>NZ_CP129137.1:5540000-5795000 GCF_030406905.1 Streptomyces sp. HUAS CB01
CGCCGGCTGCCCGTGAGCGAGCTCAAGATCGACCGCTCGTTCGTCGCCCGGCTGGCGATCGACGCGGAGGACGCGGAGATCGTGCGCTGCACCGTCGACCTCGCCCATTCCCTCGGACTGCTGGTGGTCGCCGAGGGCGTCGAGGACGACGAGACCTGGGAGCGGCTGCGCGACCTGGGCTGCGACGCGGTGCAGGGCTGGCTGGTCGCGGCGGCCATGCCACCGCAGGAGACCACGGCGTGGCTGCGGGCCCGGGGTCAGCACGGCTGGCGCCGCCCCGTGGGCGAGCTCCCCGCCGCCCCGTCCGAGGTGGACCGCCCGTCGGGCCTCGTGAACTAGGGGCGTGTTGCGGAGGTCCCTCCCGGCCCCACCCTGCGGGCGGACGGAGCTCCTTTCGCCACACGCCCTGGCGGCGGCTCGTCCGGCTCGGTCGTGCCCGACAGGTCCGTGTCGGACGGCCGGATCCACCCGTGTCGGACGGGCTGTGTTCGGACGGGTCCGTGGCGGACGGCTCCCTGTCGGACGAGTCCGAGCGGGGGGTCCGCCCCGCACGGTCCGTCCCGTGCGGTCCGTCTCGTGCGATGCGCGCCGGAGGGGTCCGTGCCGGCGGATGCGCTCCGCGCGGTCGGCGTCCGGGCGGTCAGCGGCGGACGGGTCCGTGGTGCACGGCTCCGTGTCGGACGAGGTCCGAGCCGCGGGTCCGTCCCGCAGGTCAGTCCCGTGCGGTCCGTGCCGGAGCGATCTGTGCCGGAGGGGCAACGGCGGCTCCTTCGGCTCGGTGCCCGA
Source organism: Streptomyces sp. HUAS CB01 (assembly GCF_030406905.1). NCBI lineage: Bacteria > Bacillati > Actinomycetota > Actinomycetes > Kitasatosporales > Streptomycetaceae > Streptomyces > Streptomyces chengbuensis. The sequence continues at coordinate 5,540,787 of NZ_CP129137.1, forward strand.
CGGGTCCGCCCCGGACGGCCAGCGGCTGACGGAGCGGGTGCCGGACGGGTCCGTGCGCCGCCCGGAGGCGTCCCGTGGCGGACCGCGGCGGGGTCGGAGCCGGACGCCGTCGCGGGCGTGGGCTCCGTCCTCCGGACAAAGGGTTTCGCGGGCACCCGCGCCGGGCCCATAGGATTGGGCCAAAACCATCACACTCACCTTGAGGATCGCTGCATGCCTGGCATCACGCGCGAGGAGGTCGCCCACCTCGCCCGGCTGGCACGTCTGGAGCTGAAGGCCGAAGAGCTCGACCACTTCGCCGGACAGCTCGACGACATCATCGGCGCGGTCGCCCGCGTCGCCGAAGTCGCCGACCGTGACGTACCGCCGACCTCCCACCCGCTGCCGCTGACGAATGTCATGCGCGCGGACGAGGTCCGTCCCTCGCTCACCCCCGAGCAGGCGCTCTCCTGCGCCCCGGCACAGGAGCAGCAGCGTTTCAAGGTGCCGCAGATCCTGGGGGAGGACTGACCTGCGATGACGGACAGCCCCATCATCAAGCTCACCGCGGCGGAGATCGCCGCGAAGATCGCCTCCGGCGAGCTCACCGCCGTCGAGGTCGCCGAGGCGCACCTCGCCAGGATCGAGGCCGTGGACGAGAAGGTCCACGCGTTCCTGCACATCGACCGTGACGGCGCCCTCGCGCAGGCCCGCGCCGTCGACGAGAAGCGCGAGCGCGGCGAGAAGCTCGGCCCGCTGGCCGGTGTGCCGCTGGCGCTGAAGGACATCTTCACCACCGAGGGCATCCCGACCACGGTCGGCTCCAAGATCCTCGAAGGCTGGATCCCGCCGTACGACGCCACCCTGACGCGCAGGCTGAAGGAGGCCGACGTCGTCATCCTCGGCAAGACCAACATGGACGAGTTCGCCATGGGGTCCTCCACCGAGAACAGCGCGTACGGCCCGACCGGCAACCCGTGGGACCTGACCCGCATCCCGGGCGGCTCCGGCGGCGGTTCGTCCGCGGCCCTCGCCTCGTACGAGGCCCCGCTCGCCATCGGCACGGACACCGGCGGCTCCATCCGCCAGCCCGCCGCCGTCACCGGCACGGTCGGTGTGAAGCCCACCTACGGCGCCGTCTCCCGCTACGGCATGGTCGCCTTCTCCTCGTCCCTCGACCAGGGCGGCCCCTGTGCCCGTACGGTCCTGGACGCGGCGCTGCTGCACGAGGTCATCGCCGGGCACGACCCGCTCGACTCGACCTCCATCGACGCCCCGGTCCCGCCGGTCGTCGAGGCCGCACGCAACGGCTCGGTCGAGGGCATGCGCGTCGGTGTCGTCAAGCAGTTCCGCGGCGAGGGCTACCAGGCCGGGGTGGTGCAGCGGTTCGACGAGTCCGTGCAGCTGCTGAAGGAGCTGGGCGCCGAGATCGTCGAGCTCGACTGCCCCTCCTTCGACCTGGCGCTCTCCGCGTACTACCTGATCGCGCCGTCCGAGTGCTCCTCGAACCTCGCCCGGTTCGACGGTCTGCGCTACGGCCTGCGTGTCGGCGACGACGGCACGCGCTCCGCCGAGGACGTCACCTCGCTGACCCGCGAGGAGGGCTTCGGCGACGAGGTCAAGCGCCGGATCATGCTGGGCACGTACGCCCTGTCGTCCGGCTACTACGACGCGTACTACGGCAGCGCCCAGAAGGTGCGCACGCTCATCAAGCAGGACTTCGAGAAGGCCTTCGAGCAGGTCGACGTGATCGTCTCCCCGACGACGCCGACCACCGCCTTCCCGATCGGCGAGCGTGCCGACGACCCGATGGCGATGTACCTCGCGGACCTCTGCACCATCCCCACCAACCTGGCCGGCAACGCCGCGATGTCGCTGCCCTGCGGCCTGGCTCCGGAGGACAACCTCCCGGTCGGTCTGCAGATCATCGCCCCCGCCCTGAAGGACGAACGGCTCTACAAGGTGGGTGCGGCCGTCGAGGCGGCCTTCGTGGCACGCTGGGGTCACCCGCTGCTGGAGGAGGCACCGTCACTGTGAGTAGCTTGCAGAAGGCCAAGGGCTTCACGAAGTCCCGGACCGGTACGTACGTGTCCATGGCCGCCACCGCGTTCGGAGCCATCGGCGTCGCGAAGCAGGCCAAGAAGGCCCGCCTGGAGCACGACACGCTCCGGCTGATCGACGCCGCCGTGTCCGCCGCCGCCATCGTCACCGGACTCGCGATCCTCTACCGGGAGCTGAAGCGCCTGGGCGACGACGACGTCCTGCTGGGCTGAGAGGGAAAGTTTCACCGTGACCGTCACGACTGACCTGGTGTCGTACGAGGACGCACTCGCGTCGTACGACCCCGTCATGGGCCTGGAGGTCCATGTCGAACTCGGCACCAGGACCAAGATGTTCTGCGGCTGCTCGACCGAGCTGGGCGCCGAGCCCAACTCGCAGACCTGCCCCACCTGCCTGGGCCTCCCCGGCTCGCTGCCGGTGGTCAACGCGGTCGGCGTCGAGTCCGCCATCAAGATCGGTCTCGCGCTGCACTGCGAGATCGCCGAATGGTGCCGCTTCGCCCGGAAGAACTACTTCTATCCGGACATGCCGAAGAACTTCCAGACCTCGCAGTACGACGAGCCGATCGCCTTCAACGGCTATCTGGACGTCCAGCTGGAGGACGGCGAGGTCTTCCGTGTGGAGATCGAGCGCGCCCACATGGAGGAGGACACGGGCAAGTCGACGCACGTCGGCGGCGCCACCGGCCGTATCCACGGCGCGTCCCACTCCCTGCTCGACTACAACCGGGCCGGCATCCCGCTCATCGAGATCGTCACCAAGCCCATCGTGGGCGCCGGTGAGCGAGCCCCCGAGGTCGCCAAGGCGTACGTCGCCGAACTGCGCGAGCTCATCCGGGCCCTCGGTGTGTCCGAGGCCCGGATGGAGATGGGCCAGATGCGCTGTGACGTGAACCTCTCGCTGATGCCGAGGGGTGCGGAGAAGTTCGGCACGCGGAGCGAGACCAAGAACGTCAACTCGCTGCGCAGCGTGGAGCGCGCGGTCCGCTTCGAGATCCAGCGCCACGCCGCGGTGCTGGGCGAGGGCGGCACGATCGTCCAGGAGACCCGCCACTTCCACGAGGACGACGGCACGACGACGTCCGGCCGGGTCAAGGAGGAGGCCGAGGACTACCGGTACTTCCCGGAGCCCGACCTCGTCCCGGTCGCCCCGTCCCGTGAGTGGGTCGAGGAACTGCGTGCCGAGCTGCCCGAGCTGCCGCGGGTGCGTCGCAACCGCCTCCGCGAGGAGTGGGGCGTCTCCGAGCACGACATGCAGTCGATCCTGAACGCCGGCGCCATCGACCCGATCGTGGCCACGATCGAGGCCGGTGCCGACCCGGTGTCCGCCCGCAAGTGGTGGATGGGTGAGCTGGCCCGCAACGCCAACGAGTCCGGCCGTTCCCTCGAGGAGCTGCCGATCACGCCGGAGCAGGTCGCCCGGGTGACCGCCCTGGTGGCGGACGGCTCGCTGAACGACAAGCTGGCCCGTCAGGTCATCGAGGGCGTGCTGGCCGGCGAGGGCGACCCGGACGCGGTCGTCGAGAAGCGCGGTCTGAAGGTCGTCTCCGACGAGGGCGCGCTCGGGACGGCCGTCGACGAGGCCATCGCCGGCAACGCCGCCATCGCCGACAAGATCCGGGGCGGCAAGGTCGCCGCGGTCGGCGCGCTGGTCGGCGCGGTCATGAAGGCCACCCGCGGCCAGGCCGACGCGGCCCGCGTCAAGGAGCTGATCCTGGAGAAGCTCGGCGTGACCGAGGGCTGATCCGCGGCCGTAGGCGCACGAGGGGCGGGACACCGGGCCGGTGTCCCGCCCCTCACGCGTTTCCGCCCGGTCCGGCCGCCCTCGTCCGTTGCCGCCCGGTCCCGTCGTGCGTCGGCGCGTTTCCGCCCGGTCCGGCCGCCCTCGTCCGTTGCCGCCCGGTCCCGTCGTGCGTCGGCGCGTTTCCGCCCGGTCCGGCGGGGTTCGGCCGCCCCTGTGTTCCCGGCCCGGCTCGCCCGGCCCGTCAGGGTGGACGAGGACAGCGCGGCCCGGCCGTGCGCTGCCCCGGCGTGCCGCCCCTGTGCGGGCGACGGCCGCGGACCACCCTGGGCGAACCGTGTTCCCGGCCGGTCGGGCCGGGGGCACGCGCAGGACGCGGCAGGGGTGGGGTGCGTGCGCCGGGCCTGTGTGCCGCCCCTGCGCCGGACCTCAGTACGTCCGGATCCCCAGGCCCGGCAGCCACAGCTCGCCGCGGTCGTCGACCCCGGCCTCCCGCGCGGACAGCTCCTGCGGGCCGGCCGCGCCGCGTGTGCGGAGTTCCGTCACGGCCAGCCGCGCCGCCGCGGCCGGGGAGCTCTCGGCGGCCTCCGGGAAGGCCGAGTGCCACCAGCCCCGGTCATGGCCCTGCCAGCCGCAGGCGCGCATCAGCCGGTCCCGCTCGGGGCCCTGCTCCGTGTCCCGGTCGTCGACCGCCACCCCCAGCCCTTCGCCCGGGCTGTACGAGACGACGAGATCGCGGCCCGGATCCCGGTCGGCCACGACCGTGAAACCGGCCCAGTCACCCGGCACCTGCACGGGAAGCTGCTCCGCCCAGGCGGCGAGCAGCAGCTCCAGGGCACTCTCCAGCTGCTGCCAGTCGCCCGCGAGCCGGTGGTCCGGCCGCTCCCCGGGCCATTCGCCCGGCCCGCCGCGGTACAACTGCCAGCTGTACGGCAGGAGGTCGAAGTCGTGCGGTTCGTCGGCCGACCAGGCACCGCCCCAGGTGAAGCAGCGGTGCTCGCCCCGCTCCAGCTCCTCCGGCCGGTGCACCGACAGCGTGACGCGGAACCGGTCGCCCGACAGCAGCACCAGCCGGTCCTCGTCGCGCCAGCGGACACTGGGCCCCCAGGCCGATCCGCCGTACAGCGTCGGCTCCCCGATCGCGGCCACGATCGGTCCGTAGACCTCCCGGAACGCCTCGCGCCGCTCCAGCCGGGTCGCCTCCGGCGGATGGCACACCACGGCGACGGGCGGACCGCCCAGGTGGTCCCGGGGCTCCTCGTGCAGGCGCTCGGCGAGCCGGGCGGCAGCGGCCGCGGCGGTGGACGCGGTGGGTGTGGTGGCGATGGCGGTCTGCGATTCCCCCCGACTGGTCATGAGCCCATGGTGACAGCCCGCACCGACAACGCCACCGAATCGGCCCTGACGGCCGGTCGGCCACTGGCGGGAACTCGACTGGACTCTTCCGACGCCCGGTTGGACGTTCATCCCGCGGTCGTCCACGGGCCTTTCCTCCGCCACCCGGCCTCACTACCTTCCGGGCGGTAACGAGGGACTCAGGAGGATCACTTGGCCACCGACATCTCACGGCGACGGCTGTTCGCACTCGGCGGAGGCGCCCTCGGCGCCGCCGCGGCCGGGTCCCTGCTGCCGCCCTCCCTGCAGGCGGCACTCGCCGCCGAGCCGCCCGCCGGCGGACTGCGCGCGATCCGGCACGTCGTGATCCTGATGCAGGAGAACCGGTCCTTCGACCACTACTTCGGCACCCTGCGCGGGGTGCGCGGCTTCGGGGACCGCAACGCCGTCGAACTCCCCTCCGGTACCCCGGTCTTCGAGCAGCCCGGGCCGCTCGGCACCGTGCTGCCCTTCCCGGTGCGCGGCGCCGCCGAGACCCAGGCGAAGGACCTCCAGTACATCGGCGACCTGGACCACTCCTGGAACGGCGGGGCCAAGGCCTGGCGCGACGGCTGGATGGACGGCTGGGTCTCCGCGAAGACCGCCGCGACCATGGCGTACTACGACCGCCGCGACATACCGCTGCACTACGAGCTCGCCGACACGTTCACCGTCTGCGACGCCTACCACTCCTCGGTCCACACGTCGACGAGCCCCAACCGCAACCATCTGTGGAGCGGCTGGACCGGCTACGAGCCCGACGGCAGCAGGGCCGTGACGAACGCCGCGTACGCCGAGGACACCCACCCCGGCTACCCGTGGCCGACGTACGCGGAGCGGCTGGAGAAGGCGGGCCGCAGCTGGAGGACGTACCAGGAGTGGGAGAACTTCACCGACAACAACATCGAGTTCTTCACCACCTTCAAGAGGATCGCGCGGAAGGCGCTCGCCCGGGCCGGCGGCTTCGCGTACATGGAGGCGTTCTACGCGAAGGTCCGCGACACCGCGGACCCGGCCGAGCGTGAGCGGCTGCTCGCCGCGCTGGAGGAGGGCGTCGCGGGGCTGACCGCGCAGGAGAGGTCGCTCTTCGAGCGCGGGCTGCGGCGCGGCGAGACCGGCAGCCTCGCCGAGCGGTTCCGCGCCGACGTGGCCGCCGGCACGCTCCCCGAGGTCTCGTACCTGGTGCCGAGCGCGGTCGACTCGGAGCACCCGGGCTCGTCCTCGCCGATCGCGTCCGCGACCCTCGTCTACAAGGTGCTGGACGCCCTGGGCTCCCACCCCGACGTCTGGCGGCACACCGTCGTCCTGATCAACTACGACGAGAACGACGGCTTCTTCGACCATGTGCCGCCGCCCGTCCCACCCGCCGACGACACAGACGAGCGCTGGCAGGGCAGGCCCACCGGCCTCGGCATCCGGGTCCCGCTGCTCGTCGTCTCCCCGTGGACCGTCGGAGGGTGGGTCTGCTCCGAGACCCTCGACCACACCTCCGTGATCCGCTTCCTGGAGGAGTGGACGGGCATCGAGGAGCCCAACATCACCCCGTGGCGGCGCGCCGTCGCCGGCGACCTCACCTCGGCCTTCGACTTCCGTCGCGGCCGGCCGCTGCCCGAGGTGGAGCGGCCGGGGGCGATCCCGCCGTTCACGGGCCGCTGGCGGCCGCAGCCGCCGACGGTGCAGCGGATGCCCGTGCAGGAACCGGGCACGCGGCCGGCGCGTCCGCTGCCGTACCAGCCGGACGCCTGGGCGACGGCCGGCGCCGGCGAGGTGACCGTCGTGCTGCGCAACACGGGGCGTGCGAGCGCGCACTTCGCGCTCTACCCGTACGCAGGTGAGTTCCCCGTCCCGCAGCACCAGGACGTGAAGGGCACGGGGCAGTGGGCCGTGCCCCTCGCCGGGGACTCCTACCGCTTCACGATCACGGGGCCGAACGGCTTCCGCCGGGAGTTCGAGGGACCGGCCGCGAGCCCGGGCACCGAGGTCACCTCGCGGATCGACCACCACGACCGCGATCTTCATCTGACGTTCCGCAACGGCGGCGACCGGCCCGTCACCTTCACCCTCCGCCCGCTCGGGTACGTCGACGAGGAGGACCTGCGGGACTGGACCCGCGAGGTCACGGTGAGGCCGGGCCGCAGCCGGAGCCTCGTCCACTCGGCGGCCGACGCCCACGGCTGGTACGACGTCGAGGTGACCACGGACGACCGGAGCGGCTTCCGCAGGCGTCTCATGGGGCACATCGAGAACGGGCGGCCGAGCGTCTCCGGATGACATCGCGGACATACCGGACGACCGTGGAGCTGGACGCAGGATGCCGGCGGAGGGGAGGGAGTTCGGGACCGGCCACCCCCGAATTCCCTCGTCCCTGTGAGTATGACCACGAACCGGGCGAAGGGGCCCTAACGATCACTTTCTCCTGAGAGAGTGTTGCCCTGCAGGTCATGAGTTCTTTACGGGCAGTTCCCAGTGAAGATCCACGAACCACCAGGGAGCCAGCCCGTGTCCGCCATCGCCCGGTGGTGCATCAGGCACCGACTCGTCGCCGTCCTGCTCTGGCTGTCCGCCCTCTGCGGAGTCTCGGCCGCAGCCGTCTTCGCGGGCACGGCGTACTCGAACGACTACGACGTGCCCGGCACCGAGTCCGGGCGGGCCACCGAACTCCTCCAGGACGGCTTCCACGGCAGGTTCGACGGCGGCGACACCATCGTCTGGCACAGCTCACAGGGCAGCGTCCGGACGGCCGCCGTCGAGCAGCGGATCACCGCGATGCTCAAGAAGGTCGAACGGCTGGAGGGCGTCGCCTCGGTCACCGGCCCGTACGGCACCTCCGGGCGGCCCCCGTCCGGGAAGACCCCTGGCGCGTCCGCCGGCAGCAAGCCGGGCGGGGCGGACGGGGCGGACCGGGAGAAGGATCCCGGGAAGCGGTCGGACGGGGACAGCCGGGAGAAGGAAGGCCGGGCCGGGACCGGCTCGGACGGCACCGGCACGAAGACGAAGGGCTCCGGGACGAAGAGCCCCGCGGGGTCCTCCGACGCGGGCTCGGACAGCGACTCGGGTACGAAGACCCGGGGCGACAGGACCGCCGGCACCGCGCCCGCGGCCGACACGGACCCGGCCGGAAAGCGCCCCGCCGCGTCCGGCTCCGCGAGGAAGTCCGGCGACGCCGGCACGGCCGCCGGCGTGGAGGGCATCGCGGCCACCGCGCCCGGCGGCGCCGCGCAGATCAGCGAGGACGGCCGCACCGCCTATGCGACCGTCGTCTTCGAGGCGAAGGCGGCGGACGTCCCCGAGACCCAGGCGCGGGCCGTCGTCGACACGGCCAAGGCGGCCGCACGCGACGGACTCCAGGTCGAACTCGGCGGCAGCGCCACCGCGCTCGCCGGGACGCCCACCTCGCACCTCGCGGAGATCGTCGGCGTCGCCGTGGCCGCCGTGGTCCTCTTCCTCGCCTTCGGTTCGCTGGCCGCCAGCCTGCTGCCCATCGCCACCGCGCTCGTCAGCGTCGGCGCCGCGTACGCGGGGGTCGTGCTCCTCGGCCACGTCATGGACGTCGCGGACTTCGCGCCCGTGCTCGGCCTGCTGATCGGGCTCGGTGTCGGCATCGACTACGCGCTGTTCATCGTCACCCGGCACCGCAAGGGCCTTCGGCGCGGGCTGTCCGTCTCCGAGGCCGCCGAGAACGCCGTGGCGACCACGGGGCGCGCCGTCGTCTTCGCCGGTCTCACGGTCTGCATCGCGCTGCTCGGGATGCTGATCCTGCAGCTCTCCTTCCTCAACGGAGTGGCGATCGCCGCCTGTCTGACCGTCCTCCTGACCGTCGCCGCCTCCGTGACCCTGCTGCCCGCGCTGCTGTCCTTCATCGGGATGCGCGCACTGGGGCGCCCGGAGCGCAGACGGCTCGCGCGGCGCGGTCCCCGGCCCGAGCTCCCGACAGGGTTCGCCGCCCGCTGGTCCGCCTTCGTCGAGCGTCGCCCCAAGCTGCTGGGGCTGGTCGCCACCGTCGTGATGGCGGTCCTCGCGCTGCCCACGTTCTCGCTCCACCTGGGCACGTCCGACCAGGGCAACGCCCCCGCCACCAGCACCACCCGCAAGGCGTACGACCTGGTCGCTGAGGGCTTCGGGCCGGGCACCAACGGACCGCTCACGCTCGTCGCCGCCCTCGACGGGGCCGACGACCGGCTGGCGATGCAGCAGTTGCCGGCCGCCCTGCGGAACACCGAGGGCGTCGCCTCCGTCAGCCCCGTGACGTTCAACAGCCGGGCCGACACCGCCGTGGTCACCGTCGTTCCCGACTCTTCGCCCCAGTCGCAGCGGACCAGCGAACTCGTCGACCGGCTGCGCGCCGACGTGCTGCCCGCCGCCGAGAGCGGGACCTCCCTCGAGGTCCACGTCGGCGGAGTGACCGCGAGCTACGACGACTTCGCCGACGTGATCGTCGGGAAGCTGCCGATGTTCGTCGGTGTGGTCATCGCGCTGGGCTGCGTGCTGTTGCTGCTCGCGTTCCGTTCGGTCGGCATCCCGCTCAAGGCGGCGCTGATGAACGTGGCCGCGGTCGCCTCCGCGTTCGGCGTCGTCGTCGCGATCTTCCAGTGGGGGTGGGGCTCCGAGCTGCTGGGACTCGGCAGCGCCGGTCCGATCGAGCCCTTCCTGCCCGTGATCATGGTCTCGGTACTGTTCGGGCTCTCGATGGACTACCAGGTGTTCCTCGTCAGCCGGATGTACGAGGAGTGGCTGGAGACCCGGGACAACCGGCGTGCCGTACGGGTCGGCCTCGCCGAGACCAGCCGGGTGATCAACTCGGCGGCCGTCATCATGATCTCCGTCTTCCTCGCGTTCGTCCTCAGCGGCGACCGGGTCATCGCGATGTTCGGCATCGGACTCGCCGCCGCGGTCGCCCTGGACGCGTTCGTCCTGCGCACCCTGCTGGTGCCGGCGCTCATGCACATGCTGGGCAGTGCCAACTGGTGGCTGCCGCGCTGGCTGGACCGCAGGCTTCCGCGGATCAGCATCGAAACTCCCGAGAGCCTTTCGCCCGCGCATGCGAAGATCGCCGGGATACGCGTGAGCGAGGACAGCACACTTGCGCGGTAGCCCGGTACGAGGATCACGAGGCGCCCCGTCGTGCGTGGCGCGCCACGAGACGCAAGGAGCGGGATGTTCGCGATACCCCTGGGGGACGGCGCCGAACTGCGGCCCATCGAGCCCTGGCAGGCCGAGGAGTTCCTGGAGCACATCGAGCGCGCCCGGGAGTACGCCGGGCCCTGGGTGCCGCTGACGGTGAACGTGAAGGACGTCGAGTCGGCCCGGGCCGTGCTCCGGAGCTACGCCGACAAGCAGGCCGCCGACACCGGCCGTCTCTGGGCCGTCCGGCTGGACGGCACGCTCGTCGGCGGGGTGCTGTTCCGGATTTTCGACACCTCGACCGAGTCCTGCGAGGTCGGCGTCTGGCTCGAGCCGTCCGCGGCCGGGCGCGGACTGATCAGCCGTGCCGTCGAGGTGCTCGTCGACTGGGCCGTCGAGGAGCGCGGGATGCATCGCGTCGAATGGCTCGCCTCCTCCGCCAACCACCGCTCCATCGGCGTCGCGAAGCGGCTCGGGATGAGCCGGGACGGTGTGCTGCGCGAGAGCTTCCCGTGGCAGGGCGTTCGCCATGACATGGAGGTCTGGTCCGTCCTGGCACCCGAGTGGAGAGCGCGCCGCGCGGCCGGGCGTCACTGAGGGCCCGGGGCGCCGGGAGGGGGAGCGCCACGGGGCCGGCACCGGGGGCGCCGCCCGTCCGGGGCTGCCGGTTCGGGATGCCCGTCCACGCGCGTGTCCGACCGGACCGCCGAGCGCCTGTCGTGGCGGCCCGCTCCCCGGCCGCCGGACGTGCGAGGAGGTGCCGGAGCGCGGGAGCGCCGGGCTCAGCCGTACCGGTCGAACAGGCCCTGGACGTAGTCCTCCAGTCTGCCGGTGAGCACACCCGGCGTCAGATCGGTACGGCCCAGCTCACGCCACGGGCCGGCCACCTTCCCCGCGTCGGGCGCGAACGCCAGCGCGTCCAGCAGCCGCCAGTACAGCTGCTCCGCCGGGTCGTCGGCGAGCGTCCCCCCGGCGGCCGTGTACAGATCGGCGAACCGCATGCCGGCCGCGGCGCCGTGCAGGAGGGCCAGGGCACTGGCGCAGTGCGCCACGTCCAGATCGGCCGGTCCCCAGGAGGTCTCGACCCAGTCGACCACCCCGCTGATCCGCAACTCGTCCCCGGCACCGGTGAAGAGCACATTGCCCGGGTGGAAGTCGCGGTGCAGGAAGCAGCCCCGGTACGCGGGCGGCTCCTGGCGTACGACGTCCACCGCGCGCTCCCAGAGCCCCGGCCGGCGCGTGGCCGAGGGCGGGGTGACCCGGTCCGCCGAGGTCCACGCCTGATACGCGCGGGGTCTCGTCGCCCCGGTCACCGGCACCCGGTGGATGCGCAGGAGCTGGTCCGCGAGCAGGTGCGCACGACGTCCGGCCCCCTCGTCGTCCAGCCGCACCCCGCCCGGCAGCAGCGACATCAGCAGGGAGGGGTGGGAGCAGTGCTCGGCCGTGGCGTCGACGGCGACGAAGGACGCCACCGGGACATCGGAGGACGCGAGCAGACGGAGGACGTCCGCCTCGCGCGTGAGCAGGCCCGGCGCATGCCGTACGAAGAAGGGTTTGACGAACGAGCGGAGCACCAGCGTGCGTTCGCCGGCCGGCCCCGTCACGGCCAGACGCCTCATCTCGGCGGTCCAGCCTCCACTCAGCCGTGCGATGCCGGTGACGCGCTCGCCCTCGGCGAGGTTCCCCGCCACCCAGGCGCCGGTCGCGGTCCGGTCCTGCCCGTCCGGCGCTCCCGGTGCCCACGGGTTCTCCGTCGAGATCATCCGGCCAGGCTATGCCCCCGGGACACGGCCCGTGCGGCCCTCGGGGGCACAGCCCACCCCGTACTCAGGGCGGTCCGGGGGACCTCAGGGGAACTCCCGGGGTACTCAGGCCGGTTGCGGCGGTCGACCGCCGCGGTCTAAGGCCCCCGCCGCACGAAGATGCGGCACTCTCCCGATGCGGCCCCACCTCCTGGGGGACGAGAGTCGAGGCATCAACGACAGCGAGAGCGAACGGCCCTCGCACTCGTCACCAAGGGAGACCAACGTGTTCGAGTACCAGCTCCACACCATCCGGCAGGCCGAGATGCTGCGCCGGGCCGAGGGCGAGCGGCTGGCCCGTGCCGCCCGTGCCGCACGGCGGGCGGCGCGCCGAGCCGCACTCCGGCACGCCCCCGAGGGGCGGGTGAACAGTCCAGAAGGGCGGAGCGGCGGCGGCCGCATCCGCTTCACACGCGCCGCCTGACGGGACGGGCCATGACGGTCATCCCGATCCACCACGCCGCCGGGCCGGACACCTGTGCGATGCTCGGCGGCGTGGAGACCAGGTCCCTCAGCCCCGTCTTCGTCGGCCGCACCGGCGAATTGACCGCACTCGGCCATGCGCTCTCCCGTGCCACCGCGGGAGAGCCGCAGGCGTTGCTCATCGCGGGCGAGGCAGGAGTGGGCAAGACCCGCCTCGTCGAGGAGTTCCACGGGGAGGCATGCCGGGCCGGCGCCGTCGTCGCCCTCGGCGGCTGCGTCGAGATCGGTGCCGAGGGGCTGCCGTTCGCGCCCTTCTCGACCGCCCTGCGCGCCCTGCGGCGGCAGCTGCCGGACGAACTCGCCGCAGCGGCCGCCGGGCAGGAGGAGGAACTGGCCCGGCTGCTCCCGGAACTGGGGGAGGCCCCCGCCCGGCGGCAGGGCCGGCCCGACGAGGAGAGCACGGCCCGTCTCTTCGAGCTCACCGCCCGGCTGCTCGAGCGGGTGGCCGCCGAGTGGACCGTCGTCCTCGTCCTGGAGGACCTGCACTGGGCCGACGCCTCCACCCGGCACCTGCTCGCCTATCTGCTGCGCACCCTGCGCCGCGGCCGGCTGGTGGTCCTCGCCACCTACCGTTCCGACGACATCCACCGCCGCCATCCGCTGCGCCCGCTGCTGGCCGAGCTCGACCGGCTGAGGACCGTCCAGCGCGTCGAAGTGCCCCGCTTCAGCCGTGACGAGGTCGCCCGCCAGATGGCCGGGATCCTCGCGGCCGAACCGGCCGCCTCGCTCGTCGACGACATCTTCGAACGCTCCGACGGCAACGCCTTCTTCGTCGAGGAACTGGCCGTCGCCGCGCACGAAGGCTGTGCGACCGGACTGACCGACTCGCTGCGCGATCTGCTGCTCGTCCGTGTGGAAGGGCTCCCGGAGCACACCCAGCGCGTCGTCCGGATCATCGCCGAGGGCGGCTCCGCCGTGGAGCACTCGCTGCTCGCGGCCGTCGCGGGACTCGGCGACGACGAACTCGACACGGCACTGCGCGCCGCCGTCGGGGCCAACCTGCTGCTCGCCACGCCCGAGGGCGACGGCTACCGCTTCCGTCACTCGCTGGTGCGCGAGGCCGTGAGCGACGACCTCCTCCCCGGTGAGCGGTCGCGGCTCAACCGCCGCTACGCCGAAGCCCTCGAAGCCACCCCCGGTCTCGTCCCCGCCGACCAGCGCGCGGCCCGGCTCGCCAGCTACTGGTACTCCGCCCATGACGCCGCCAAGGCCCTCCCCGCCGTACTGGACGCATCGGCGGCCGCCCGCAAACGCCACGCCTACGCCGAGCAACTGAGGCTTCTGGAAAGGGCCATGGAGCTCTGGGAGGAGGCCCCCGCCACCGCCCGCTCCGGGCTGAGGCCGATGGACTACGCCGGTGCATATCCGCCCTGCGGCTGCGACCCCGCGACCACCTCCCTGCGGTTCCTCGACCTGCTGGCCGAGGCTTCCGTCGCCGCCCGGCTCTGCGGCGAACGCGAACGTGCGCTCACGATCGTGAAGACGGCGCTGCGGCTGCTGAAGGCGGGGGAGCCCGGCGCCTCGTGCGGCCCGGGCGGCACGGACTTCCAGCGAGCCGCCTGGTTCTGGACGGAACGCTCCAGGCTGGTGCAGAACCTCGGCCGCGGCGACGGCTGGCAGGAGATCGCCACGGCGCAGGAACTGGTGCGCGGGCTGCCGCCGTCGGCCGTCCACGCCCAGGTCCTGGCCACCGCCGCCGGCTGGGGCATGCTGCACGCCCCCGGTCCGGACAGTCTCGCCGCCGCGGAGCGGGCCGTCGAGTACGCCCGGGTCGTCGGGGCCGAGGAGATCGAACTCGACGCCCGGCTCACCCTCGGCGGTCTCATGGTCGACGCCGGCGACATCGACGACGGACTCGCCGAGATGTACGCCGTGCGGGAACGGGCCCGGGCCCTGGGCCAGGTCGCCGAGGCCGGCCGGGCCTACACCAACCTCGCCTCCGTGCTCCAGTCCATCGGCCGCTCCCGCGAAGCGGTGGCCGTCGGCGCGGAGGGGCTGGAGTTCTGCCACCAGCACGGTCTCGTGGACAACGCCGACTGGGTCCTCGGCAACCTCGCCGCGGCCCAGTTCTCGCTCGGCCTGTGGGAGGAGACGGAGCAGGCCGCCCGCAGGCTCCTGGCGACCGCGCACAGCTCCAAGCCGCGCGGGGCGGCGAGCGGTCTGCTCGCCCGGATCGCCGTACGCCGCGGCCGGCCGGACGCCGCCGCACGGCGCCTGGCCGACGCCGTGGAGCACTACGGACCCCACGATCCGATGCCCCAGAACTCCCTCCTGCTCGCCGAGGTGTCCCTGGCGATCGCCGCCGCGGAGGGCCGACTAGCCGATGTCCGCGAGGAGTTCGCACGGGCCGCGCGCGACGGCTTCCCGACCGGAACCCACCGCTACGCCTGGCCGCTGGTGGTCCACGCCGCCACCGCCGAGGCGGAGGCACGGGGACTCCCCGCAGCCGAGGAAGGGCGGGCCGAAGCCCTCCTGCTGATCGGCACCACCGCCAGACGGCTCGTCACACCGGTGGCCCTGTGGCGGGCCCACGCCCTCCACGCCGACGCCGAACTCCTCAGGGCCGAGGGCCGGGAGAGCGCCGACCGATGGCGGGAGGTCACCGCCGCCTTCGCGGCCCTGGACCGCCCTTACGAGCTGGCCCGCGTGCGGCACCGCACGGCCGACGCGCTGCTGGCCGAGGGCGGACACCGCGACGAGGCAGCCGAGTTGCTCCGCGGCGCCCACACCACGGCCCGTGCGCTCGGGGCGCGCCGCCTGGCCGAGGACATCGAACTCCTCGCCCAGCGTGCCCGCCTGCGGCTGAGCGAGCCCGAGCCTGCTGCCGCACCGGCCCCGGCCCCCGCGGAGGACCTCGGGCTGACCCCACGGGAACAGGACGTACTGCGCCTCGTCGCGGCGGGGCGTACGAACCGTCAGATCGCCGAGGAGCTCTTCATCTCGCCCAAGACCGCCAGCGTCCACGTCTCCAACATCCTCGCCAAGCTCGGTGTCACCGGCCGGGGCGAGGCAGCGGCGCTCGCACATCGCCTGCGCCTCTTCCCGGCGTCCGCCTGACGCGCCGAGGCGGCTGTGCCCGCCCGGGAATCGCCCTGGCGGCCGCTGTGCGCTCGCGTCGAGTGTCCTCCCGGCCCCCGCCCGTGAACTCGGGCCTCGGCGTCCGCTGTGCGCTCGCGCCGAGCTTCCTGCCGGCTCGCGTCGAGTGTCCTCCCGCCTCCTGCCCGGCTCGCGCCCGGAACACGACCCTCGGCGGGGTCGTCGGCCGCCGGTGGCGGCCGCGGGTCACCGGACCGTCAGCCGCAGGATTCTGTCGTCCCCCGCCCCGGGCGTGCCCCTGTTGTCCGTCTCACTCGTGACCAGCCAGACGTCCCGACCGCCCGCGGCCCCGGCGACCGGCAGCACCGTCCGCAGCCGGCCGTACTCCTCCTCGAGGAACGCCTGCGGGGCCGCGGACGGTTCGGTCCCGTCCAGCGGGATCCGCCACAGGCGTTCGCCCCGGAGTCCCGCCATCCAGATGGATCCGGCGGCGTACGCGATCCCGCTCGGTGACGCCTCCTCCGTGCGCCACTGCGCCACCGGGTCCACGAAGCCGGCCTTGCCGGCCTTGCCCTCGGCCTCGGGCCAGCCGTAGTTCTTCCCGGGCTCGACGAGGTTCAGCTCGTCCCACGTGTTCTGCCCGAACTCCGAGGCCCACAGCCGCTTGCGGGAGTCCCAGGCGAGGCCCTGCACATTGCGGTGGCCGTACGAATAGACCACGGAGTCGGCCGACGGATTGCCGTGCACGGGCCGGCCGTCCGGGGTCATCCGGAGGATCTTGCCGCCCAGGGACTCCTTGTCCTGCGCCAGACCCGTCTCACCGGTCTCGCCCGTGCCCGCGTACAGCATCTTGTCCGGGCCGAAGGCGATCCGTCCGCCGTTGTGGATCCGGCCCTTGGGGATGCCCCTCAGGATCGTGTCGGGAGCGCCGAGCTGCTGACCGGCGGGCTTGCGCTCGTCGTACAGCATGCGCGCGATGCGGTTGTCCGACGCGGTGGTGAAGTACGCGTACACCAGACTGTCAGAGGCGAAGGCGGGGGAGACCGCGAGACCCATGAGCCCGCCCTCGCCGGCCGGTGCCACGCCCGGCACGGAGCCGATCACCGTCTTCTTCCCGGACTCGGCGTCGACGCGCGTGATCGTGCCCTCGTCGCGCGACGACACCAGCAGATCGCCGTCGGGGAGGGCGGCGAGGCCCCAGGGGGACTTCAGATCCCGGGTCAGCGTGGCCGCCACCTTCACCGACCCCTTCGCCGGGGGTGCCGTCGCGGCGGCGTCGCCGCCGGCCGTGGCCGTCGACTCAGCCGGGCGGGAGGGAGCGCTGTCGCGACCGGCCGACGCTCCCGCTCCGCCGTCGGACGAGCACCCGGCGGAGAGCATCAGCGCCGATGCCGCCAGCACGGCCGTCACCACTGAACGTTGCACTGTCCTGCTTCCCTTCGCCGGTGATCGGGGCGGCGCGCGAACCACGGGAGCCGCACGCCTACTGTTCTTACACCGCAGCCCGGCTTCGGGTTCCCGGTCCTCACGAACCTACTGGTCCCAGGATCCCCTGGCCGGCGGCAGCGCCGCGATCTCGGCGGCGTCGCGCGCCGTCAGCTCCAGCCGCGCGGCCGCGGCGTTCTCCACGGCCCAGTGCTCCCGCTTGGCGCCCGGCACCGGGACGACATGCCGACCCCGCCCCAGCGCCCAGGCCAGCGCCACCTGGGCGGGGGTCGTGCCGGGGCCGTGCCGTTCGGCGACCCTCCGCAGCCCCGCCACCAACGGCTGGTTCGCGGCCATCATCTCCGCCGTGAACCTCGGGTGCCGGGCCCGGAGGTCATCGGGCTCGAAGCCCTCGCCGGGCGTCAGCGTGCCCGTGAGGAAGCCGCTGCCCAGCGGCATCGCGGCCAGGAACCCCACGCCGCGCGCCTCGCACCAGGGCAGCAGCGCGTCGAGCGCCTCCGGCGACCAGACGGACAGCTCCGCCTGGACCGCGCTTACCGGGAAGACCTGCTGCATCCGCTCCAGCTGCCGGATCGTTCCGTCATGGCGCCCCGCCCCGGGTCTGCGCGCGGCGCGCGCCCCCACCGCGCACAGGCCGAGCGCCCGGACCTTCCCGGCCGACACCAGTTCCGCCATGGCGCCCCAGGTCTCCTCGACGGGGACCTCCGGGTCCGCCCGGTGCAACTGGTACAGGTCGATGACGTCGGTCCCCAGCCGGCGCAGCGACGCGTCACAGGCGCGGCGCACATATCCGGGCCGGCCGTTCGCGACGATGTGCTGGTCCCCGACGAGCAGTCCGACCTTCGTCGAGACGAAGGCGTCGGCCCGCCGCTCCTTCAGCACCCTGCCGAGCAGCAGCTCGTTGGTGAACGGGCCGTACATGTCGGCCGTGTCGAGCAGCGTCACCCCGGCGTCCAGAGCCGCGTGCACGGTCCGCAGCGACCGGTCACCGCGCTGCTGCGAGCCGGTGTAGCCCCAGCTCATCGGCATGCATCCGAGGCCGATCGCGCCCACGCCGAGCGCCGCCGCACCGATTGTCCTGCGGTCCACCTGCCCGTACCCCTCCTCGTGCCGCCCACCAAACTAACCTCCGCCTCCCGCAGCGCCGCGTCCAGCCTCCCGGCGGTTAGCCTCCTGACCATGACTGCTGACGTGTGGCTGCCGATTCCGGCCGACGAGATCGAAGGGCTTCCCGCTCCCTCGGAGTCGGGGCTGGACTACCGCTTCTGGGACGGCGGGCGGGACTTCCCCGCGGACCCGGCGGACTGCGTCTTCTACGCCGTCCCGTACATGAAGGGCACGGACGTCGCCGTCCGGCCGCTCGCCGCGATGACGCACGTACGGGTCGTGCAGACCCTCTCGGCGGGCATCGACCACGTCGAGCCGGGCCTCGGATCGCTGCCCTCCGGCGTCCGCCTGTGCAACGCCCGGGGAGTCCACGAGGCGAGCACGGCCGAACTCACCCTCGCCCTGGTCCTCGCGTCCCTGCGCGGCATCCCCCGCTTCGTGGAGGGCCAGCGACGGGAGGAGTGGCACGCGGGGTTCTACCCGGCGCTCGCCGACAAGTCGGTGCTCATCGTCGGCTACGGCTCGATCGGCGCGGCCATCGAGGACCGGCTCGTGCCCTTCGAATGCGCGCGGGTGGCGCGCGTCGCGCGCTCCGCCCGTACCACCGAGCGCGGCGAAGTGCACGCACTCACCGATCTCCCGGCGTTGCTTCCGGAGGCCGACGTGGTGATCCTCTCCACCCCGCTCACGCCCGCCACGCGCCATCTCGCCAACGCCGGATTCCTCTCCCGGATGAAGGACGGCGCCCTTCTGGTGAACGTTGCGCGCGGGCCGGTCGTCGACACCGAAGCGCTGCTCAAGGAGGTCGAGACCGGCCGGATCACCGCGGCGCTCGACGTCACCGACCCAGAACCGCTGCCCGCCGGGCACCCGCTCTGGCACGCCCCCGGCGTCCTCGTCAGCCCCCATGTCGGCGGCTCCACATCGGCGTTCATGCCCCGCGCCAAGCGGCTGCTGGCCGCACAGCTGACCCGGTACGCCGCGGGCGAGCCCCTGCGAAACGTGGTCCTCACGACCGGGTAGACGCCACACTGGTACGCGCCGGACACCCTGCGGAGTCGGTCGGATGCGCGCTGTGTCGACAAACAGTCTTGCCGTCACTGAGCGTAGATGACCTATGTCCCTGAGTGACGACTCTGGTGTATCGTCCCGACTTGGGGGCTGCGTCGGGTCCGAGAACGGCGCTGCGGAGCGACCAGACTTCGAGGGGGGTCGACGGGCGATGCACGGCCAGTGGACGAACCATCCGACGCGGCGGGAGCGCCGCCGACCACCCTCGCACGCCCCGATGCGGGGGCCGTCCGTCCCGGCCCCTCCCGGCCCTCCGGACGCGCCACGCAGGCGCTTCCGGAGCGGCCCGCACGGCCGGCCCCGCAGGCGGAGCCGGACGAAAACGCTGTCAGGGGCGGCACGGTGATCGCCCCCGCGGCGCTCCTCGCCCGCCGCCAGGTCCGGGAGGACGGCGGGACGGGGCTGCTGCCCCAGGTCCTGCTGGTCCTCGCGAGCGGTGGTTACGCCATCGGCGCGGCGTTCGGCTGGGGCTCCGAGCAACTGGCACTGATCATGGGCGACTTCGGACTGAGCTTCGCCGCCGGGCTCGCCGCGGTCTCCTGCTTCCTCTACGCGCGTGCGCGCGGCAGCCGGTTCCGGCCCGCCTGGATGCTCTTCGCCGTCTCCTCGGCGATGGCCGCCTCCGGGAACGCGGTCTGGGGCTGGTACGAGGTCGTCCTCGGCCGTCCGGTCCCGAGCCCGTCCCCGGCCGATCTGTTCTTCCTCTGCTTCGCCCCGCCCGCCATCGTCGGGCTGCTCGTCCTCGCCAAGCGGCCCGTCACCCGGGCCGGCTGGGTGTGCCTGGGGCTGGACGCCTGGCTCATCGGCGGCTCGCTGCTCACCCTCTCCTGGAGCCTCGCTCTCGCGCACACCGCGCACTTCGAGGGCGAGAGCGTGTCCGAGGCGGCGCTGTCGCTCGCCTATCCGCTGCTCGACATCGTTCTCGTCAGCATGGTGCTGGCCCTGCACTTCCGGCGGTCGCACGGCAACAGGTCCGGCATCAACACCGCCATCGCCGCGCTCGCCCTGACCGTGCTGTGCGACGCCCTGTTCACCTCACCGCTGCTGCGCGAGAGCTACCGCTCCGGACAGTTGCTCGACGCGGGCTGGTTCGCCGCCTCGCTCCTGCTCGCCTACGCGCCCTGGGGGGTGCGCCGGCCGGAGCCGCCCGTCGCCCCGGTCCGCGGTCCCCGGCCGACGGGCCGGCCCATCACGGGCTCGCTCGCCGCCCTCACGCCCTATCTGGCGGCCGCCGTGTGCACGCTCGGCATCCTCTACAACGTCATCGAGGGCCGCCGTGTCGACCGCGTCGTGGTCTTCACCGGATGCGCGGTCGTCCTCGCCCTGGTCGTGCGGCAGGGCATCATGCTGCTGGACAACATCGCCCTCACGCACGAACTCGCCCAGAAGGAGAACCACTTCCGCTCCCTCGTCCAGGGCTCGAGCGACGTGATCATGATCGCCGCCCCGACGGGCATACTCCGCTACGTCAGCCCGGCGGCAGCCGGGGTCTACGGCCGTGACGCGGACGAGCTCATCGGCTCGGAGCTGTCGTCGCTGATCCATCCCGAGGATCTCGGCCGCGTGGTCCACGAGGTGCGGAGATTCCTGGCGGCGCCGCCCGCCGAGGAGCCCACGACCCGGATCGAGTGCCGCTTCAGGTCGGGCACCGGCCAGTGGCTGAACGTCGAGTCCACGGTCAAGCGACACCAGGGCGGGCTGATCTTCAACAGCAGGGACGTCACCGAACGGGTGCGTCTGCAGGCCCAGTTGCAGCACAACGCCGAGCACGACCCGCTCACCGACCTCCCCAACCGGGCCCTGTTCACGGAGCGGGTGCGGCAGGCGCTCGGCGGCCGGCGGGCGGGGGACGCCGGCACGGCCGTGCTCTTCATCGACCTCGACGGCTTCAAGGGCGTGAACGACCGCCACGGCCACCAGGCGGGCGACGAACTGCTGATCCAGGCCGCACGCAGGCTCCAGGACTCCGTGCGGGCGGGTGACACCGCGGCCCGGCTCGGCGGCGACGAGTTCGCCGCGCTCATCCTCGGCGACGGCTCGCGCGACCACGCCGCCCGGGAGCACCAGGTGCGGGAGATCGCCGACCGGTTGCGGCTCATGCTCTCCCAGCCGTACCGGGTGGAGGGTCAGGAGCTGAGGGTCGCGGCGTCCATCGGCGTCGCCTTCGCCGAGCCCGGTATCAGCGCCGGCGACCTGCTGCGCAACGCCGACCTGGCCATGTACCGGGCCAAGGCCGGCGGCAAGGACCGGGTCGAGCTCTACGAACCCCGGATGCAGACCGACACCGCCCTGCTCACGGACCGGTCGGCCCGGGCGCGCCCCGCGCTCCAGGACGGCGAGTTCACCCTGCTCCACCAGCCCGTGGTCGGCCTCGTCGACGGCCGGATCGCGGCTGTGGCCGCACAGGCGCGCTGGAGATCGTCCCAGGGCATCCTCTTCACCCCGGACGAGCTGCGCCGGGTCGCCGAGGACGGCGACCCGACCGCCGGATTCGGCCACCGGCTGCTGGAGGAGGCCGTCGAGCAGGCGGCGGAGCGCGTCCGGCTGGGTCACCGCATCCCCGTGTCGGTACGGATCCCCGCCCGGCGGCTGCTGGACCGGTCCACGCCGCTCGGCTCCATCGAGAGCCTGCTCACCCGCCACGGGCTGCCCTCCGGCTCCCTGGTGATCGAGCTGGCGGACAGCGACCCGCGGATCTCCTTCGACGAGCTGGAGCACCGGCTGGTGGCGCTGCGCAGACTCGGTGTACGGATCGCCCTGGACGGCTTCGGCAGCGGATACGCGGCGATCATCGCCCTGCGCCGGCTGCCGATCGACGTTCTCAAACTCGACCGCGGTCTGGTCGAGGGCGTGGTGGAGTCGGCCCGGCTGCACAAGATCACCGCTGGGCTGCTGCGGATCGCCCGGGACCTCGGCATGCAGTCCGTGGCGGACGGTGTGGACGTTCCCGAGCAGGTTCTGGCCCTGCGCGCCATGGGGTGCTCCCACGGCCAGGGAATGGCGTTCTCGGGGCCGCTCGACGAGTACCGGCTGCGCCGGGTGCTGGCGCGCGGCGAGTTCCCGGTGCCCGGTGGGTCCGCCCTGCCGGTCCTCTCCGGCCGGTCGCTGCCGGCCCGGCGCTCCCCGGGCACGTCCGAGATCGTCGGCCGTCCCCCGATGCGCTCAAATAATGAGACGCCTGTCCCACCCACTTGACAGTCATGGTGCGCCGGGGAGAGGGTCAGTGCCATGCGCACCCGAATTCTCGTACTTGGAAAGCGCGTCGGCTGAAGCACGGCCCCGCACGGGCTCTGCAGAACGCACCGGCGCGCTCCCCTCGCTTGCCTCCCGGCACGAGGGGTTTTTTGTTGCACTGGTACTACCAAACCCCCGCAAAACCCTCAGCTTCGAGAACCGCAAAAACCCTCAGCTTCGAGAAGAGAATGCCGATGACCGAGCAGGCCACCGGGGCCCACCATCCGCAGCCGCGGGCCCGCACCGGCGGACAGCCCTCCGCCACCGTTGAGCACGTCACGGGCGCGCAGTCCCTCATCCGCTCTCTCGAGGAAGTCGGGGCCGACACGGTGTTCGGCATTCCCGGCGGTGCCATCCTCCCGGCGTACGACCCGCTGATGGACTCGTCCCGGGTGCGCCACATCCTGGTCCGGCACGAGCAGGGCGCGGGGCACGCGGCCACGGGTTACGCGCAGGCCACCGGGAAGGTCGGCGTGTGCATGGCCACATCGGGCCCGGGGGCCACCAACCTGGTCACGCCGATCGCCGACGCGCACATGGACTCCGTGCCGCTCGTCGCGATCACCGGCCAGGTGGCCAGCAAGGCCATCGGCACGGACGCCTTCCAGGAGGCGGACATCGTCGGCATCACGATGCCGATCACCAAGCACAACTTCCTGGTCACCAAGGCCGAGGACATCCCGCGGACGATCGCCGAGGCCTTCCACATCGCCTCCACCGGCCGCCCCGGCCCGGTCCTGGTCGACATCGCCAAGGACGCCCTCCAGGCGCGGACCACCTTCAGCTGGCCGCCCCAGACCGATCTGCCCGGCTACCGGCCGGTCACCAAGCCGCACGCGAAGCAGATCCGTGAGGCCGCCAAGCTGATCACCCAGGCGAAGCGCCCCGTCCTGTACGTCGGCGGAGGAGTCCTCAAGGCCCGCGCCACCGCCGAGCTGAAGGTCCTCGCGGAGCTCACGGGCGCCCCCGTCACCACCACCCTGATGGCGCTGGGCGCGTTCCCCGACAGCCACCCGCTGCACGTGGGAATGCCGGGCATGCACGGTGCGGTCACCGCCGTCACCGCGCTGCAGAAGGCCGACCTGATCGTCGCCCTCGGTGCCCGCTTCGACGACCGTGTCACCGGAAAGCTGGACAGCTTCGCCCCGTTCGCCAAGATCGTCCACGCCGACATCGACCCGGCGGAGATCGGCAAGAACCGGGCCGCGGACGTCCCGATCGTGGGCGACGCCCGCGAGGTCATCGCCGATCTGGTCCAGGCGGTCCAGGCCGAGCACAGCGAGGGCAACACCGGCGACTACACCGCCTGGTGGCAGGACCTCAACCGCTGGCGCGAGACCTACCCGCTCGGCTACGACCTGCCGGAGGACGGCAGTCTCTCGCCGCAGCAGGTCATCCAGCGGATCGGCCAGCTCGCGCCGGAGAACACGATCTTCGCCGCCGGCGTCGGCCAGCACCAGATGTGGGCCGCGCACTTCATCGACTACGAGAAGCCGGCCACCTGGCTGAACTCCGGCGGCGCCGGGACGATGGGCTACGCCGTCCCGGCCGCGATGGGCGCCAAGGCGGGGATGCCGGACCGCGCCGTCTGGGCGATCGACGGCGACGGCTGTTTCCAGATGACCAACCAGGAGCTGGTCACCTGCGCGCTGAACGGCATCCCGATCAAGGTCGCGATCATCAACAACGGCGCGCTGGGCATGGTCCGCCAGTGGCAGACCCTGTTCTACAACGAGCGCTACTCCAGCACCGTCCTGCACTCCGACGAGACCGGCCACCACACGATCGGCTCGCAGGTCGGCGCCAGCCGGACCCCCCGCAAGGGCACCCGCATCCCGGACTTCGTGAAGCTCTCCGAGGCCATGGGCTGCGTCGCCCTCCGCTGCGAGGACCCGGCCGAGCTGGACAAGGTCATCGCCGAGGCCAACGCCGTCAACGACCGCCCCGTGGTGATCGACTTCATCGTCCACGAGGACGCCATGGTGTGGCCGATGGTCGCCGCCGGCACCTCCAACGACGAGGTCATGGCCGCGCGAGGCGTCCGCCCCGACTTCGGCGACAACGAAGACGACTGAGCGAAGAAGAGAGACACGACGACCATGTCCAAGCACACGCTCTCCGTCCTGGTGGAGAACACCCCCGGCATCCTCGCCAGGATCGCGGCCCTCTTCTCCCGCCGCGGCTTCAACATCGACTCGCTCGCCGTCGGCGTCACCGAGCACCCCGACATCTCCCGGATCACCATCGTGGTCAATGTCGAGGACCTGCCCCTGGAGCAGGTGACCAAGCAGTTGAACAAGCTGGTCAACGTGCTCAAGATCGTCGAGCTGGAGCCCAGCGCCGCGATCCAGCGCGAACTCGTCCTGGTGAAGGTCCGCGCGGACAACGAGACCCGCTCCCAGATCGTGGAGATCGTCCAGCTGTTCCGCGCCAAGACCGTGGACGTCTCGCCCGAGGCCGTCACGATCGAGGCCACCGGTTCGAGTGACAAGCTCGAGGCCATGCTCAAGATGCTGGAGCAGTTCGGCATCAAGGAACTCGTCCAGTCCGGCACGATCGCCATAGGGCGCGGCGCCCGGTCCATCACGGACCGCAGCCTGCGCGCGCTCGAGCGCAGCGCCTGAGCCGGGCGGCCCGGCCGGCATCCGGCCGGGCCGCCCGGATGGCGAGACCCACAGACCCCCTCACCGCTCCCCGCCGTACGGTGGGACGCAACACCGGAACACCCAAGGAGAAACCCAGTGGCCGAGCTGTTCTACGACGACGACGCCGACCTGTCCATCATCCAGGGCCGCAAGGTCGCGGTCATCGGCTACGGCAGCCAGGGCCACGCCCACGCGCTGTCGCTCCGTGACTCCGGTGTGGACGTCCGCGTCGGTCTGCACGAGGGGTCCAAGTCCAAGGCCAAGGCCGAGGAGCAGGGCCTGCGCGTGGTGACGCCGTCGGAGGCCGCCGCCGAGGCCGACGTCATCATGATCCTGGTCCCGGACCCGATCCAGGCCCAGGTGTACGAGGAGTCCGTCAAGGACAACCTGAAGGACGGCGACGCGCTCTTCTTCGGCCACGGCCTCAACATCCGCTACGGCTTCATCAAGCCCCCGGCGGGCGTGGACGTCGCTCTCGTCGCCCCCAAGGGCCCCGGCCACCTGGTGCGCCGCCAGTACGAGGAGGGCCGCGGCGTTCCGTGCATCGCCGGTGTCGAGCAGGACGCGACCGGCAACGCCTTCGCGCTGGCGCTCTCGTACGCCAAGGGCATCGGCGGCACCCGCGCCGGCGTCATCAAGACCACCTTCACCGAGGAGACCGAGACCGACCTGTTCGGTGAGCAGGCCGTGCTCTGCGGCGGCACCGCCGCGCTGGTCAAGGCGGGCTTCGAGACCCTCGTCGAGGCGGGCTACCAGCCGGAGATCGCGTACTTCGAGTGCCTCCACGAGCTGAAGCTGATCGTGGACCTCATGTACGAGGGCGGCCTGGAGAAGATGCGCTGGTCCGTCTCCGAGACCGCCGAGTGGGGCGACTACGTGACCGGCCCGCGCATCATCACGGACCAGACCAAGGCCGAGATGAAGAAGGTCCTCGGCGAGATCCAGGACGGCACCTTCGCCAAGAACTGGATGGACGAGTACCACGGCGGTCTGAAGAAGTACAACGAGTACAAGAAGCAGGACGAGAACCACCTGCTGGAGACCACCGGCAAGGAGCTGCGCAAGCTCATGAGCTGGGTGGACAACGAGGAGGCGTGAGCCTCGGTACGGCGGGCCCTCCGGGGCCCGCCGTACGTCGTCACAGGGCTCCGAAGCGGTCCCCGGTGCCCTTCGCCCGCATCCCGGGACCGCCGTTGGACAGCAAGTCCAACCCGGACGGGTGATCCTTCCGTCAAGGCGGAAAAGACGCCCTGCCGCACCACTAGAGTGGTCAGTACATACGCGTCAGGTCAGGCCCACAGCGTCGTGCGTCTTCCACGCGGCTAGCCCCTCCACCGCCAGCGGCCGTCGGGACGGCCGTCCGCATTGGACCAGTGAGGACTCACGTGAGCACTGCGCCCCGTAAACCCGTTGTACTCATTGCCGAAGAGCTGTCGCCCGCCACCGTGGACGCGCTCGGTCCGGACTTCGAGATCCGGCACTGCAACGGCGCGGACCGCGCCGAGCTGATCCCCGCCATCGCCGACGTCGACGCCGTCCTGGTGCGGTCCGCGACCAAGGTCGACGCGGAGGCGGTCGCCGCCGCAAGGAAGCTCAAGGTCGTCGCCCGCGCCGGTGTCGGTCTCGACAACGTGGACGTCTCCGCGGCCACCAAGGCCGGTGTCATGGTCGTCAACGCGCCGACGTCCAACATCGTGACCGCCGCCGAGCTCGCCTGCGGTCTGATCGTCGCCACCGCACGCAACATCCCGCAGGCCAACACCGCGCTGAAGAACGGCGAGTGGAAGCGCTCGAAGTACACGGGCGTGGAGCTCAGCGAGAAGATCCTCGGCGTCGTCGGTCTCGGCCGCATCGGGGTGCTGGTGGCCCAGCGGATGTCCGCCTTCGGCATGAAGATCGTCGCCTACGACCCCTACGTGCAGCCCGCGCGTGCCGCGCAGATGGGCGTCAAGCTGCTCTCGCTGGACGAGCTGCTCGAGGTCGCCGACTTCATCACCGTCCACCTCCCCAAGACGCCCGAGACCATCGGCCTCATCGGCGACGAGGCGCTGCACAGGGTGAAGCCGACCGTCCGCATCGTGAACGCCGCGCGCGGCGGGATCGTCGACGAGGAGGCACTGGCCAGCGCGCTCAAGGAGGGCCGGGTCGCGGGCGCGGGTCTCGACGTGTACGCGAAGGAGCCGTGCACGGACTCCCCGCTCTTCCAGTTCGACCAGGTCGTCTGCACCCCGCACCTCGGCGCGTCCACGGACGAGGCCCAGGAGAAGGCCGGTATCGCGGTCGCCAAGTCCGTCCGACTCGCGCTCGCAGGTGAGCTGGTGCCGGACGCGGTCAACGTCCAGGGCGGCGTCATCGCCGAGGACGTCCGCCCGGGTCTGCCGCTCGCCGAGAAGCTCGGCCGGATCTTCACCGCGCTGGCGGGCGAGGTCGCGGTCCGGCTCGACGTCGAGGTGTACGGCGAGATCACCCAGCACGATGTGAAGGTGCTCGAACTCTCCGCGCTGAAGGGCGTGTTCGAGGACGTCATCGACGAGACCGTGTCGTACGTGAACGCCCCGCTGTTCGCGCAGGAGCGCGGCGTCGAGGTCCGGCTCACCACCAGCTCGGAGTCCCCGGACCACCGCAACGTGGTGACGGTCCGCGGCACGCTGTCGGGCGGTGAGGAGATCGCCGTCTCCGGCACCCTGGCCGGGCCCAAGCACCTGCAGAAGATCGTCGCCGTCGGCGACTACGACATCGACCTGGCGCTGGCCGACCACATGGTCGTCGCGCGTTACGAGGACCGCCCGGGTGTCGTCGGCACCGTCGGCCGCATCCTGGGCGAGGCCGGACTCAACATCGCCGGTATGCAGGTCTCGCGTCAGGAGGAGGGCGGCGAGGCGCTGGTCGTGCTCACCGTCGACGACACCGTGCCGCAGAACGTGCTGAACGAGATCGCCGAGGAGATCGGCGCCACGTCGGCCCGTTCGGTGAACCTGACCGACTGAGGCCCGCTCCGTACGCATCCCGCACCCGTCCCCGAACGCCCGCCCCGGGTGTCCGGGGACGGGTGCGCGTGGTGCCGGATCCCGTTCGGGCAGCCGGGTGCCCCCCGCGCCCGGGCGCGGGGGGCACACCGCCGGGTGGTGGGTCAGCAGCCCATCGCCCAGGTGTGCGAGTCACCGTCGTCGTTGGCGGCGCCGTTGTAGTTGACCTCCTGGCCCGGTGCCAGACAGATCGTCATGTGCCCGCCCAGGTTGGCACTCGAGTACACCTTGACGTGGTCCTTGATGCCCGGGCCGGAGATGCCGTGGTTCGCCCACGACGAGTCCTCGTCCGCGATCCAGCTCTCCCACCAGTGGTCGTCCCCCGACCAGTTGGCGCGCTGGCCGGTGAAGTCGGCGTTCTCCCAGGCGCAGAACTCGCCGCTCGGGCATTCGGCGGCGCCGGCCGGTGCGGCGGCCGCGGCGAGTCCGCCGGTCAGCAGGAGGACGGCGGTCGCCGCGGTGGCGAGGGTGCGCTTCACGGTCATGGCGATGCGGAACCTTTCTCTGGGGTGAACCCTTGGTCGTGCGCGGCGGAGATTTCCGCCGCGCGGTGCAGTGCGCGGGTGCGCAGCCGCGTGTAGGTGGTCAGTTGGCCGCGCCGCAGGGAGCGGACCTCGGCGAGCCGGACGGGTCGCAGCCGGGCCTCCGTGGCGGCGAGCCCGCTCTCACGGGCGCACCGTCCTTCAACGGACCGTTCCGTGGCGGGCGTTCGGGAAGCCGAGTCCAGACAGCGGGTGTACCGGACGTGGACCGCGCGGTGGGCCGGGTCGGCCCGCATCCGCGCCGCGGCCTCGGCGCTCAGGTTGTTGACGGTCACCTCCGCGCGGAACCAGGTGCGCTGGTCGCCGTAGAGAGCGTGCCGGGCCGCGGCCAGACATCCGTCGGTGTGGGCGCGAACGGTGTGACCGGTGGGCAGGATGAGGGACAGTTCCGTGGGACCGGCGCCGAAGAGCGCGCTCTGGAGCCGTCGGCCCTCCTCTCGTGACGAGGGTTTCCTCGCCGCGTCGAGGCCCTGCCCGGCCAGACAGCGGTCGACGAGGACCCGCTGGGCGTATCGGACGAGGGCGTCCTGTTCCCGCTCCGTCGCCGGTGGGCGGGCGGCCGGCGGGGACGACTCGGCGGCGCAGCCCGCAAGAACGAGGGCCGCGACGGCGGTGCACGCGGTTCGCAGGGCACGCACGGCTCAGCCGGCCTCGCAGCCCTGGTCGGTGTCGGCGACGCCGTCGATCCGCGATCCCCAGGACCAGTTGTCGCTGTGGTCGTAGGCGCGGATCAGCCGGGCGTAGCAGGTGCCGCGGGCCCAGTCGATCGCGTACAGGTCGCGGTTGACGTCGGAGCGGAACGACGCGGCCTTGTCGTGCAGGAAGGCCGGGACGTCCCGGTAGCCCGGTGGGCTGTAGCACCACCCGTTGCCGTGCTGTCCGGCCCCGGTCCAGAAGCAGACCTGGCCGGGGGCGGCGGGAGCGACGGGGGCCGCGCCGGCCGGGGCGGGGAGCAGCGCGGGGGAGAGGACGGCGAGCGCGGCTGCGGACAGGACGATCCTGCGGAGCATGGCGATTCCCGGAGTGCGGTGGAGGAACCCGTCCCTGGGCGACGGGAGGACGCGATCAAGCTGCCCTGCCCCGATCACCGCCATGCACCGTTCACCCGAAGGGGGACGCGACCCTCCGGGAGGAGCGTTTCTGCAGGTCAGAGTCCTGACGGGGAGCAGTCCCCTGGCCATGGCCCCGCTCTCCGCGGCCCCGGGTCACAGCCGGGCGGCCTTCAGCGCCATGTGCAGCAGCAGGCGGTCCTCGCCCTCGTCGAGATCAAGCCCGGTGAGCCGCTCCACCCGGGAGAGGCGGTAGTAGAGGGTCTGGCGGTGGATGCCCAGGGCGGAGGCCGCACGGCCCGCCTGACCGGCGCAGTCGAGGAACACCTCGGCGGTACGGGCGAGTTCGGCGTGCGCCGGCGCGAGCAGGATCGCCGTCGAGGGGTCGGGGGAGAGGCCCGGGGAGAGCGCGGTCAGCATCCGGTACGGGCCGATCGAGGCCCAGTCGGCGACCGGACCGAGCCCGGGCTCGGCGAGGACGGCGCGGGCCGCGGAGGCGGCCTCCCGCCAGGAGACCGCGAGGTCGCCCGTGCCCCGGCGGGGGAGGGCGATGCCCGCCGCACCGGATCCGGCGGCGTCCGCGAGCCGCCCGGCAGCGGTGCGCGCGGGCGCGAGCACGTCGGCGGCGCGCAGCCGCACCAGCACGGCGAGGGCGTGCCCGTCCGCGTCGTACCCGTCGGCCGTACCCGCGACGGTACGAGGGTCCTCGTCCGGTGCGGGTGCGCCGCGACCGCTCTTCCTGGTCCTGCCGGGCGAGGCCGTGGGGCCGTGGCCCCGCTCGCCGGGGCGGGCGGGGGCGCCCGTGCCCGCGTGCGGCGCCGGGGCGTCCGGCGGGCGCCGTGCGGCGGCCCCGGCCGGCCAGGGCCAGGGCACCGTGCACAGGGCCGACGCCCCGACGACGGCCCGGGCCGACGGGGCGTCCCCGGAGGACCACGGCGCCACGCACACCACCGTGTGCAGCCCCTCGGCGGCCGGTCCGAGCGCCGTGCGGAGCGCCGCGAGGGCCATGTCGTACTGCCAGCCGCGCTCGGCGGTGAGCACGGCGCGGAACTCCCGGGAGAGATCCGTGCCCGCCCGTTCCTCGTCGGCGAGCAGGGCCCCGATCCGGTCGGTCACCTGCATGGCCGAGGCCAGCTGTGCGGCCGTCGGCCCGGGCCGGGCGTCGAGCAGCCACACGTAGCCGAGGACGATCCCGCGATGGCGGACGGGCAGACAGATCCGGTCCCGGAAGACACCGGCCTCGGGTGCCGCGGGGATCCGCACGGGACCGGTCGCCCGGGTGATCCCGAAGCCCTCGAACCAGGACCGCACCGCGGGGGTGGACTTCCTGGTGAGGATCGAGCGGGTGCGCACCGGGTCCATGGCGCTGTCGTCGTCGCTGTCGTGCGCGCCGAAGGCGATCAGTTCGAAATCCCGGTTCTCCAGGGTCGCCGGGACGCCCAGCAGTCCCGATATCTCGTCCACCAGTTCCTGGTAATCGCCCTTCACCCGGACATTCTCCCATCGGACGGACACCTCTTCAGACAAATGTCTGAAGAGGCGCGGCTGGATGCGTGACAGCTGTCGATGGCCCGCCTCCGGAGCGATATTTAGGTTTCACGGTGGTTATCCGTGCCGTACACCGCGCAGTCGGTTCCGGCCCCCTGCTACCCGTGTTCCGTGGAGGTGCCCCGTGCTGGGTCCCGTGATCCTCGCCGCGTCGCGCAGCGACAGGATGCGTCGTCTCGTCTCGGCCGCGCCGATGACGAAGCCGGTCGTCGACCGCTTCATCCCCGGTGAGACGGTCGACCAGGTCATCCCGATCGTCGCCGATCTCACGGGCAGGGGCCTCGAGGTCACGCTGGACGTGGTGGGCGAGGACATCACCACCCGTGAGCAGGCCACCGCCGCGCGCGACGCCTATCTGCGGCTCATCGAGCACCTCGAGCCCCTGGACCTGGGCACCAGGGCCGAGATGTCGGTCAAGCTGTCCATGTTCGGCCAGTCCCTCGAGGGCGGTCACGAGCTGGCCCTCGAGAACGTCCGCCCGGTCGTCGAGGCCGCTGCCGCGATCGGCACCACGGTCACCCTGGACGCCGAGGACCACACCACCCTGGACTCGATGTTCGCCATCCACCAGGAGCTGAGGAAGGACTTCCCGCAGACCGGCTGCGTGATCCAGGCCTACCTCTTCCGCACCGAGGAGGACGCCCGCCGCCTCGCCGCCGACGGCAGCCGCGTGCGTATCGTGAAGGGCGCGTACAAGGAGCCCGCCTCCGTCGCCCACCAGGACAAGGCCGAGATCGACAAGGCGTACGTCCGCATCCTGAAGATCCTGATGGAGGGCGAGGGCTACCCGATGATCGGGTCCCACGACCCGCGACTGATCTCCGTCAGCCAGGAGCTCGCGCGCCGCGCCGGGCGCAAACTGGACGAGTACGAGTTCCAGATGCTGTACGGGATCCGGAGCGACGAGCACCTGCGGCTGGCGGCCGAGGGCCACCGGATGCGGGTGTACACGGCGTACGGGACCGACTGGTACGGCTACTTCATGCGCCGTCTCGCCGAGAAGCCGGCCAACCTGCTGTTCTTCGTGCGGTCGATGATCACCAAGAACTGACCACAGGGCCCCAGGACTGAGCCCTCCCACCTCTCTCACCAAGGAGTTACGGAACTCATGGACGCTGTGACCCAGGTCCCCACCCCCGTCAACGAGCCGGTGCACGGCTACGCGCCCGGATCGGCCGAGCGCGCCCGGCTGGAGGCCAAGCTCAAGGAGCTGGCCGAGAACCCCATCGACCTCCCGATGACCATCAACGGTGAGAAGCGCATGGGTGGCGGCGAGGAGTTCAAGGTCGTCCAGCCGCACAACCACCAGGCCGTCATCGGCACCTTCCGGGGTGCGACCCAGCAGGACGCCCAGGACGCGATCGACGCGGCCCTCGCCGCCGCCCCGGCGTGGCGCGCGATGTCGTTCGACGACCGCGCCGCGATCATCCTGCGCGCCGCCGAGCTGCTGTCCGGCCCCTGGCGCGAGACCCTGGCCGCCTCGACGATGCTGGGCCAGTCGAAGACGGCGCAGCAGGCCGAGATCGACACGCCCTGCGAGCTCATCGACTTCTGGCGGTTCAACGTCGCCTACGCCCGCCAGATCCTGGCCGAGCAGCCGCCGGCCAACTCCCCGGGCGTCTGGAACCGGCTGGACCACCGCCCGCTGGAGGGCTTCGTCTACGCGATCACGCCGTTCAACTTCACGGCCATCGCCGGCAACCTGCCCACCGCCCCGGCCCTGATGGGCAACGTGGTGGTCTGGAAGCCGTCCCCCACCCAGACCCACGCCGCCGTGCTGCTCATGGAGCTGCTGGAGGAGGCCGGTCTGCCCAAGGGCGTCATCAACCTGGTCACGGGCGACGGCATCGCCGTCTCCGAGGTCGCGCTGAACCACCCCGACCTGGCCGGTATCCACTTCACCGGCTCGACCAAGACCTTCCAGCACCTGTGGAAGACGGTCGGCAACAACATCGAGAAGTACCGCTCCTACCCGCGCATCGTCGGCGAGACGGGCGGCAAGGACTTCGTCGTCGCGCACCCGAGCGCCGACCGCGCGATCCTGAAGACCGCGCTGACCCGCGGGTCCTTCGAGTTCCAGGGCCAGAAGTGCTCCGCGTCCTCGCGCGCGTACATCCCGGCCTCCATCTGGAACTCGGGCTTCAAGGAGGAGTTCGCCGCCGAGGTCGACGGCATCAGGATGGGTGACGTCACCGACCTGACGAACTTCATCGGCGCCGTCATCGACGAGCGCGCCTTCGCCAAGAACAAGGCCGCGATCGACCGCGCGAAGGAGGACCCGACCTGCACGATCGTCGCCGGCGGTACGTACGACGACTCCGTCGGCTACTTCGTGCGCCCGACGGTCGTCGAGTGCACGGACCCTTCGAACGAGGTCTTCACGACCGAGTACTTCGGCCCGTTCCTCGCCGTGCACGTCTACGAGGACGACAAGTACGAGGAGATGCTGGAGCAGATGGAGTCGGTGTCGGCGTACGCGCTGACCGGCTCGGTCATCTCCGGTGACCGTGCGGCGACCGCGTACACGATGGACAAGCTCCGCTACGCCGCGGGCAACTTCTACATCAACGACAAGTCGACCGGTGCCGTGGTCGGCCAGCAGCCCTTCGGCGGCGGCCGTGCCTCCGGCACCAACGACAAGGCGGGTGCCCCGCAGAACCTGATGCGCTGGACCCTGACCCGCGCGATCAAGGAGACGCTGGTTCCGCCGACCGAGTACGGCTACCCGCACATGGGCTGACGCCCCCCGCCGGGCCGCACGGCCCGGCTCCGTGAACACCGCCCCCCGCCGGTCCCCCACAGACCGGCCGGGGGCGGCTCACGTCCGGCGCCCGGCCGGAGGCGGGCTTAGGCTGCTGGGGAGGGGGCCCGCGCGAGGAGGCACGCCATGCCTGGTTCCACCACCCTCGGCCCCGGCCACGGGGTCGACGCCATCGAGCATCCCGACGCGCAGCGACTCGCTTCCGTGACGAAGGAGCTGCACCGCCTGCTGGAGGCGGCGGGACCGGACAGGATCACGGATCCGCAGGTCGCCGCGTTGTGCGGTGGCGGGGCGCACCGCCGCGAGGAGTTCACCGACTGGGTGGGGCGGGTCGCGCACCAGCTGGAGAAGGCGACCTCGCGCTAGCCGTTCCGCCCCGGGCCCCCGCCGCGGACGGTCCTCGGGCCGAAGCCCCCGGCCCCGGCCGGGGAACGGGTTCCGCCGGCCTTCCCCCGCGCTCGCGTGCTTCCGAGCTCACACCCCCGCGTCCCCCGTGCCCGTTCCCGCGTGCCCCGGCGCTCCGGCCGGGGGCACCGCCGTGTCCTGGTCTCCCGCGTGCCGTGGTCGCGCTGGGCATCCACTCGGGCAGCTGCGGCTGCACCGGGACGAACGGCTCCGCGATCCACCAGCCGGTGCGTGAAGCGCTCGCAGCGTACGGCGTCAGCGTGTACTGACGCGACGGCCGGGCGGCCGGGAGCCGGCTACGGAGGCGGACGCCGGAGCGCTGCGGTGGCGGCCCCGGGCTCGCGCACGACGTCCAGCCGGCTGCGGGTGCGGCGGCGTACGGGCCGTCGCGCACGGCCGGATCGGCCGGGGTGCCAGGCGCCCCGGCCGAGCGGTCCGGTCGGAGGCGGGGCCGCTCGGCCCCGCGAGGGGCGGTGTGCCCAACTGCGCCCCGGACGTGGCGGATTCCCGACGCCGTCGCGGTCCTCGGAAGGGGCCGGGCCGCCCGTGCCTGACAGAGTTGCCCGTATGACGGACACCACGACCGGGTCGCTCCGCACGGCCCACACCCATCAGCTGTCCGAAGCCGCCCTCGGGGAGATCCGCGCCCTGCTCGACGCCGCCTTCGACGGCGACTTCGACGACGAGGACTGGTCCCACGGGCTCGGCGGCGTCCACGCCTTCATCCGTGACCGGGACGGCCTCGCCGCCCACGGCAGCGTCATCATGCGCCGCGTGGTGCACGGTGGACGCTCGTACCGCGTCGGCTACGTCGAGGCGGTCGCCGTTCGGGCCGACCGCCGGCGCCAGGGCCTCGGCGGCCGGGTGATGGGCGCGCTGGAGAAGGTGATCGACGGCGCGTACGAACTCGGCGCGCTCTCGGCCTCCGACGACGGCGCGGAGCTGTACCGCTCCCGCGGCTGGCAACGGTGGCGCGGCCGGATCGAGGCCCTGAGTCCCGGCGGCGTCGTCCCCCTCCCGGACGAGGAGGACTCCACCTTTCTCCGCCGGGCCCCGGGGTGCCGCTTCCCGGACGCCGCGGCGAGCCCCCTGCTCTTCGACTGGCGGGACGGCGACGTGCTCTGAGGCGTCATCCGCCGACGCCGACGGCCCAGTTGAAGCCTCGTCGGACGCACTCGGGGGCATTCGGACTCCCGCCGGGGCCACCGCTCCGACCTGCGGGTCTTCAAGATCGCGTCTCAGATAGTAGGAAGTCCGACTAATTGTGGAGACAGAGTGGCCCGGCTCCCTTAGCTTTGTAGGAGCCGAACGTCTCGCTCGATCCAGCGAATGGCGGCCGAGCCGGTGCCCCGAGGCAGGCAACCCCTGCGGCCCGCTCCCCGCCCCTTCCGGCGCCTTCGATCGTTCCCGATCTCAAGGAGTCGACCATGTCCGAGCAGACCCTTCTCCGTCGCCGCGTCCGCCACACGCCCCGCGTGAGCGAGTCCGACCGCAGGAGCGCCGCCGCGAACGCCGCCGCGGCCCTGCAGCGCGCCCTCGACCGCAGGGACAACGGAGGCGAGACCGGCCACTGACCGGTGCGAGCGGCCGGTGACGCCCGGGGGTCACCGGCCCCACCGCGCCGGCCCCCTGGCTCCGGCGCCCCGTTGACCGAACCCGAAGGGGCTCACCGTGCTCCCCCGCATCCCCAGCCGCGAGGGCATTGCCCGCCGTGGGCGTGGACCCGGCGTGCCGCGGCCGTACCGGCTCCGCCCACCGTGAGGGCGGGAGCCGGTGCCGGGTGTCGGCGGACGGACACGCGACGCGTCCGCATGATGGACATCGAGTGTCATTCGGTGGGACGCGGAGTACGGTGCCGATATGTCTCGCAGCCTCAATCTCGCAGTGATCCCCGGTGACGGCATCGGCCAGGAGGTCGTGGCCCAGGGCCTGAAGGTCCTCTCGGCCGTGCTTCCCCCGGACGTGAAGCTGGAGACCAAGGAGTACGACCTCGGCGCCAAGCGCTGGCACCGCACCGGCGAGACCCTGCCGGACGCGGAGCTCGACTCCCTCCGGCACCACGACGCGATCCTCCTCGGAGCGATCGGCGACCCGTCCGTGCCGTCCGGCGTCCTGGAGCGGGGGCTGCTGCTCAAGCTGCGGTTCGCCTTCGACCACTACGTCAACCTGCGTCCCTCGAAGCTCTTCCCGAACACCTCGACCCCGCTGGCCGGCCGCCCGGAGATCGACTTCGTGGTCGTGCGCGAGGGCACCGAGGGCCCCTACACGGGCAACGGCGGTTCCCTGCGCACCGATACGCCGGCGGAGGTCGCCACCGAGGTGAGCGTCAACACGGCGTACGGCGTGGAGCGGGTCGTCCGGGACGCTTTCGCGCGGGCCGACGCCCGCCCCCGCAAGAAGCTGACGCTGGTTCACAAGAACAACGTCCTCGTGTACGCGGGCCACATGTGGAAGAAGATCTTCGACAAGGTCGCCCAGGAGTACCCCGCGGTCACCACCGACTATCTGCACGTCGACGCCGCGACGATCTTCTTCGTCACCCAGCCGGAGCGATTCGACGTCATCGTCACCGACAACCTTTTCGGTGACATCCTCACGGACCTCGCCGCTGCCGTGACCGGCGGTATCGGCCTGGCCGCCTCCGGGAACATCAACCCTGCGGGTGAATTCCCGTCGATGTTCGAGCCCGTCCACGGTTCCGCGCCCGACATCGCCGGCACCGGCAAGGCCGACCCCACGGCCACGATCCTGTCGGTCGCCCTCCTCCTGCGGCACCTCGGCCACGACGCCGCGGCCGTCCGTATCGAGGACGCCGTCGCCGCCGACCTGGCGGACCGGGACGGTACCCCCCGCACCACCGACGAGATCGGCGACGCGCTCGCCGTACGAGTAGCGGGCTGACCCGTCGACTCTCGAAACCTCGAAGCCGCCGGGTCGCACACGCACCCGGCGGCTTCTCCTCTGCGGCCTCCGGGTGCCACCATCAAGCCATGGGCCGCAGCCCACGCTGTTCCCCTCCGGCCCCCGCGCACTGCGATAATCGAACGTGGGGCCGCATCATGCGGGGAAGCTCGGACGTCCTAGTACAGCCGTACGCAGGGCGAACAGACGTACAGACGTGAGCGCGGTCCGTCACAAACAAACGGTGAAGGACACGCAGACATGACGACGCCCTCGATCGAGCTCAAGCCCTCCTCGACCCCCCTGTCCGACGCGGAGCGCGAGGCGATCCTGGCCAACCCGGGATTCGGCCGCCACTTCACCGATCACATGGTGACGATCAAGTGGACGGAGGGCCGCGGCTGGCACGACGCCCAGCTGACGCCGTACGCCCCGCTGTCGATCGACCCGGCCAACATGACCCTGCACTACGCGCAGGAGATCTTCGAGGGGCTGAAGGCCTACCGCAGGCCCGACGGTTCGGTCGCCACCTTCCGGCCCGACGCGAACGCCCGCCGCTTCCAGCTCTCGGCCCGCCGCCTGGCCATGCCGGAGCTGCCGGTCGAGACGTTCATCGAGGCCTGTGACGCCCTGGTCCAGCAGGACAAGGCATGGGTGCCGCAGCACGGTGGCGAGGCGTCCCTCTACCTGCGTCCGTTCATGTTCGCCAACGAGGTCGGCCTGGGGGTCCGTCCGGCCAACGAGTACCTGTTCATCGTCATCGCCTCGCCGGCCGGCCCGTACTTCCCGGGGGGCGTCAAGCCCGTCTCCGTCTGGCTGTCGGAGAACTACGTCCGCGCCGTCCCCGGCGGCATGGGCTTCGCCAAGACCGGCGGCAACTACGCCGCCTCCCTCCTCGCGCAGGCCGAGGCGGCCGCCAAGGGCTGCGACCAGGTCGTGTGGCTCGACGCCCTGGAGCACAGGACCGTCGAGGAGATGGGCGGGATGAACCTGTACTTCGTGTACGGGGACCGGATCGTCACGCCCGAGCTCACGGGATCGCTGCTCGCCGGCATCACCCGTGACTCGCTGCTCGCGCTGGCCCGCGACCTCGGCTACGAGTCCGAGGAGGGCAGGATCACCACCGACCAGTGGAAGCGCGACACCGAGAACGGCACCCTCACCGAGGTGTTCGCGTGCGGCACCGCCGCCGTCATCACCCCCGTCGGCACGGTCAAGTCCACCGGCGGTGAGTGGACCCAGTCGAACGGTGAGCCGGGCAAGGTCACCATGGAGCTGCGCAAGGCGCTCCTGGACATCCAGACCGGCAGGGCCGAGGACAAGCACGGCTGGATGCACGACCTCGGCTGACCCGCCCGCCCGCTCGGGCGCAGGGGACCACCCGGTTCCGTCCGGCGTGTGAACCGCGCGGCCCCGTACGGGGCCGCGCGGTCACGTCTTCCGGCGGTGGGATGCCCGTCACGTGACCGGGAACCGGTCCGGTCGACCTTCCCGGTCGTGCAGGGAGGCACGAGGCGCACCGCTCCGGCTCCGCGCCGTGCGCGGCTGGGCCCGCGCCGGTCGCCGGGTCCCCAGGCCCCTCAGGGCGCCGCGGCCGCCGCCCGCTCGGCCCGGACCGCGACGCCGTCGGCCGTCCCGTCGGTGTCGTTCGGCCCCTTCCGGGGCCGGATCGCCGCGTACACCAGACCGCCCACGAGGCCCGACAGTACGAAGCTGCAGTCCACGCCCGCGGTCAGGCCGAGCAGCGGGCCTTCGTGGAACGGGGTCGACACGGCGAGGAGCCCGACGGTCGCGCCGACTGCCCAGGCGGCCGTCGCCCGGGGCTCCCAGCCGGCACGGAACCAGTAGGCGCCGCCCCGGGTGCGCCGGTTGTGGACCTGGAGGGCGTCGGCGTCGTACCTGCCGCGGCAGCGCCGATGGCCCATGAGGGTGATCACCGCCCAGGGCGTGCCGATCGCGGTGAGCAGCAGCACGAAGGAGGTCATCGCCGACCGCGCGTCCCAGGCGAAGTGCCCGAGGAAGACGAAGGCCGTGGCCACGACGGCGACGACCACGGTGGCCGTCGTACGGCTGGCCCGGGGCACGATCGCGTCCAGGTCGAGGCCCATCGAGTAGAGCATCAGCCCCGCGTTGCCGACCGAGCCGGCCGCGGCGGCCAGCAGCAGCGGCAGGACGTACCAGGCGGGGGCGGCCTCGACCAGGGGGCCCGCGTAGTCGAGCGAGGCCCGGGCCGCCAGCGCGGTGAAGGTGCCGAACAGCTGCGGGATCAGCAGCCCGGCGAACAGGCCCAGACAGGTGGCGTTCAGCACGGCCCGGGGGCTGTGCCGCGCGGGCGAGATGTAGCGGGTGTAGTCACCGAGGAGCGTGATGAACGCGATCGGTCCGCTGAGCCCCGCGGCCACGGCGGACAGGGCCCAGGTGGGCCAGAAGGAGCCCAGCAGCCAAGGGGCGTCCGCAGGCGCCGCGGTGGTCAGGGCCGGCGCATAGGCCACGAGCCCCAGGGCGAGGAGCGCGATCATGCCGACGGCCAGGACCCTGCTCAACCGCAGCAGCAGGCGGTAGCCGTGGACGGCGCCGACCACGGTGAGCGCGGCCAGCAGCCCGTAGACCAGGGCGTGGGTGGTGTCCCCGGCCGGCAGGTCCAGCATCCGCGCCAGGGCGCCGGTCATGACGTCGCCGCCGATCCACAGCGTCAGAGCGGTGTAGCCGAGGGAGAGCAGCAGTCCGACGACCGAGCCGATCAGCCGCCCGCGCACGCCGAAGAACGCCCCGCTGGACGTGGACAGATTGGTCGCCGTGCGCAGCGAGACGAGCGCGAGCGGTGCCGTCACCGCCACTCCGGCGACGGTGCCCGCGACCACCGAGGTGACCGCGCCCCAGAGGCCCAGGCCGAAGGAGACCGGCAGCCAGCCGAAGACGATCACGCCGAGGCAGAGGTTGGAGCCCAGCAGGATCGCCAGCACATCGCGCGGGCCGCTCGTCCGCTCCGCTTCGGGGATGGTGTCGACTCCGCGCTGTTCGATCGGCATCGGGCGCTCCTGCTCCGTCGGGCGTCATTTGAGTGCTGCTCAATGTGGACCGAGCCCCGCTTCGGCGTCAATGCTTCCGGTCAACGGAAGTCACGGTTAGAGTGTCGTTCAAACATCCGGAATCGGACGTGGGGATTCCGGAGTGATGCATCCAGCGGGAGGGCCCGGCGGTCCTCCAGGGAGGCGTGGTGACGTGCGACTGACCCCGACCGAGCGGGACCGGCTGCTGCTGTTCGGCGCGGCCGAACTGGCCCGGGCGCGGCGTGCCCGAGGGCTCAAGCTCAATGTCCCCGAGGCGACCGCGCTGATCGCCGACACGGTCTGCGAGGCGGCCCGGGACGGCCGCCGGCTCGCCGAGGCCATCGAGGCGGCCCGTTCCGTGCTGGGCCCCGAGGACGTTCTCCCCGGCGTCGCCGACGTCGTCACCGAGGTCCATGTCGAGGCCGTCTTCGACGACGGCTCCCGGCTCGCGGTCGTCTCCGGCCCCATCGGCGGCGGCAGTCTCGGCGACGCGGCACCCGGCGCCGTGCTGCCCGGACCCGCGGACCCCGAGCCGGAGCCCGCGGTGCGGCTCACGGTGCGCAACACCGCGGCCGTACCGGTCAGCGTCACCTCCCACTTCCACTTCCTCGAGGCCAATCCGCGGCTCGACTTCGACCGGTCCGCGGCCTACGGCATGCGGCTCTGCGTCCCCGCCGGCTCGTCCGTCCGCTTCGGCCCGGGCGAGGAGGCCGAGGTCGGACTCGTGCCGATCGGCGGCGGCCGCGTCGCCATCGGCTTCGCGGGCCTGGTCGACGGGCCACTGGACGCGCCCGGAGCGAAGGCGGAGGCCCTCCGCCGGGCGGCCGCCTGCGGCTACCTCGGCGCCCCCGGGCCGCAGGAGAGCGGACCGCAGGAGACCGGTCCGCGTGGCGCGGACCGGGAGGAGCCGGCTCCGCAGCGTTCCGGCCCCCGTGACCCCGACGATCAGCACCCCGCACCGCGGGCCCGACAGCAGGCGCCCTGCCGGCAGGAGGAGGACAGGTGAGCGGCATCGACCCGCACGAGTACGCGAGCGTGCACGGCCCGCGCGCCGGGGACCGGGTGGTTCTCGGTGACTCCGGCCTGGTCGTCCGTGTCGAGTCCGACTCGCAGAAGGCCGGGGACGAGTTCCTCGCGGGCTTCGGCAAGACCGCCCGTGACGGACTGCACCTCAAGGCGGCCGCCGTCCGTGACACCTGCGACGTGGTCATCAGCAACGTGCTCGTCATCGACGCCGTCCAGGGCATCCGCAAGGTCTCCATCGGCATCCGCGAGGGGCGTATCGCCGGCATCGGCCGTGCCGGGAACCCGGACACCCTCGACGGCGTGGACGTCGTCGTCGGCACCGGTACGACGATCGTGTCCGGCGAAGGGCTCATC
The DNA here is from genome assembly GCF_030406905.1 of Streptomyces sp. HUAS CB01. Taxonomy (NCBI): domain Bacteria; kingdom Bacillati; phylum Actinomycetota; class Actinomycetes; order Kitasatosporales; family Streptomycetaceae; genus Streptomyces; species Streptomyces chengbuensis. Next base: position 5,582,548 of record NZ_CP129137.1, read on the forward strand.
GCCACCGCCGGGGCCGTGGACACGCATGTCCATCTGCTCTCGCCGCGGGTGATGGAGGCGTCGCTCGCCTCCGGCGTCACGACGATCATCGGGCAGGAGTTCGGCCCGGTCTGGGGCGTCGGCGTCAACTCCCCGTGGGCGCTCAAGCACGCCTTCGGGGCCTTCGACGCCTGGCCCGTCAACATCGGCTTCCTCGCCCGCGGTTCGTCATCCGACGAGGCCCCGCTCGTCGAGGCGCTCGCCGAGGGCGGCGCGTCCGGCTTCAAGGTCCACGAGGACATGGGCGCCCACACCCGCGCGCTCGACACCGCCCTGCGGGTGGCCGAGGAGTACGACGTCCAGGTCGCCCTGCACAGCGACGGCCTCAACGAATGCCTCTCCGTGGACGACACGCTGAAGGTCCTGGACGGCCGGACCGTCCACGCCTTCCACATCGAGGGCTGCGGCGGGGGACACGTGCCGAACGTGCTCAGGATGGCGGGCGTGCCGAACGTCATCGGCTCCTCCACCAACCCCACACTGCCCTTCGGGCGGGACGCGGTCGCCGAGCACTACGGGATGATCGTCTCCGTACACGACCTCAAGACCGACCTCCCCGGCGACGCGGCCATGGCCCGGGACCGGATCCGTGCCGGGACGATGGGGGCCGAGGACGTGCTGCACGACCTCGGGGCGATCGGCATCACCTCGTCCGACGCCCAGGGCATGGGCCGTGCGGGCGAGACCGTGCGGCGCACCTTCGCCATGGCCGGGAAGATGAAGGCCGAGCTGGGCCCCATGGAGGGCGACGGCGCGCACGACGACAACGCGCGCGTCCTGCGCTACATGGCCAAGCTGACCGTCAACCCCGCGATCGCCCACGGCCTGGCGCACGAGATCGGCTCGATCGAGACGGGCAAGCTCGCCGACATCGTGCTGTGGAAGCCGCAGTTCTTCGGCGCGAAGCCGCAGCTGGTGCTGAAGGCGGGCTTCCCGGCGTACGGGGTGACCGGCGACCCGAACGCCGCGACCGACACCTGCGAACCGCTCGTCCTCGGGCCGCAGTTCGGTGCCCACGGCGCGACTCCCTCCGAGATCTCCGTGGCGTTCGTGTCCCAGGCCGCGGCGGCACTCGGCGGCGACACCCTGCCCACCCGCAGGCGACGCGTCGGGGTGCGCGGCACCCGCGGCATCGGCCCGCGGGACCTGCGCCTCAACTCCCGCGTCGGTGACGTGGCCGTGGACGCGCACAGCGGACTCGTCACGCTCGACGGCGATCCCCTGCGCTCCGATCCGGTCGAGTCGATGTCGCTCAACCGGCTGTACTTCCTCTGAGCCCGCCCGAGTCCCCGATCTCCGCTCCGAACCCTCTCCACAAGGACCTGTGATGACGTTCCGCATGCCGCCCGAGTGGGCCCCGCACGAGCGCACCTGGATGGCCTGGCCCGGCCCCAACCCGACCTTCACCGACGACGGGGAACTCGCCGGGGCCCGCGCCGCCTGGGCCGAGGTGGCCCGTGCCGTACGCCGCTTCGAGCCGGTCACCATGGTGGTGGGCCCGGGAGAGACCGAGGGCGCCCGCGAACTGCTCGGCGCGGACGTCGAGATCGTGGAGCGCGAGCTGGACGACGCGTGGATGCGCGACATCGGCCCGACCTTCGTCACCGACGGCGAGGGCGGCCTCGCCGCCGTCGACTGGGTGTTCAACGGCTGGGGCGCCCAGGACTGGGCGCGCTGGGAGCACGACTCCAAGATCGCCCGCCATGTGGCCGACCTGGCGGACGCTCCCGTCCTCTCCTCGCCGCTCGTCAACGAGGGCGGCGCGATCCACGTCGACGGCGAGGGCACCGTCCTGCTGACCGACACCGTCCAGCTCGGGGCCGGGCGCAATCCCGACTGGACGCGCGAGCAGGTCGAGGCGGAGATCCACGCCAGGCTCGGCACCACCAAGGCGATCTGGCTGCCGCACGGTCTGGCCGGCGACTACGGCATGTACGGCACGCAGGGCCACGTCGACATCGTCGCGGCGTTCGCCCGGCCGGGTGTGGTCCTCGTCCACAGCCAGCAGGACCCGGCCCACCCGGACCACGAGCGTTCGAGGACCTACGCGGAGATCCTGCGCGGCAGCACCGACGCCCGCGGCCGCACGCTGGAGGTCGTGGAGATCCCGGCGCCGACCGTTCTCGAGGACGAGGACGGGGAGTGGGTCGACTACTCCTACATCAACCACTACCTGTGCAACGGCGGAGTGGTGCTGTGCTCCTTCGACGACCCCCACGACGAGATCGCGGCGGGCATCTTCCGCCGCCTCTTCCCGGAGCGCACGGTGACCCTGGTCGACGCCCGCACGATCTTCGCGAGCGGCGGGGGCATCCACTGCATCACCCAGCAGCAGCCGAAGGTCTGACCGCTGCCCGCGTCGCCCCGGGACGGGGGCCCACCGGTCCGGACGGGGGCCCCACCCCGGGTGGCCGGGGGATCGGGTAGAACGTACGGGTGAACGTTCCCCCGGGCCCCCGACGCCGCAACACCGCTCCTCCCCGTGAGGAGGTGCTCGCCGCGGCGATGGCGACGATCGCCGAGCACGGGCTCGACGGGCTGACCATGGCCGGGCTCGGCCGTGAGGTCGGGATGAGCAGCGGGCATCTGCTCTACTACTTCCGCACCAAGGACGAGCTGCTGCTGCGGACCCTGGAATGGAGCGAGGGCCGGCTCGGTGCCGAGCGGAGCGCGCTGCTGTCCCGGCCCGGCGCCGCCCGCGAGCGGCTCGACGCGTACGTGGACCTGTACGTCCCCGACGGCCACCGCGACCCCCACTGGACGCTGTGGCTGGAGGTCTGGAACCGCTCGCAGAACGCCGACGAGGACGCCCGAGCCCGGCAGGCCGCGATCGAGGGCGCCTGGCACCGCGACCTCGTCGCCCTGCTCGCCGAGGGCATCTCGCGGGGCGAGTTCCGTTCCGTCGACCCGGACCGCTACGCCGCGCGGCTGCGGGCCCTCCTCGACGGCTTCAGCGTCCACGTGGCCGTCGGCATACCCGGCACCGACCGTGCCCAAGTCCTGGCCCACGTGAGGGAGTTCATCGCCGACTCGCTGATGCCGTGACAGCCGCCGCGTCCGCGCGGCGCCTGCGGCCAGGGACGCCCTTCCGCTCCGCGGTGCCGGGCCGGCGGGGACGAGGGCGGGCGACGGCCACCGGCGGCGTGCCGGCCCGTAGGCCACCGGCGGCAGGGAGGCCCGTCGGCGGCGGTGCCTCGCGGGACGGCCCCCGGGAGGTTCGGCCGCCGGCCGCGGCGTCCGAAGGGGTGCGGGCCCTGCGCCGTGCCCCGCCTGCGGGGACGAGTGAGAGCGCCGTACTCGACCGGCCCGGCGCCGGACCGGCCCGGACCCGACGGGACCGGCGCGGCATCTCGTCGATCGCCCGGACCGGGACCGCCGGTGTCCACCCGTGGTGCCGAAACCGTCCTCGGCGCGCTGCGCGCTGCGTGCTGTGACCGCCCGGGACCGCCGGTGTCCACCCCTGAGCCGGAACCGTCTTGGCCGCTGCGTGCCGTGACCGCCCCGACCGGCCCGGTCGCGACGGGTCCGGCCGTCCCGTCGTCCCGCGACGGGCCCCGAGTGCGTCGGTGCTTCACGATCGTCACCGCCGGACCGCGTCGGCGCCCGGGGGTCCGGGAGGTACGGCCGCCGCGTACGCACTCCGCAAGCGGCACCCCGCATCCCGGCCACGTGCCCGGTCGATGCCCGATGCCCGACTCCCGTCCGCGCGATCGCCGTCTGCACGGCCCGGCGGCAGCGGACCGTCACCGCCCCGCCGCGGCCTCCGGCTGCTGTTCGAGGCGCTCGTGCATCTTGCGCAGTGAGTCCGTGGCGTACCTCTGGAGCTGCGCGTCAAGATCGGCCTTGCCCACCACATAGGCGCTGAGGATGTTCCGGCCGTCCCGCCCGGTGGCGATGACGTAGAGGTCGTTCACCTTCGCCCCGTTCGCCGAGACGACCTGGCGGCCCTCCTCCGAGACCAGTTCGTCGAAGCCCGGCAGCTGCGGCGGGCTCGCCTCGCGCACGGCGTTCCAGCGTTCCTTGCCGCGGAACTGGTCGGGGCAGCGGTGGATGTTGTCCCGGGCGTCGGCGAGATACTGCCTCGCCGTGGCCTCGTCGGCGAACACCTTCACCTCGGAGGTCCCCGCGATACCGGACGACGCCTCCGTCACATTGCGCTGCAGGGACGCCAGCGTGCCGATCCGGCTGGGGCGGCTGGCGAACTCGCAGTTCTCCCGTACCAGGGACTCCGGCGCGGGATCGACCTCGTACGGCTTGTGCTGGGCGAAACCGGGTCCCCAGTCCGGGGGCGCCAGCGCCACCCGTGTCGCCACGGCGTGCGCCGCCGCCTCGGCGGCCTTCGTGTCGGTGGGCGCGGGCGGGACGGCACGCTCGCCGTCGCCGTCGCCGCCGAGCGACACCACCAGCACGACGACGAGCACCAGTACCGCCGCCGCGGCCCCGGCGATCAGTGCCCGCTTGCGCCGGGAGCCCCCGCGCGGAGCCCCGGAGCCCGAGGGCGGCGGGGGACCGGGTGCCGGTCCGGAGGGCCGGGGGACGGGTCCTGAGGGCGGGCCCGTGGGGGGTTGTGAGCTCATGGGGATTCCCCTACCACTCGGCCGGGCGTCCCCCCGCCCGCCGATCGGGTGCCGGAACCGGCCCTGGCACCCCACGGTCCTCACACCGCCCGCATACTGAGACCCCTGTCCATGCTGGCGCGCATATGTGGCAGACTGCCATCGTGCTCGCATTCGCCATGATTATCGGCAGCAGCGCGCCGGTCCGCAGTGACCGCTGACCCGTGGACAGCAAGCCCCCGCGGCAGCGGCACCGTGCCCCAGACCCGCGCGCAGACCTCTCGCACCCGCGAGGGGTTTTTTCGTTTTACGGCCCCACCCCGGCCGGAGACCGAGGCGCACGAAGACGGGGGCAAGTGGAGCCAGATATTCCGGAGCCACTCATCCGACAGGAGTCACAACAGCCATGACCACAGAGGCCACGGACACCGATAGGCACCCGGTCCTCGACGACGGCTTCCATGTCTTCGACACCACGCTCCGCGACGGAGCGCAGCGCGAGGGCATCAACCTCACCGTCGCGGACAAGCTGACCATCGCCCGGCACCTCGACGAGTTCGGCGTGGGCTTCATCGAGGGCGGATGGCCGGGTGCCAACCCCCGGGACACGGAGTTCTTCGCCCGGGCCCGCCAGGAGATCGACTTCAGGCACGCCCGGCTCGTCGCCTTCGGCGCCACCCGCCGCCCGGGTGCGACCGCTGCCGAGGACCCGCAGGTCAAGGCGCTGCTGGACTCCGGAGCCCCAGTGATCACACTGGTGGCCAAGTCCCACGACCGCCATGTCGAACTCGCGCTGCGCACGACCCTGGACGAGAACCTGGAGATGGTCCGCGACACCGTCTCCCATCTGCGTTCGCAGGGCAGACGCGTCTTCGTCGACTGCGAGCACTTCTTCGACGGCTACCGGGCCAACCCCGACTACGCGAAGGCGGTCGTCCGCACCGCCCACGAGGCGGGTGCCGACGTCGTCGTCCTCTGCGACACCAACGGCGGCATGCTGCCCGCCCAGGTCCAGGCCGTGGTCGCCACCGTCCTCGCCGACACGGGCGCCCGCCTCGGCATCCACGCCCAGGACGACACCGGCTGCGCCGTGGCGAACACGCTCGCCGCCGTCGACGCGGGCGCGACGCACGTCCAGTGCACGGCCAACGGCTACGGCGAGCGCGTCGGCAACGCCAACCTCTTCCCGGTCGCCGCCGCGCTGGAGCTGAAGTACGGCAAGCAGGTGCTGCCCCCCGGCGCCCTCCGCGAGATGACCCGGATCTCGCACGCGATCGCCGAGGTCGTCAACCTCACGCCGTCCACCCACCAGCCCTATGTGGGTGTTTCCGCCTTCGCCCACAAGGCCGGACTGCACGCCTCCGCGATCAAGGTCGATCCCGACCTCTACCAGCACATCGACCCCGAGCAGGTCGGCAACACCATGCGGATGCTCGTCTCCGACATGGCCGGCCGCGCCTCCGTCGAGCTCAAGGGCCGGGAACTCGGCGTCGACCTGGGCGGCGACCGGGAGCTCGTCGGCCGCGTCGTCGAGCGGGTCAAGGAGCGCGAACTGCGCGGCTACACGTACGAGGCCGCCGACGCCTCCTTCGAGCTGCTGCTTCGCGCCGAGGCGGAAGGACGCGCGCTCACGTACTTCCGCACCGAGTCCTGGCGGGTGATCGTCGAGGACCGGCCCGACGGGAGTCACGCCAACGAGGCCACGGTGAAGCTGTGGGCCAAGGGCGAGCGCATCGTCGCCACCGCCGAGGGGAACGGCCCCGTCAACGCGCTGGACCGGGCGATGCGGGTGGGCCTGGAGCGGATCTACCCCCAGCTCGCCAAACTGGAACTGGTCGACTACCGCGTCCGCATCCTCGAAGGCCGGCACGGTACTGGCTCGACGACCCGGGTGCTGATCACGACCGGCGACGGCACCGGCGAGTGGTCCACCGTAGGCGTCGGCGACAACATCATCGCCGCCTCCTGGCAGGCCCTCGAGGACGCGTACACGTACGGACTGCTGCGCGCGGGCGTGGAGCCCGCGGAATAGCCCGTCACGGCGCCACGCCCCGGCCCCTGGTGGTCCCACCAGGGGCTGTGTCCTATTTCATGGTGTTCGGGTAGCTTCGATGGCATGAGGACCAGGCCGTTTTCCCTGCTGTCTGCCCTCGCCGGGCTGACACTCCTTCTCCTGCTGGCCCTGGCTTCCGGCGCGGGTGCCGGAACCACGGGCATCTCCGACGCGGCCGCCGCCCTGAAGCAGGACCCGGTCTATGTCGACCCGGCCGCCCGCTCCCAGCTCTCCCCGGCCGACGAGAAGGCCCTCGAGCAGAGGATCGTGAGCGCGGACAAGCCCGTGTTCGTCGCCGTCCTGCCCGCGAGCGCGCAGTTCCCGGCGGGGAGCGTGCTGCGCGATCTGCGCACGGCCACCGGGATCACCGGGCTGTACGGCATTCGTCTCGGCGACCGCTTCGACGCGGGCGCCGACGGCAGCGTCATGCCGCGGAACGCCGTGCGGAACGTCGTCTCCGGCGTGAACACCCCGGGCGTCGACGCCGCCACGCAGCTCGACAACTTCGTCGACCAGACGCTCCCGACCGTGCGCGGCAGCGCACCGGCCTCGTGGAGCGACGGGTCCGACCCCGACGGCGCCGGCACCGGTTCGCTGATCGCCGTCGGCGCCGTCCTCGTCGCGGGCGGGGCCGGGGCGTACGCCGTGGTCCGCCGCAGCCGCCGGCGCAAGGCCGAGGAGGAGCGGGCCGCCCTGGAGAAGCTGCGGGTGGTCGTCGACGAGGACATCACCGCCTACGGCGAGGAGCTGGACCGGCTCGACTTCCGCCCGTCCGAGCCGGGCGCCGACGACGCCATGCGCGCCGACTACGAACGCGCCCTGGACTCCTACGAGGAGGCCAAGTCCGCCATGGCGGCCGCCGAGCACCCGCATGACGTCCGGGTCGTCACCGAGGCGCTGGAGGAGGGCCGTTACGCGCTCGCGGCGCTCGCCGCGCGCAGGGAGGGCGCCCCGGTGCCGGAGCGCCGCGCCCCGTGCTTCTTCGACCCCAGCCACGGCCCCTCCGTGACCGACATGACGTGGACCCCGGCGGCTGGCGCCCCCCGCGAGGTGCCCGTGTGCGCCGCCGACGCGGCCCGTCTCCGGGACGGCGAGGACCCCATGGCACGCACGGTGGAGACCGAGTCCGGCCGCCGCCCGTACTGGGAGGCCGGACCGGCGTACGGGCCCTGGGCGGGCGGCTACTTCGGCGGCGGTCTGCTGCCGGGCCTGCTGGCCGGCACCCTGCTGGGCAGCGCGCTGTCCACGCCCGCGTACGCCTCCGAGTACGGCGGCGGCGACTTCGGCGGCGGGGACTTCTCCGGCGCCGACTTCAACTCCTCCGACTTCGGCGGCGGCTTCGGCGGCGACTGGGGCGGCGGAGGCGGCTTCGACGGAGGCGGTGGCTTCTGATGCGCAGCAAGAAATGGAACGTCGAGATCGTCATCACCGAGAGCGACCGCACGACCCAGGCGGAGGCGCGCCTGAGGGGGCAGAACGCGGAGCTGTACGTCGGCGAGGGAACGGCCCACCGCAATCGCGCGGACCAGGACATCCCCCACATCGGCGATGAGCTCGCGGTGGCGCGGGCCCTGAACGGGGTGAGCCACTCCCTGCTCCACGAGGTGGCCACGGAGATCGAGTCCCGCACGGGCGAGCACGTGCACCGCCTCCGCGAGGGGTGAGCCGCCGGTCCCGGCAGGCCGGGCCGCACCGCGCCGGGCCCCGTCCTCCCCGGGAGCCCGGGGGCCAGGGTGGAGCGACAGGTTCGGGCCACCGCCGACCAGCTCCGTTCGGTGACAGATCCTGTGCGAAGCGTAGTCAGGATGGCGCGAACCCCTCTTGAGCCGGCCTTGCGGGCGCAAAAGACTTTGTCCTGTGCCGAGACGGGTGTCCGCCCGCACGGGGGTCTGCGGCACTCCGCTCGTACCGGCCGACCCGAGGAGGCCCCCCGTATGCCCGAAACCGGCACGCGACGCACCGGACACCCGATCACCCTGGCCGACGGAACACCCACCCGGACGCGCGAGGCGACCCCCGCCGACCTCGGTCCGGTCCAGGCGCTGCACCGCCGCTGCTCGCCGGACAGCCGCGCCATGCGCTACCACGCGGGTACGCCCGGACTGTCCGCGGCGGGCTGGCGGATGCTGTGCGATCCGGAGCGCGGCACCACCCTGGTCACCACCACCGTCCAGCGGACGGACCGCATCATCGCCATGACCAATGTCATGCGCACGGGACGGCAGGGCGTCGGCGAGTTCGCCGTGCTGATCGAGGACGCCTGGCAGTCCAAGGGGCTGGGTACGGCGCTCGCAGCCCACGCGGCCGAAGTCGCCCGACGGGACGGGCACCACACCCTGACCGCGGCCGTGGCGGCCGCCAACGTGCCGATGCTGCACGTCCTGGAGAATCTCGACGCGCCGCCCGCCCTGGCCACCGGCCCGGTCATCGACATCGAGATACCGCTGTAGGGGAGGCCGGCGAAAGTGCGTTGCACCGGCCCGGCGGGCTGCATGAGGCTCGGCGCATGACCGACAACGAATCCGGCGGCTCGCGGGACGTGTCCGCCCTCTTCTCCGGCGGCAGGCTGAGGGCCGTCCCGCGCAGGGCGGCCCGCCGCGGGCAGCTGCTCGACCATCTCGCGCGGACCCTGTTCGAGCAGGGCCGGGACTACACCGAGCGCGAGGTCAACGACGCGATCCGCACGGTCCACGACGACTGCTCGGCGCTGCGTCGCTATCTGGTCGAGGCCCGTCTGCTGACTCGCGCCAGGGACGGCAGCGCCTACCGGCGAGCCGTGTGACCGCACGTGCGGGTGCAGGGGGTGCACCCATGCCGAACCCCCGTCCGCGGGGACGGGGGTTCGCCGGCTGGGCGGAGGCGCGCGGTCAGGCGGCCTGCTTGATCGCCGAGATGTCGAAGTTCAGCTTCACCTTGTCGCTGACCATGACACCGCCGGTCTCCAGCGCGGCGTTCCAGGTCAGGCCCCAGTCGGAGCGCAGGATCTCGGCGCTGCCCTCGAAGCCGACGCGCTCGTTGCCGTAGACGTCGGTCGCCGTGCCGTTGAACTCCAGGTCGATGGAGAGCGGACGCGTCACGTCCTTGATGGTGAGGTCACCGCTGATGCGGTACTTCTCGCCACCGAGCTGCTCGGCCGTGGTCGAGCGGAAGGACATCACCGGGAACGTCTCCACGTCGAAGAAGTCACCGCTGCGCAGGTGGCCGTCACGGTCGGCGATGCCGGTGTCGATGCTGGCGATCTTGACGTCGATGGTCGCGGCCGAGCGGGACGGGTCGGAGCCGTCCAGCTGCAGCGTGCCCTCGTGGTCGCTGAACGTGCCGCGCACGTTGGTGACCATGGCGTGGCGCACGGTGAAGCCGATGCTGCTGTGGGCCGGGTCGATGGCGTACGTGCCGCTGAGGGCGACCAGCGCGGGGTCCACCGTGCGGGTGGCGGCGGGGGCGGCGGCTTCGTTGGTCTTGCGGTTGAACAGGCCCATGATTGCTCCTCGGGGACGTGGTCGGGCGGGGCGGTGGCCTTCCCGGCCACTCGTTGAACCTTCAACGACGACCACCATAGAAGCATTCCCGTTCAAGTTTCAACTTTTCTCGTGGATCGTCACCGCGCCGCGGTCCGGACGGTCCCCCGGTGTCCCCCCGTGCCGGTCCCCGGGCACTTGGACTGAGCGAGCGGCGTTGTTGGACTGGCGGCGCCGCCGGAGGACGAATCCGTTGACCCCGTCCTGACGCGGCCGCTACCCAGTGCCCATGTCGCTCTTCAGAAGGCCCCGCTCCGCATGCGTGGTCGCCGTCGTCACGGCCGCGCTCATCGCCCCGGCAGGACCGGCCGCCGCGGCCCCCGGCCCGGCCGGCGGTCCTGCCGGGACGCCGGTGCTCACCTCCGGCAGCCTGGCCGTGACCGTCGCCGACGACTTCCCCCGAGTGCTCTCGTACACCGACCGCGCCTCCGGCGCCCGCATGCTCGGCAGCACCCGCCCCGTCACCGAGGTGACGCTCAACGGCACGGCCCGTACCGTGCGGCTGAAGGGCGCGCCGCGCGTACGGGCCGCGAGCGCCGCGTACACCCTGACGTTCCCCGGTCTCCCGGACGTGGAGATCGACGCGACGCTCTCCCTCTCGGGCCGCGCCACCACCTTCGAGGTCACCGCGGTACGGGACACCGAGGCGTTCCGGGTCGGGACCATCGACGTCCCCGGGCACGACCTGGTCTCGGTGGGAAGTGCGGAGCACGGCGCCGCGACCGCCTTCACCCGGCTCGACCCGGACTCGACGCGGACCGCCGACGTCTTCGGCAGGGTCACCGAGGCGACCCCCGCCGACCCCGCGCCCGTCGGCGCCTCGTACGCGCTCGTCAACACGGGCGCGCTCGCAGCGGCCGTCGAGTCCAACTCCAGCTACGACAAGCCCTCCGGAGCCACCGGCGGCGACGACGCCCGCTTCTGGCACCAGGCCCGCACGGCGGACGACGGGTCCGTGCGCGTCGGCGTCCGGTCGGGGCAGTGGACCTACCGCGGCGCCGGCGCCCCCCGCCCCGCGAGCGGCCGGGCCCTGCCGTGGGCGAAGGTCGTCGTCACCCCCGACGCCAACGGCGATGGCCGGACCGACTGGCAGGACGGCGCGATCGCCTTCCGCACGATCGGCGTCACGGCACCGGGAAGCGGGGGCACACCCGACCGGGTCGTCACGCACATACCGTTCAACTTCGCCAGCCAGGCCACCCACCCGTTCCTGCGGACCCTCGACGACGTCAAGCGCATCTCGCTCGCCACCGACGGCCTGGGCCAGCTCGCCGTCCTCAAGGGCTACGGCTCCGAGGGCCACGACTCGGCCCACCCCGACTACGGCGGCAACCACAACGAGCGCGCCGGCGGACTCGAGGACCTGAACACACTGCTGAAGGCCGGTCGGAAATGGGGGGCGACCTTCGGTGTGCACGTGAACGCCACCGAGGCCTACCCGGAGGCCAGGAACTTCAGCGAGACCCTCGTCGACCGGACGAAGCCGGGGTGGAACTGGCTGAACCAGAGCTACCACATCGACCAGCGGCGCGATCTGACCAGCGGTGACCTCGCCCGCAGGTTCCGGCAGCTGCGCGACGAGACCGACCGCAACCTCGGCTTCCTCTACATCGACGTCTACTCCACGCACGGCTGGATCGCCGACGAGACGATGCGGACCGTGCAGGCGCAGGGCTGGAACGTCGGGACGGAGTGGTCCGACAAGTTCGAGCGGGCGTCCCTGTGGTCCCACTGGGCCAACGACCTGGACTACGGCGGCGCCACCAACAAGGGACTCAACTCGCGGATCATCCGCTTCATCCGCAACGGCGAGAAGGACGTCTGGAACGACCACCCGGTGCTCGGGCAGACGGCACTGGAGGACTTCGAGGGCTGGACCGGCGAGACCGACTGGAACGCCTTCACCGCCAACATCTGGCAGCGGAACCTCCCCGCGAAGTTCCTGCAGCACCAGCGCATCATCCGGTGGGAGGGCGACGACATCACCTTCACCGGCGGCGTGCGGGGCACGCTCGAGGACGGCCGCCGGACCTTCTACACCGACGGGCGCAAGGTTCTCGACGGCGACCGGTACCTGCTGCCGTGGGACGGCGGCAGGAAGCTGTACCACTACGACAGGACCGGCGGCACCAGCAGTTGGGCGGTCCCCGGCAAGGGCACGTACACGGTGTACGCGCTCACCGACAACGGCCGGGTGCGGACCGGCACGGTCCGCCCCGTCGACGGGAGGATCACCCTCACCGCCGAGGCCGGCCGCCCGTACGTCCTGTACCCCGACCGCGCTCCCGCACCCCAGGACCCGTCCTGGGGCGAGGGCGGCCCGGTCCGGGACCCGGGCTTCAACGACGCCCGGCTGGGCCGATGGGCACGCACCGGCACGGTCACGCGCGACACCGACGACCACGGCCGCAACAGCGCCCGGCTGACGGGCCCGGCCGCCGCGTCCCTCTCCCAGCGCGTCACCGGTCTCACGCCCGGCAGGCGGTACACCGCGTCCGCCTGGATCGAGGTCCGGCCCGGTGACACGCGCCGCACCGTCCTCTCCGCCGGAGGACGCTCGGTGACCGTCGAACGCTCCGCCGTGCGGAACGAAGTCGCGGCCTCCGACTGGCACTCCACCCACTTCCAGCGCGCCAAGGTCAACTTCACCGCCCCGCCCGGCGGTGCGGTCACCCTGGGGATCGCCGCCGCCGGGGGCTCGCCCGCCCCGGTCCGGGTGGACGACGTACGCCTCGTGGAGAACGCGCCCGCGGTGAAGGACGGCACCGTCGTCCACGAGGACTTCGAGGCCGTCGACCAGGGCTGGGGCCCGTTCCTCAAGGGCGACGCCGGCGGGGTGACCGATCCGCGCACCCACATCGGCCGGCTGCACGCCCCGTACACCCGGGCCGGATGGAACGGGAAACTCGTCGACGACGTCCTGGCCGGCGCCGAGTCGCTGAAGTCCCACGACGAGAACAGCGGTCTGGTGTACCGCACCGCGCCCTGGACGGTCCCCATGAAGGACGGCCACCGCTACCGGGTCGCGTACGACTACCAGTCCAGCCACGCGGGCGCGTACGAGTGGGTCACCGGCTACGACCGGAGCGGTGGCGGCGCCGTGGAGACGCGGCGCACCCCCATCGGGGCCCAGCGGACCACCGGCCACCTCTCGGAGACCGTCACGGCCGGCTGCGGCGATACCTGGACCGGACTGCGCAAGCGCCCCGACGCCCCCGAGGGCGCCGACTTCGTGCTCGACGGCTTCACGGTGACCGACCTGGGGCCCGCCGGGGCGGCGCCCGCCTGCGGGACGCTCGGCGTGGCCGCCGCCGGGACGCTGGAACCCGGCCGCGCGAACGAGGTCACGGCGGTCTTCGCCAACGACGAGGCCGGACCCGCCACCGGGGTCTCCGTCGCCCTGCAACCACCTCCCGGCTGGACCGCCGAGCCCGCCGGCCCGATCGACTTCGCCTCGGTCGCCCCGGGCGCCAGGGCCACCGCCACATGGCGGGTGACCCCGCCCGTGGACGCCGAGTACCGTCCCTACGAACTGGCGTCCACGGCCACGTACACCGTCTCCGGCGGCCGCCGCACCCTCGGCGCCACGGCCACCGTGCGGACCCTGCCGCCACCGCCGACGAACGACACCTGGGCGAGCGACCTGGACTGGACGTCCGCCGAGAACGGCTGGGGGCCCGTCGAGCGCGACCTCTCCAACGGGGAGACGGGGCCGGGCGACGGCAGCCCGATGAGGATCGGGGGAGTGGCCTACGCCAAGGGCCTCGGTACGCACGCCCCGGCGAAGGTGCGCTACCACCTCGGCGGCCGGTGCACGTCCTTCACCGCCGAGGTGGGCGTCGACGACGTCCAGACCTCGGGCGGCAGCGTGCAGTTCGCCGTCGCCGCCGACGGCTCGGAGAAGGCGACCTCGCCCGTCCTGCGGGCGACGGACGCGGCCTGGCGGCTCACCGCCGACGTCACCGGCGCCCGGTACGTCGAGCTGACCGTCACCGACGGCGGCGACGGGAACGGGAACGACCACGCGGACTGGGGCGCCGCCCGGTTCCACTGCGCGGACTGAGGGACCGCCGGGGTGCGGGGGAGCGGCATCCTCCGCACCCCGGCGGCGGTGCCGTGCAGGGCGGCGCGAGCCCCGGTGGCCGGTCGCGGCGCCCGGGCCCGTCAGGTCTACCCGGCCTGCCGCGCCCGGTTGGCGGAAGTCGCCGGCCACGCCGGCCGGCGACGTCCTGATCGAGGCGTTGTGGCCGCCGTCCCCCGGTGCTACGCCAACTCCCAGCCGGACTCCGCCACTTCGTTCCCGGGAGGCCCCCGTTGCCCGCGCCGCCCGCCCTGCCCGCCTGGTCCCGCCGTGCCTTCCTGCTCGCCTCCACCTCGGGCGCGCTCTCCCTGACCCTGCCCGCCCCCGCGTGCGCGACCCCGGCAGGAGGCGCCGGCCGCGCCGGCGACGAGTACGCCGCACTGCGCCGGCGCTGGCTGGACCTCCAGCTCGGCACCGGCTACGACCCGGCCGCGGAGCCGTACGCCTCCCGGCTCGCGGAGACCGGCCGGCTCGCCCGGACCTTCCGCGACTCCATGGCACCCGCCGGGGACTCCCTCTTCCCCGGCCTCCGCTTCGACCCGCCGTCCGGCATCACGGCCGGCTACAGCCGGCTGTGGACCATGACGCAGGCCTGCCTCCAGCCGGGCACCGGGTCGACCGGTGACGCGACGCTGCTCGCCGACGTTGTCCGTGGCGTCGACCATCTCTCCGAGCGGATCTACAACCCCTCCACCGCCCGCTACGGCAACTGGTGGGAGTGGCAGATCGGCAGCCCGCGGCTGCTGATGGACATCGTCACGGCCCTCCACGACGAGCTCACCGACGAGCAGCGCCTCGCGGCGTGCGCCGCCCTCGACCACTTCGTACCGGACAGCATGCTCGGCTCGTACACGGGCACCAGCACCGGCGCCAACCGCGTCGACCTCTGCCGCTCGGTCATGCTGCGCGGCATCGCCGGTGCGGAGCCGGCGAAGATCGTCCTCGCCCGCGACGCGCTGTCCCCCGTCTTCCCCCACGTCACCACCGGCGACGGCCTCTACGCCGACGGGTCGTTCGTCCAGCACACCTGGGTCGCCTACTCCGGCACGTACGGACAGGTCCTGCTCGACGGCCTCGGCCGGCTCTTCGCCCTTCTCGCGGGCTCCGCCTGGGACGTCACCGACCCCGGCCGGACCACCGTCCTCGACAGCGTCGAGAACGCGTTCGCCCCGCTGATCCACGACGGCCTGATGATGGACAGCGTCAACGGCCGGGCGATCAGCCGGGGCCACCTCTCCGGCGACAGCCGCCAGGTCATGCGCAGTGACCACTTCCACGGCCACGCGATGATCGCGGCCGTCGCGCTGCTCGCGGGCGGGGCCCCGGAAGCCGAGCGGACCCGCTGGCACTCCATGATCAAGGGCTGGATCGCCCGGGACACCGTCAGCCCCGTCCTCACCGACCGGCAGTTCGGGGTGGCCGATCTGGCCCGGCTGCACGCCGTGGCCGCCGCCCCCGTCCCCGCCGCGCCGGAGCCCGTCGGGCACAAGCTGTTCGCCGCCATGGACCGGGCCGTGCACCGCCGCCCCGGCTGGACCGCCAACATCGCCATGTCCTCGGAGCGGATCTCCGCCTACGAGTGCGGCAACGGGGAGAATCCGCGCGGCTGGCACACCGGCGCCGGAATGCTCTACTGGTGGCCGGGCACGGACCAGGGCGACCAGTACACCGACTGGTTCTGGCCGACCGTCGACTGGTACCGGCTGCCGGGGACGACCGTGTCGACCAGGCGCCTCGCCGACCGGGAGGGCGGCGAGTGGGGGGAGCCCAGACCGGCCGTGCGGTGGGTCGGCGGTGCGACCGACGGAGAGTACGCCGCCGTGGGCCAGCACCTCAAGGGGCTCGGCTCGACCCTGGAGGCGCGCAAGTCCTGGTTCTGCGCCGCCGACGCCGTGATCTGCCTCGGCGCCGGGATCACCTGCACGGACGGCGTGCCCGTCGAGACGGTCGTCGACAACAGGAACCTCGGTGAGCGGCCGGCCGCGGTCCTCACCACCGGCCGCCACGGCCGCTGGGCCCATCTGGACGGGCACGGCGGCTGGGTCGTCCTCCCGGCGGGTGCGGACCGCACGGATCCCGCGGGGGACTCCGGCGTGCCCCGGCTGCGCACCCTGCGCGAGGCCCGGACCGGTGCGTGGCGGGACATCAACACCACCGGCACCCCCGAACGGCGGACCCGGCACTACCAGACCCTGTGGCTCGACCACGGGACCGATCCGGTGAACTCGTCGTACGGATACATCCTGATGCCCGGGGCTTCCCGGCGGGCGGTGGCGGCCCGCGCCGCCGACCGGGGCTGGCTGGAGATCCTCGACAATTCGGGCATCTGTCAGTCGGTCGTCGTCCGCTCGCTCGGACTGACGGCGGCGAACTTCTGGCGGCCCGCTACGGTGGGTGCCCTCACGGTCACCGCTCCGGCGAGCGTGCTGGTACGCGCTCGCGGCCGGACCGCTACGCTCCACATCAGCGAACCCATGCGGTCCGGGCTGCCGTTGGAGCTCGTCTGGGACCGTCCGGTGCGCCGGGTGGTGGACGCCGGCCCGTCGGTCGAGGTCCTGGGGACCGGGCGCCGCCTGCGGCTGCGCGTCACTCCGGGTACGGCAGGTGTCGTACATGGCTGCGAGGTGACCATCGGCTGATGTCGTTGTTGGACCACGACAAATCGGCGGGTCGTTCAACTGGTACTTCGCCTGTGGTGCGGAATGGTTCTGTACGGGGCTGACAGCAGAACGGGCGTGAGACTGTACGGAGTCAACGGCAGGATTTTCTTGGTCGGCTCCGTAGGGTTCGTACATGACCGTTTTGGACGAGACCGCAGGCGAGCCGACCGACGCACGGGGGCGTGTGGCGGAGCTGCACGCCCTTCGTGAGCAGGCGCGGCGCGGACCGAGTGACCGGGCGACCGAGGCGCAGCACGCCAAGGGCAAGCTGACCGCGCGCGAGCGTATCGAGCTGCTGCTGGACGCGGGGTCGTTCCGTGAGGTCGAGCAGTTGCGGCGGCACCGGGCCTCGGGTTTCGGGCTGGAGTCGAAGAAGCCCTACACCGACGGTGTGATCACCGGGTGGGGCACGGTCGAGGGCCGGACGGTCTTCGTCTACGCGCACGACTTCCGGATCTTCGGTGGCGCTCTGGGTGAGGCCCACGCCACGAAGATCCACAAGATCATGGACATGGCGATCGCGGCGGGTGCGCCGCTGGTCTCGCTGAACGACGGCGCCGGCGCCCGTATCCAGGAGGGTGTGTCGGCCCTTGCGGGCTACGGCGGCATCTTCCAGCGCAACACCAGGGCCTCGGGCGTCATCCCGCAGATCAGTGTGATGCTGGGCCCGTGCGCGGGCGGCGCGGCCTACTCGCCGGCGCTGACGGACTTCGTGTTCATGGTCCGCGAGACCTCGCAGATGTTCATCACCGGTCCGGACGTCGTCAAGGCGGTCACCGGCGAGGAGATCACCCAGAACGGCCTCGGCGGCGCGGACGTGCACGCCGAGACCAGCGGTGTGGCGCACTTCGCCTACGACGACGAGGAGACCTGCATCGCGGAGGTCCGCTACCTGCTGTCGATGCTCCCGCAGAACAACCGGGAGAACCCGCCGCAGGCGCCGAGCGAGGACCCGGCGGACCGCCGCTCGGACGTCCTGCTGGACCTGGTCCCGGCCGACGGCAACCGCCCGTACGACATGCACAAGGTCATCGAGGAGATCGTCGACGACGGCGACTACCTGGAGGTCCACGAGCGCTGGGCGCGGAACATCATCTGCGCGCTGGGCCGGCTCGACGGGCAGGTCGTGGGCATCGTCGCCAACCAGCCGCAGTCGCTGGCCGGCGTCCTGGACATCGAGGCGAGCGAGAAGGCCGCGCGGTTCGTCCAGATGTGCGATGCCTTCAACATCCCGATCCTCACGCTGCTGGACGTTCCCGGCTTCCTTCCGGGGGTCGACCAGGAGCACGGCGGGATCATCCGCCACGGAGCGAAGCTCCTGTACGCCTACTGCAACGCGACGGTGCCCCGGATCTCGCTGATCCTGCGCAAGGCCTACGGCGGCGCGTACATCGTCATGGACAGCCAGTCCATCGGCGCCGACCTCACCTACGCCTGGCCGACGAACGAGATCGCAGTGATGGGCGCGGAGGGCGCGGCCAACGTCATCTTCCGCCGCCAGATCGCCGACGCCGAGGACCCCGACTCCATGCGCGCCCGCATGGTCAAGGAGTACAAGGCCGAGCTGATGCATCCCTACTACGCCGCGGAGCGCGGACTGGTCGACGACGTCATCGACCCGGCCGAGACCCGCGAGGTGCTGATCCGCTCCCTCGCCATGCTCCGCACGAAGCACGCCGATCTGCCGTCCCGCAAGCACGGCAACCCCCCGCAGTAACCCACGAGGAGAACGCTGCACATGACCACGCCCGCCGAATCCCTGCTCCGCGTCGAGAAGGGACACGCCGACCCCGAGGAACTGGCCGCCATCACGGCCGTGCTCCTCGCCCGTGCCGCATCGCAGCCTCAGGCCGTGCCGGCCCACCGCGGCCGCAGCACCGCCGGGTGGCGCCGTCTGGAGCGCCAGTCCGGCTTCCGCGCCCCGCACTCCTGGCAGGGCTGACGCCCTCCCGGCCACCGAAGGCCCCGTCCGTCCCCCTGGGACGGACGGGGCCTTCGCCGTCCCGCGTCCCCGCCCGGGGCACCGCGGCGCACACGGGAAGGCCCCGTACACCGCGACGGTGTACGGGGCCTTCCCGGGAACGGGACGGGTACGGCGCGACCGGCCTACCGCAGTCGTGCCATGAGTGCGTGCTCGACGAGCGTGATCAGGGCGCTCTTGGCGTCGGCGCGGTGGCGGGCGTCGGTGGTGATGATGGGGGCGTCGGGGCCGATCTGGAGTGCCTCGCGGACCTCGTCGGGGGTGTACGGCTGGTGGCCGTCGAAGCCGTTGAGGGCGATGACGAAGGGGAGGCCGCTGTTCTCGAAGTAGTCGACCGCGGGGAAGCAGTCGGCGAGTCTGCGGGTGTCGACGAGGACGACGGCGCCGATGGCGCCGCGGACGAGGTCGTCCCACATGAACCAGAAGCGGTCCTGTCCGGGGGTGCCGAACAGGTACAGGATGAGGTCCTGGTCGAGCGTGATACGGCCGAAGTCCATGGCCACCGTGGTGGTGGTCTTGTCGCCGGTGTGTGTGAGGTCGTCGATTCCGGCCGACGCGGACGTCATCACGGCCTCGGTACGCAGCGGGTTGATCTCCGAGACGGCACCGACGAACGTGGTCTTGCCCACGCCGAAGCCGCCCGCCACCACGATCTTCGCGCTGGTGGTTGAGCGGGCTGCACCGCCGCTAGAGCTTGCGAAGTCCACTGAGCACCCTTTCGAGCAGTGTCACGTCTGGCTGACCGCCGGCGGACTCGTCGCCGCCGGGCTGGTGGATGGCGACGAGTCCGGCCTCGGCCAGGTCGGCTACGAGGATCCGGGCGACGCCGAGGGGGATGGAGAGAAGTGCCGAGATCTCAGCCACCGACTTGATCTCGAAGCACAGCCGGCAGATCCGCTGGTGCTCGGGCAACTGCCCTTGCAGCCGTGCGGGATCGGCCGTGGTGCTGACCAGCGCCTCGATGGCGAGCTGGTAGCGCGGCCGGGTCCGGCCGCCGGTCATCGCGTAGGGGCGCACCAACGGGTTGCTGCTGCCCGACGCGGGCGCCGGTTCCGGGGCCCGACGAGGAGCCACCGGCTGGATCCGGGGGCCCTGCGGCTGGTTGTACGACGGGTCGTACGGCTGCTGCGGCCGCTGGTAGGGCTGGGGACCGCTGCCTCTGCTCGGTGAAGAGGGGAAGTTGAAGCGGTTCTGAGCGTGCTCACCCGGAGACTGCTGAGCCCCGTCGTATGGGTGTCCGCCTGGGGGTGTTGCCACGATTCCTCCTCCGAGTGCCGTACGCCGGTCCATGTCCCTGTGGAGCCGCGCCACCGCACCCTATGGTGCGGTGGCGATAAACGCACTGCCGTTCAGCTAGTTGAGAAGACTTCCCTGGAGTTCGGCACGCAGGTCCGGGGTGAGGACGGTGCCGGCACGGTCGACCAGGAGAGCCATCTCGTAGCCCACGAGGCCGATGTCGGCGTCCGGGTGGGCGAGCACGGCCAGCGAGGAGCCGTCCGAGATGGACATGATGAAGAGGAAGCCGCGCTCCATCTCCACGACGGTCTGGTTGACCGCGCCGCCTTCGAAGATCCGGGACGCCCCCGCGGTCAGCGAGGTCAGTCCCGATGCCACCGCCGCCAGCTGGTCGGCGCGGTCGCGGGGAAACCCTTCGGACATCGCCAGCAGGAGTCCGTCGGCGGAGACCACCACGGTGTGGGACACCCCGGGGGTGTTGTCCACGAAGTTGGTGATCAACCAGTTCAGATTCTGCGCCGCCTGGCTCATCGGGCTCACACTAACGCTCCTGGTTGTAGGTACTGCCCGGGCCGAAGCCCGATCCGTTCGTGTCCGTTCCCGCGCTGCGTCCCTGCTGGACACCGCGCCGCAGGTTGCTCAACCTGCCACGCACATCCTCAGGGGCGCGGGACACCTGAGGGCCGTTCTGCGGGGTCTGCTCGGCCGTACCCTCGATCAGATTGGCCTTGGGGACCCGGCGGGGAAGCCCGGACGAGGTGACTCCGCCGGCCGCGGGCTTGCGGAGCTTCTCGGCCCGCTGCCAGCGCTCGTCGTTCTTCGAACGCCACTCGGCGGAGTCGTCCGTCTCCGTGCCCCCGCCCTCGGCGGCCTGGGGCGCCTGGGGGGCCTGCTTGGCCTGTCCCGGCGTCCGGCCCCCGCCGGAGGAGGACTGCCACTGCTGCTGTCCCTGCTGCTGCTGTCCCTGCTGCGGCTGTCCCGGCTGGCCGCTGCCGCGGCGCGGCAGGCCGGCGTCGGTCATCTGGTGGCCGGCACCGGTGGCCGGACCGGGACGCTCGAAGCCTACGCGCTCGGCGCCGTTCGCGGGAGCGGAGGGAGCAGATTCCGCATCCGCCCGGTACTCCGGCTCGTACGCGCCCTGGTACGTGTTCTGGTCTGCCCACTCTGCCTGGTCGGGCTGGGAGGCGTAGCCGTTGTCGTACTGCGGTGCGGAATTCTGCGAGCCGTCGTACGAGGCTTCCGCATAGGTCTGCTCCGGGTGCTCCGCGTAACCGCCGGAAACCTGGAACTCGCCCGTGTTCTCGTACCCGTTGGCGGCGTAGCCGTTCTGGTCGTAGCCGGCCTCGTACCCGTTCCGGTCGTACCCGTTCTGGTCGTACGCGGACTGCGGCTCCTGCGCGTAGCCCTGCTCGTACTGCTCGTCGGCGTAGCTCCCCTGATCCGCGTAGGCCTGCTCGGTCTCGTCGCGGAACAGCGGGCGGTCGCCTGTCTGCGCCTCCAGCGCAGCGCGGCGCTCCTCGCGCATCAGCGAGCGGTTGACCGGGTCCAGCTGCCGGGACTCGGCGGGCTGGTCCTCGTAGCGGGAGTCGTCGAAGCCGAGCTCCGCGGCGGTGCGCATCGGCGCGGCGTCGAAGGACTGCTGCGTCGGGATCATCTGGGAGACGGTGAAGTCGTCCTCGGGGAGCGCCTCGCCACCGCCACCGTGGGTGATCGCGTCCGGGAGCATGACCAGCGAGGTCGTGCCGGCCTGCTCGCCCGACGGGCGGAGCTGGACGCGGATGCCGTGCCGGTCGGACAGACGGCCGACCACGAAGAGGCCCATGCGCTGCGAGACGGCGGCGTCCACCGTCGGCGGGTTGGCCAGCTTGTGGTTGATGTCGGCGAAGTCCTCGGCGGTCAGGCCGATGCCCTTGTCGTGGATCTCGATCATGACGCGGCCGTCGGGCAGCCGCGTCGCGGTGACCCGGACCTTCGTCTGCGGCGAGGAGAACGTGGTGGCGTTCTCCAGCAACTCGGCCAGGAGGTGCACGAGGTCGGTCACGGCCTGGCCGTGGATCTCGGTCTCGGGGACGCCGGTGAGCTCGATGCGCTCGTAGGACTCCACCTCCGAGGAGGCGGCACGGAGCACGTCCACCAGCGGCACCGGCTGGTTCCAGCGGCGGCCGGGCTCCTCGCCCGCGAGGACGAGGAGGTTCTCGCCGTTGCGGCGCATACGGGTCGCCAGGTGGTCCAGCTTGAAGAGGTTCTCCAGCTGGTCCGGGTCGGCCTCGTTGTTCTCCAGGTCGGTGATCAGGGTCAGCTGGCCCTCGATCAGCGACTGGTTGCGGCGCGAGAGGTTGGTGAAGATCGCGTTGACGTTGCCACGGAGCAGGGCCTGCTCGGCGGCGAGCCGCACGGCCTCGCGGTGGACCTGGTCGAAGGCGCGGGCGACCTCGCCGATCTCGTCCTTGCTGTCGATCGGGATCGGCTGCACCCGGGTGTCGACCCGGCCCGGCTCGGTGCGCGAGAGCTGGTCGACGAGCATCGGCAGGCGCTGCTCGGCGATGCCGAAGGCGGCGGTCCGCAGCTGGCGCATCGAGCGGCTCATCTGGCGGGCCACCATGCCGGCCAGGATGAACGCGGTGAGCAGGGCGATGACGACGATGAGACCGTTGACGATGGCGTCGGCCTTGGCGTCGTCCGAGATCCGCGCGGCCTCCGTCACGGCCTTGTCGACGAGTTCCTTCTCGACCTCGCTGTAGCCCTCGAACTTGGCGGTGGCGGCGGCCATCCAGATCTCCGGGGTGACGCCCGCCTCCGCGAGTTCGTCGGGGTCGGCACCGGTGCTGATCGCACCGACCATGCCGCCGAGGACCGAGCCGTCCTCGTCCTTGGGCGGAGGCTGGATCTTCTGTCCGGCGGCAGCGGCCTCGGCCATCTTGGCGGCCAGCGCCTTCTGGCCCTCTTCCGTCTTCCTGGCCATGACCTCCCTGAGCCGGTCCACGTCGGCCTGGGTGCCGCCGGACTGGTACTCACCGAGGGCGATGCCCTCCAGGTAGGCGTAGGAGGTGAAGGCGATGGTCTGGCCGGCCCTGATGTCCTTCTTCTTGCTCGGGCGGACCAGCAGCTCCGTACCGATGGAGCGCTGCAGCGACTCGGCGGCCTTGGCCAGCTGGATGGCGTACACCATCCGGCCGTAGCTCGTGACGTTGCCGGTGCCGAGACCGAGCTCGTTGGCGAACTCCATCAGGTAGTGCTGGACGCCGACGTAGCTCTCCTGAGTGGCGACCGGGCCCCGCTCGTCGTCGGAGGGGTCGTTGGGGTCCTCGCCCTCCGACTTGGTCGCCGTCTCGAACTCCACGGTGTAGGCGGCCTGGCGAAGCTTCTCGAGGCCCGGCTCCGCGGCGCGGAAGAGGTTCAGGCGCCGCTCCAGGCCCTCCTTCTGCGGCATGTCCTTGACGGCCTCGTCGAACTTCGCCTTCGCGGCGTCCGTCGCGGCCCGCGCCTGGACGACGACCGTGTCCTTCCGGTCGCCCTTCAGGAGGGGCTTCGCGGTGAGGTCCCGCTCGTTGAGGAGGGCCTGGCCGTACTCCGAGGCGGCCCGCACGATGAGGGCCGTCTTCTCGGCGTCCTGGGCCTCGTTCCAGGTGTCGATCGACCCCTTCACCTGGAAGCCGCCCATGACGAGGCCGACCAGCGCGGGTATGAGGAGGATCGCGTTCAGCCGGGTCGGCACACGCCAGTTCCGCGGCGACAGCCTGCTGGAGCTGCCACCGGTGGTGGGGGGCTCCACGGGCTGCACATCCGCGGGCGACGCCGCTGCGCGCGGGGGCGGGGTGAAGTTGCCCCGCGCCTGCTGCTCTGCGGAGCTCGTCTTGCTTCGCCTCACTCGACCAACAACCTCTCGGCGTCGGCACCTAGGTTGTGCCGATTATTGTTCAGGGCCGTACTACTCATGAGTTCGTTGATTTCAGCACGCCAAGGGGGTCGGTTCCAAACAGCGGGAACTGGCCAGTCCGTACTCCTCAAGCCGAAGATAAAACGGGCATAAAGAGCGAGCCCCGGCAAAAAGAGGGGCCAGTGTGAGCACAGCGGTACCAGCCGGATGCATCGGGTGTCCGAACCCCGAGAATTCTCTGTCGAAACGTTATGAACATGGAGGCGGACCGTGTCAAAAAGACACGGCCCGCCCATGAAAGGTCTACGACAACTTCCGTAGCCGCACTTCTACTTGAGTCGTGCCATGAGTGCGTGCTCGACGAGCGTGATCAGGGCGCTCTTGGCGTCGGCGCGGTGGCGGGCGTCGGTGGTGATGATGGGGGCGTCGGGGCCGATCTGGAGTGCCTCGCGGACCTCGTCGGGGGTGTACGGCTGATGCCCCTCGAAGCCGTTGAGGGCCACCACGAAGGGGAGGCCGCTGTTCTCGAAGTAGTCGACCGCGGGGAAGCAGTCGGCGAGTCTGCGGGTGTCGACGAGGACGACGGCGCCGATGGCGCCGCGGACGAGGTCGTCCCACATGAACCAGAAGCGGTCCTGTCCGGGGGTGCCGAACAGGTACAGGATGAGGTCCTGGTCGAGCGTGATACGGCCGAAGTCCATGGCCACCGTGGTGGTGGTCTTGCCGCCGGTGTGCGTGAGGTCGTCGATTCCGGCCGACGCGGACGTCATCACGGCCTCGGTACGCAGCGGGTTGATCTCCGAGACGGCACCGACGAACGTGGTCTTGCCCACGCCGAAGCCGCCCGCCACCACGATCTTCGCGCTGGTGGTCGACCGGGCGGAACCGCCGCTAGAGCTTGCGAAGTCCACTGAGCACCCTTTCGAGCAGTGTCACATCCGGCGTGCCGCCGGCCTCTCCGTTGCCCGGCTGGTGGATCGCCACCATGCCGGCCTCCGCCAGGTCCGCCACCAGGATCCGCGCCACACCCAGCGGCATCGACAGCAGCGCCGAGACCTCGGCCACGGACTTGACCTCCCGGCAGAGGTGGCAGATCCGCTGGTGCTCGGGCAGGAGCGTCGACAGGTGCGCCGGGTCGGCCGTGGTGCTGACCAGCGCCTCGATGGCGAGCTGGTAGCGCGGCCGGGTCCGGCCGCCGGTCATCGCGTACGGACGCACCAGCGGCTGGTCGCCCTCATGACCGTAATCGGTGTCCATGGGGACACCGTACGGATCGTGAGAGGCGGGGGGCGGGGTCATGAATCCTCCGGGCGTGACAGCAAGTGGTCGGCTGTGCCGTCTGACTGGGCCGGTGGGGGGCCGGATGGGGCGGCCGGACGGTGAGTGGACGGACGAGGGATTACCTGGGGTGTACCTGGGGCGCACACCCCCGAACGGCGGGCTTCCTGAGAATTCCTAGTGGAGGAGGCTCCCTTGGAGTTCGGCACGCAGGTCCGGGGTGAGGACGGTGCCGGCACGGTCGACCAGGAGAGCCATCTCGTAGCCCACGAGGCCGATGTCGGCGTCCGGGTGGGAGAGCACGGCCAGCGACGAGCCGTCCGAGATGGACATGATGAAGAGGAAGCCGCGCTCCATCTCCACCACCGTCTGGTTGACGGGGCCGCCCTCGAAGATCCGGGACGCCCCCGCGGTCAGCGAGGTCAGTCCCGACGCCACCGCGGCCAGCTGGTCGGCGCGGTCGCGCGGAAACCCTTCGGACATCGCCAGCAGCAGACCGTCGGCGGAGACCACGACCGTGTGGGACACCCCGGGGGTGTTGTCCACGAAGTTGGTGATCAACCAGTTCAGGTTCTGCGCCGCCTGGCTCATCGGTCTCAACTAACGCTCCTGCTGGTGAGTGGGGCCGACGTTGTAGCTGCCGGTGTTTCCGGAGCCGCCCGCCTGACGACCCTGCTGGATGCCCCGACGGAGGTTGGTCAGCCGGCCCCGCACGTCGTCCGGCGCACGGGAGACCTGCGGACCGCTGTGGTGGGCCTGTTCCTGAGCGGTTCCCGGCACGAGGTTGGCGCGCGGGACCCGTCGGGGCAGACCGGAGGTGGTGACACCGCCGGCCGCGGGCTTGCGGACCCGCTCGGCCTGGCGCACCAGCTCGTCGTTGGGCGAGGTCCGCCAGGAGGCGGCACCCGCGTTGTGCTGGCCGCCCTGACCCTGCTGGCCCTGGCCGGCCGCGGGACGGCGCGGCGGGCCCGACGGGGCGGTACGCCCGGCCGACGGCTGCTGCTGCGCGGCCGGGGGCTGTGCGACACCGTTCGCCCCGCCGCCCTGGTTCTGGTGGAACCAGTTCGTCTCCAGCGTGTCGTACAGCGGTGTACGGCCGTCGCCGGGACCGGAGGCCGGAGGAAGCGCCTCTGGCTGCGGCTGCGCGGGCAGGCTGCCCACGGCAGGACGCGGCGCACCGAAGTCGGCACCGCCCTGGCGCGGACGGGGCGCTGCGGGGCGGCCCTGGCCCTGGCCCGCGGCGGGCGGACGCGGGGCATTGAAGTCGGGCCGCGCGAACTGCTCGGTGGCCGCGGGGTCCTGGGCCTGCGGACGACCGCCGAGGCCGTCGCCACGGGCGGCACCGGGCCGACCGTACTGGCCGGTCGACTCGGGGTCCTCGTGGCCGCGCGGCGCGTCCTGGGCGGAACGCTGCTGCTCGCCGCCCCAGCCGGCGGGCTGCGGGTGCTGCTGCCGACCACCGTTGCCCGGCAGTTCGGCGCGCGGGCCGCCGGCCGTCGGCTGCTGGTGGCCGGCGTTGCCGGGCTGTGCGGGACGGCCCGGGGTGCGGCCGCGGTCCTGCGCGCCCGGTCCGGCCGGACGGCCGCGCCCGGCATCGGCACCGAACGCGCCGGCGGGAGAGCCGCCCTGACGGGAGAAGTCCTGCTGAGCGGGATCCTGGCCCGGACCGCCCTGCTGCGGACCGCCCTGGAACGCACCGCCGTCACGGCCGGGAAGCGCCGCACGCGGAGCCGATCCGCCACCGACCTGCCCGCGCTGTCCGCCGGGAGCGGGGCGGCCGCCGGAGGGACCGGTGCCGAGACCGGGGCGTCCGCCGCCGGCCGCACCGGGCCCACCGGTCAGACCCCGGCCGCCGCCGGCACCCGCGGGAGCCTGCGGGGCGCCGTTCTGCCCGCCCGGACCGGGCTTGCCCGGCGCCTTCTTGCCGCCGTGGGCGACGTCGACGGGGAGCATGACCAGCGCGGTCGTACCACCGGAGTCGGAGGGGCGGAGCTGGATGCGGATGCCGTGCCGCAGGGACAGGCGGCCGACCACGAACAGACCCATGCGGCGGGACACGGAGACGTCCACGGTGGGCGGCGACGCCAGCCGCTCGTTGATCGCGGCGAGGTCCTCGGGGGAGAGGCCGATGCCGGTGTCGTGGATCTCGACGAGCACGCGGCCGTCGGGCAGGGCGTGACCGGTCACGCGGACCTTGGTCTGCGGCGAGGAGAACGACGTCGCGTTCTCCAGCAGCTCCGCGAGGAGGTGCACGAGGTCGTTGACGACGCGGCCGGCGACATCGGTCGCCGGCACGGACGCCAGCTCGATGCGCTCGTACTGCTCCACCTCGGAGGCGGCGGCACGGAGCACGTCGACCAGGGGGACCGGCCGGGTCCAGCGGCGGCCGGGCTCCTCGCCCGCGAGGACGAGGAGGTTCTCGCCGTTACGGCGCATACGGGTCGCGAGGTGGTCCAGCTTGAAGAGGGAGGACAGCTGGTCCGGATCGGCCTCGCGGGACTCCAGTTCGGAGATCAGCGACAGCTGACGCTGGATGAGACCCTGCGAACGACGCGAGAGGTTCGTGAACATCGCGTTGACGTTGCCTCGCAGGAGGGCCTGCTCGGCCGCGAGGCGGACCGCCTCGCGGTGCACGTCGTCGAAGGCCGCGGCCACCTTTCCGATCTCGTCCCGGGAGTGCACACCGACGGACTCGACCGTGGTGTCCACGTCCTGCGGGTCGGCCTCGGACAGCTGCTTGACCAGCTCGGGCAGGCGGTCCTGGGCGACCTTGGTCGCGGTGTCCTGCAGCCTGCGCAGCGAGCGGATCATGGACCGGGCGACGACGAAGGCGCCGACGAGCGACACACCGAGCACCAGCAGGATGAGCGCACCGTTGATGATGGCGTCCTGCTGCGACTCCTGCTTGAGCTCGCGGGCCTTGCTCTCCATCTCACCGAGAAGCGTCTTCTCGATGGTGTTCATCGCGTCGATCTTGGTGTCGGCCTGGTCGGTCCAGTCCTTGTAACCGCGGCGCTCGGCGCTGGCGAGACCGCTGGGGCGGCTGAGCACGCGGATGGCGTAGCCGTTCGCCTCCTCGATCTCGGAGTTGCCGTCCACCAGCGGTGCGGTCAGCTCCTCGGCGTTGCCGCCGAGGGAGGCGTAGATGCGCTTGAACGAGGCGAGGGCCTGCTTCTCGTTCTCGGCCGCGTCGTCGCCGGTGAGGCGGTCGTTCTCGCTCATGTCACCGGCGGTCTTGGCGTTGGCCGGGAGGGCGGCCGCGATGATCGCGCGCTGGATCGACGCGTACTCCTTGGCGGCGGAGAAGGCCGCCAGGGCGCGGGTGCGCTTGATCATCTCGGGGTTGTTGGTCGCCTGTGCCATGTCCTGGGACAGGGTGAGCAGCGATGTGATCAGCCGGTTGTACCGGTTGACCGTCTGGGTGGTCGAGTCCTCGCTGTCGTAGGCGGTGCCCCGGATCTTGGCGATCGTCGTGACCTGCTGGGCGATCTGGCTGACGTTGGCGTGGATGCTCTCCAGCGCCTCGTCGCCCGAGGTGTCGCCGATGTCCACGGCCGCGGCGAGGAAGGACTCCCGGCGGCGGTCCGTCTCCCTGCGGGGCTGGGTGACCTCGAAGGCGTTGACGTTGCCGTTGTTCGCCAGCGGGCCGGCCGCGTGGTCGCGCTCCTCCTGGAGCGCCTCGGCGAGGGCCGTGGCCTCCTTGGTGAGCTTGGTCAGCAGCTGCATGTGGTCCAGCTGCTCGATGTCGCTCATCGACTCGTTGATACGCAGACCACCCAGGGTGGTCGCCGCGACAACGGGGAGCGCGAGCAGGGAGACCAGCCGGGTGCTGATGCGCCAGTTGCGCAGGGCGATACGGGAGCCCGTGTCGGAAGGGCCCTTGCCCTTGGCCTTGGGCCGGTCCGCCGGCTCCGCGGCGGAGGCGGCGCCGGGGCGCGCCCCGCGGTCCCCGCTGTCACCCGCCGGACCCTGGTTCTGGGTGTGCTGGGGCGAGGGGCCGCGGTCGCTCGCGCCGCGCGGCTCCTGTTCAGCGGCAGCTTCCCCTTGGCCCTGGCGGGCCTGGGGACGCCCCATGCCATCCCTCTTGAAACGTCCCTGCACTAGCGTCGCAACCTCTGGACCAGGCGTCCCCCGTGGAACGGAAGGACGGTGTCGGCGTCATAGGGGCGGTGGAGGCGCCCCCAGGTGGTCGTGGCCGGCGCTCTCCCCCTTCCCGCCGCCACTCGGCGCTGCGTTGCGCCACCTGCGCGCCGGTAGGAAACCCGCGGCGGTGCGTGGAATTCCAGCACAGTGCCGGATCTCCAACAAGGGCCGTGTACCGGCCTGTGACCTGAGTGACACGTTGTGAGCATGACGTCACGAGACGTAGAAAGTGATCGCGGAGGAATCGGGCGTTTATTCACGAGTCGCTTACGGGTGGGGGGTGTCCCAGTCGCGATGATCAGGAGCGGAATGGCGCATTCAGGTGTGCAATGTCCGTTTCTGAACGCGGGTTTGGCTGACCGGAATGACGGAATTGCCCTTCGGGTCGTGAGCAAACTCACACGTAGATCGTTGGCTCTTCCATGCTTTCGCAGGGATATCGCTGTTTAGCCTGACGCTTTACAAGCACCGGCACACTGACTAGGCGAGCGATGAAGACGACGATGATGTTCCGCAACATAGCCAACCCCCGCCGCACGACCCTGGCGCACCTCGAGGACGCCGGTGAACTGCAGCCGGAGGCGCAGCCGGAACCGTCCGCCGTCCTCCCCGTCCAGACGGCCAACCCCCGCCGCACGACCCTGGTGGACGCCCCCACGGCTCCGTAATACGGCAGGTCGGCCCCGTCCCGCGCGTTAGCCTGGAGCGTCAGACTCCAGCCAGCGGAACAGAGGGGCGCGAGGCACCCGTGCGGATCGCCAGATTCTCCATCGACGGCAATGTCGCCTTCGGCGCGGTCGAGGGCGAGGGAACCGGCGATCCGGCCGGCCTCGTTCTCGACGTCATCAAGGGCATTCCCTACGGCGACTTCGAGCTCTCGGGCACGAAGATCCCCCTGAGCAAGGTCCGGCTGCTGCCGCCCGTCCTGCCGAACAAGGTCGTGGCCATCGGCCGCAACTACGCGGAGCACGCGGCGGAACTCGGCAACGAGGTCCCGGAGGCGCCGGTCGCCTTCTTCAAGCCCACCACCTCGGTGATCGGCACCGGCGACGCGATCGAGTACCCCTCGTTCTCCGACGAGGTGCACTACGAGGCCGAGCTCGCCGTCGTGATCGGCCGGTTGTGCCGCGACGTCCCGCGCGACCGGGTCAAGGACGTCATCCTCGGCTACACCTGCGCCAACGACGTCACCGCCCGCGACGCCCAGAAGCGCGAGAAGCAGTGGGCCCGGGCCAAGGGCTTCGACACCTCCTGCCCGCTGGGCCCCTGGGTGGAGACCGGCATCGGCCTGGCCCGCGCCGGCGACCTCACCATCCAGTGCACGGTCAACGGCGAGCAGCGCCAGCTGGGGCGCACGAGCGACATGATCCGCTCCATCGAGGACCTGGTCGTCCACATCACCGAGGCCATGACGCTGCTGCCCGGAGACGTCATCCTCACCGGCACCCCGGCCGGGGTCGGCCCCCTCAACGTCGGCGACGAGGTCGCCGTCACCATCGAAGGCATCGGCACTCTCACCAACAAGGTGATCAAGCGTGGCTAACGCGACCAACGTCCGCGTACGTTTCTGCCCCTCGCCGACCGGCAACCCCCACGTGGGTCTGGTCCGCACCGCCCTGTTCAACTGGGCGTTCGCCCGGCACCACCAGGGCACCATGGTCTTCCGCATCGAGGACACGGACGCGGCACGCGACTCCGAGGAGTCGTACAACCAGCTGCTCGACTCGCTGCGCTGGCTCGGGCTCGACTGGGACGAGGGTCCCGAGGTCGGCGGCCCGCACGAGCCGTACCGCCAGTCGCAGCGGATGGACGTCTACCGTGACGTCGCCGAGAAGCTGCTGGCCGGCGGGTACGCCTACCGCTGCTACTGCACCGTCACCGAACTGGACGAGCGCCGCGAGGCGGCCCGCGCCGCCGGCAGGCCCTCCGGCTACGACGGCCACTGCCGCGACCTGTCCGACGAGCAGAAGGCCGCCTACGAGCGCGAGGGCCGCGAGTCGATCGTCCGCTTCCGGATGCCCGACGAGCCGATCACCTTCACGGACCTGGTCCGCGGCGAGCTCACCTTCACCCCGGACAACGTGCCGGACTACGGCATCGTCCGGGCCAACGGCGCGCCGCTCTACACGCTGGTGAACCCGGTCGACGACGCGCTGATGGACATCACCCACGTGCTGCGCGGCGAGGACCTGCTGTCCTCCACCCCGCGCCAGATCGCGCTCTACAAGGCGCTGATCGAGCTCGGCGTCGCCCATCGGATCCCGGAGTTCGGACACCTGCCGTACGTCATGGGCGAGGGCAACAAGAAGCTCTCCAAGCGCGACCCGCAGGCGTCCCTGAACCTCTACCGGGAGCGCGGGTTCCTGCCGGAG
This sequence comes from Streptomyces sp. HUAS CB01, assembly GCF_030406905.1. Lineage (NCBI taxonomy): Bacteria > Bacillati > Actinomycetota > Actinomycetes > Kitasatosporales > Streptomycetaceae > Streptomyces > Streptomyces chengbuensis. The sequence continues at coordinate 5,614,342 of NZ_CP129137.1, forward strand.
GGCCTGCTCAACTACCTCTCCCTGCTCGGCTGGTCGTTCTCCGCGGACCAGGACGTCTTCTCCGTCGCCGAGATGGTCGGGAAGTTCGACATCGCGGACGTCAACGCCAACCCGGCCCGCTTCGACCTCAAGAAGGCCGAGGCGATCAACGCGGACCACATCCGCCGGCTGGACGTGAAGGCGTTCGCCGAGGCCTGCGAGCCCTGGCTGCGGGCCCCGCACGCCAACTGGGAGCCCGAGGGCTTCGACCAGTCCGCGTGGGAGGCCATCGCCCCGTACGCCCAGACCCGGCTGACGGTCCTCTCCGACATCACCGCGAACGTCGACTTCCTGTTCCGCGAGGAGCCGGTCGAGGACGAGGCGTCCTGGCAGAAGGCGATGAAGGAGGGCTCCGACGCCCTGCTGCGCACGGCCCGCGAGAAGCTCGCGGCCGCCGACTGGGCCGCCCCGGAGGCGCTGAAGGACGCGGTCCTGGCCGCGGGCGAGGAGCACGGCCTCAAGCTCGGCAAGGCCCAGGCCCCGGTCCGCGTCGCGGTCACCGGCCGCACGGTGGGCCTGCCGCTCTTCGAGTCGCTGCAGATCCTGGGCCGCGAGAAGTCGCTGGCGCGCATCGACGCGGCACTGGAGAAGCTCGGGGCGTGACCCGTCCCCCGACCCCCGGAGGGGCGGCAGCCACCGGCTGCCGCCCCTCCGTCGTCTCCCGGCGCCGCGTTCGCCGGAGCCTGCTCCCGGCGACCCTCGATCCCCGTGGCCGCTCCGCGGGTCGGCGCCCCGTCGCCGGCCCGGAGGCGGCGTCGTCGGGGGCGGCCCGCCGGGCGAGGTCCGCCCCGTCGCCCACGGAGAGCCCGTCACCCCTTCGGCGTAGCCTCGGACCATGCCGATCCGAGCCGTCCTGTGGGACATCGACGACACGATCTTCGACTACGCCGGGGCCGACCGCACCGGCATGGAGCGGCACCTCCTGGCAGAGGGCCTGGCCGGGGCCCACGAGTCCGTCGACCAGGCCCTCGCCCGCTGGAAGGAGCTCACCCGGATCCACTGGCGGCGCTTCGAGGCCGGCGGGGTGGACTTCGAGGCCCAGCGACGCGACCGGGTCCGGGACTTCCTCGGGGCACCGACCATGAGCGATGCCCGGGCGGAGGAGTGGTTCGCCCGCTACGTCACCCACTACGAGGCCGCCTGGCAGCTGTTCCCCGACACCGTGCCGGTGCTGGACCGGCTGGCGACGGGGTTCCGGCACGGTGTGCTCTCGAACTCCTCCCTCCGCAACCAGCACCGCAAGCTCACCCTGCTGGGCGTGCGCGACCGTTTCGAGGCGGTCGTGTGCGCGGCCGAGCTGGGTGTCGCCAAGCCCCAGGCCGCCGCCTTCCACGCCGCCTGCGAGGCCCTCCGGCTGCCGCCGGAGGAGGTGGCGTACGTCGGCGACCACCCGGACATCGACGCGGAGGGGGCCGTCGCCGCCGGTCTGACCGGCATCTGGCTCGACCGCGGCGGGCTGGGGGGCAGGCCGGAGCTGATCCGGATCACCGGTCTCGCGGAGCTGCCCGCTCTGCTGCGGGCGGATACCCGTTTTGGAGCGCCGTCCTCCTTCAGGTAATGTTCTTCCTGCGCCGAGGGGATCGGGCCGAAAGGCCGGAACCGGAAGCGCACAACCTGAACAAAACCCCCCTAGGGGGGTTGAGTTTTGGTGGCCTATGGTGTAATTGGCAGCACGACTGATTCTGGTTCAGTTAGTCTAGGTTCGAGTCCTGGTAGGCCAGCTCGCAGAGCTCATCTGCAAAGCCCCCGTTGTGTAGCGGCCTAGCACGCTGCCCTCTCAAGGCAGTAGCGCCGGTTCGAATCCGGTCGGGGGTACAGATCCTTCCCGCGAGATCGCCCGGGTCGCTCCCGGCGGTCTCGTAGTGACAAACACCCGGCTTTCGTCGGGTGGGGATCGCCCAGGGCCCCCGTTGTGTAGCGGCCTAGCACGCCGCCCTCTCAAGGCGGTAGCGCCGGTTCGAATCCGGTCGGGGGTACCAACTGGTCTAAACCACCAGTGGCCTATGGTGTAATTGGCAGCACGACTGATTCTGGTTCAGTTAGTCTTGGTTCGAGTCCAGGTAGGCCAGCTGATCCGCTTCGATGGATCAAGATCTTGCCCCCGTTGTGTAGCGGCCTAGCACGCCGCCCTCTCAAGGCGGTAGCGCCGGTTCGAATCCGGTCGGGGGTACGTGACGAAGAGGCCCTCCCCAGTAGGGGAGGGCCTCTTCGCGTGTACGGCGCGGTCTCCGCTCCGCGGTCAGCCGAAGCGCCGGTTCGACTCCTCGGCCTGGGCCAGCCTGCGCAGGCCGAGCAGTACCGGCTCGTAGAGCACGGTCACCGCCACCGCCGCCTCCACCTGCTCCTCCCCGGGTTCGTACCCCTCCACCAAGTCCAGGTCGGCGACGGCGAGTTCGGCCGCGCTCCGGGCGTACGGCAGCAGTTGTCCGACGTCGCAGGGGTATCCGAGGCGGACCATCGTGGCGATCCCGGAGACCACCATCCGGTAGGCGGGCGACTGTGCGCCGGCCTCCGCGCCGAAGGTCCAGCCCAGTTGCTCCAGCAGCGCGTCCGCGGCGCGGCGGGCCGTGTCCGTGGCCGGGTCGTCCTCGTCGGGCTCGGTGCCGTGCGGGATGGCCCAGACTGCCGCGCCGAGCCGTGCATGGGGATCCAGGCCGTCGTCGGCGACGGCCTCCAGCACCTCGCGCGCGGTCGCCACCGGCATCCGGCCGACCTGGATCAGCGCGCGGACGAGGCGGAGGCGGCGCAGATGCCCCTCGTCGTACTCGGCCTGCGTGGCGCTGAGCCGCCGGCCGGGCGGGAGCAGCCGCTCACGCAGGTAGTACTTGATCGTCGGTATCGGCACCCCGCTGCGATCGCTGAGCTCCGCGAGCCTCATGCACTTGCGCCCTTCCTTGGAGAGTGTCACTATCCAATCATGGATAGCGGAACTATCCAATCGGCGTCCAAGGGGGAACAGCGATGGGCAGCACACCGATCCAGGGCCGTATGACCGCAGACGCGCAAGGCGACGTCGTCGTCTTCCTCATCGGGATGCGCATCAACAGCTTCCGTTCGGTGCGGAGTTGGTGGCCGGTGTTCCGGGCCATGCCGCGCATGCTGAAGGAGCTGTCGAAGGACGAGGGCAGCGGGCTGCTCGGCTACCAGTTGCTGCTGGGCGGCCCGCGGGTCCTCTACACGGTCCAGTACTGGGACAGCAAGGAGAAGCTCTTCGCCTACGCGACGGCACAGGACAAGGCGCACCGCCCGGCCTGGGCGGCGTTCAACCGGCGGATGCGCGAGGGCCGGGGCGGGGTCGGCTTCTGGCACGAGACGTACATCGTCCCGGCGGGCTCGTACGAGAACGTCTACGTGAACATGCCCGCGTTCGGTCTGGGCTCGGCGAGCGGTGTCGTCCCGGTCGCCCACCGTGGCGACCGGGCGGCTGAACGCCTGCGCTCGGCCTGATCGCGGGTCGCCGGGGGAGTCCCGAACGCGGTGGGAGGGGCTCCCGGAGGATCCCCTCCCACGGGCATGAGCGAGCCGTGCCCGTGTCCGGGGGCGCGGCGTCGGCGGTCGGGACGGCGTCCCTCGCGCGGGGTCAGCCCGAGCGGCGGAGGGCGTCGGAGAGGCGGCCCGCCGCGTCGATGACCGCCTGCGCGTGCATCCGGCCCGGGTGCCGGGTCAGACGCTCGATCGGTCCGGAGACCGAGACGGCGGCGACGACCCGGTTCGACGGGCCGCGCACCGGGGCCGAGACGGAGGCGACGCCCGGCTCGCGCTCACCGATCGACTGCGCCCAGCCCCGGCGCCGTACGCCGGACAGCGCCGTCGCCGTGAAACGGGCGCCCTGCAGACCGCGGTGCAGCCGCTCCGGCTCCTCCCAGGCCATCAGGATCTGCGCCGAGGAACCGGCCTTCATCGTGAGGGTGGAGCCGACGGGTACCGTGTCCCGCAGTCCGGACAGCCGCTCGGCGGCCGCCACGCAGATGCGCATGTCTCCCTGCCGGCGGTAGAGCTGCGCGCTCTCGCCCGTCACATCGCGCAGATGCGTCAGCACCGGCCCCGCCGTGGCCAGCAGCCGGTCCTCGCCCGCCGCGGCGGCGAGCTCCGCCAGGCGCGGGCCCAGGATGAAGCGGCCCTGCATGTCCCTCGCCACCATCCGGTGGTGTTCCAGAGCCACGGCGAGGCGATGTGCCGTGGGTCGTGCGAGCCCTGTCGCCGCGACCAGCCCGGCGAGGGTGGCCGGACCGGACTCCAGGGCGCTCAGTACCAGAGCTGCCTTGTCGAGAACGCCGACGCCGCTAGAGTTGTCCATGCAACGATACTCACGTCTCACTCTGTGAAACGCAAGTTCAAATTCTCCGAGAAGTTGCGACTCTGGATGTGCGGCCGCACAAGGGCCCGCGCTCTCCGCCCGGACCGACATGCGGACGGCGGCGCAATCGATCTCTAGTTGGTGCCCGGCGACGCTGCCGGGCCGGAGGGAAAGCGATGGGTAGGACACTCGCGGAGAAGGTCTGGGACGATCATGTCGTCCGGCGCGCCGAGGGCGAGCCCGATCTCCTCTTCATCGATCTCCACCTGCTGCACGAGGTGACGAGCCCGCAGGCGTTCGACGGTCTTCGTCAGAACGGGCGGCGGGTGCGGCGGCTGGATCTCACCATCGCGACCGAGGACCACAACACCCCGACCCTGGACATCGACAAGCCGATCGCGGACCCGGTCTCGCGTGCGCAGCTGGAGACGTTGCGGAAGAACTGTGCGGAGTTCGGGGTGCGGCTGCATCCGCTGGGGGACGTGGAGCAGGGCGTGGTCCATGTGGTGGGGCCGCAGCTGGGGCTGACCCAGCCGGGCACCACGGTGGTGTGCGGTGACTCCCACACCTCCACCCACGGCGCGTTCGGCGCGCTGGCGTTCGGGATCGGCACCTCCCAGGTCGAGCACGTCCTGGCCACCCAGACCCTGCCGATGGCCCGCCCGAGGACCATGGCGATCACCGTCGAGGGGAACCTGCCCGACGGCGTCACCGCCAAGGACCTCATCCTGGCCATCATCGCCAGGATCGGCACCGGCGGCGGCCAGGGCTACATCCTGGAGTACCGCGGCAGCGCCATCGAGCAGCTCTCGATGGAAGCCCGCATGACCATCTGCAACATGTCCATCGAAGCCGGCGCCCGCGCGGGCATGATCGCCCCCGACCAGACCACCTTCGACTACCTCAAGGGACGCGACCACGCCCCCACCGGCGAGGACTGGGACGCCGCGGTCGCCTACTGGAAGACCCTGCGCACCGACGACGACGCCGTCTTCGACGCCGAGGTGTTCATCGACGCCGCCGAACTGGCCCCGTTCGTCACCTGGGGCACCAACCCCGGCCAGGGCGCACCCCTGTCCGCACACGTCCCCGACCCCGCATCGTACGAGGACGCATCGGAACGCACCGCGGCCGAAAAGGCCCTGGAATACATGGGGTTGACCGCCGGACAGGCCCTGCGCGACATCAAGGTCGACACCGTCTTCGTAGGCTCCTGCACCAACGGCCGTATCGAGGACCTCCGCGCCGCCGCCTCGATCCTCCAGGGCCGCAAAGTCACCGACGGCGTACGGATGCTCGTCGTCCCCGGCTCCGTCCGCGTCGCCCTCCAGGCCGTCGAGGAAGGCCTCGACAAGGTCTTCAAGGAAGCCGGCGCCGAATGGCGACACGCGGGCTGCTCGATGTGCCTGGGCATGAACCCCGACCAGCTCGCCCCCGGCGAACGCTCCGCCTCCACCTCCAACCGCAACTTCGAAGGCCGCCAGGGCAAGGGCGGACGCACCCACCTCGTCTCCCCCCAGGTCGCCGCCGCCACCGCCGTCCTCGGCCACCTCGCCTCACCCGCCGACCTCACCGACCAGCCCGCCACCCCCACGCCCGCCGGAGTCTGACCATGGAAGCCTTCACCACCCACACCGGCCGGGCCGTCCCACTGCGCCGCAGCAACGTCGACACCGACCAGATCATCCCCGCCCACTGGCTCAAGAAGGTCACCCGCGACGGCTTCGAGGACGGCCTGTTCGAGGCCTGGCGCAAGAACACCGACTTCATCCTCAACCAGCCCGAACGCCACGGCGCCACCGTCCTGGTCGCCGGCCCCGACTTCGGCACCGGCTCCTCCCGCGAACACGCCGTCTGGGCCCTGCAGAACTACGGCTTCAAAACCGTCATCTCCTCCCGCTTCGCCGACATCTTCCGCGGCAACTCCCTCAAGAACGGCCTCCTCACCGTCGTCCTCCCCCAGGACACCGTCGACCGCCTCTGGGAACTCACCGAAACCGACCCGACCACCGAAGTCACCGTCGACCTCGAACAACGCCAGGTCCGCGCCCCCGGCATCACCGCCGACTTCGAACTCGACGAGAACGCCCGATGGCGACTCCTCAACGGCCTCGACGACATCAGCCTCACCCTTCAGAACGAAGCCGACATCGCCACCTACGAAGCAACCAGACCCACCCACAAACCCCGCACGATTGAGGTCTGAGCAGCGGTTTTCCCGTACTGCGCCCCCCACCGTCCGGTGGGGGGCGCAGTCGCATGTTGAGGCCCTGTGGGGCGACAACTCGCCCCAGATGGCACAATCGGTGCATGGAACGCGACAGCCAACTCGAGCTCTACGAGGCGGTCGCGGCTCGACTCAAGGAAGCACACACAAGGGTGCGCGAACTGCAAGTTCCGGAGAGCGTGCGGATGGCGCTGTCCCGGAAGCTGCTGGCAGTGACGGCCGTGGCGAAGCACGATCTCGCAGACGCCGCAAGGCGCCTGGACCGGTTGATGAAGGACCTCGACGAAGGTCGATTCCCCCAAGGTGACTGACCACCCGGCGACCGGGTCGATATGCGGCGCGGTCGCGTGGCCGCGACGGTCGACTTCGTTGCGGCACTAGGGTGATTAGCCCGTTTCGTGTTTGATTTGCGGTATATATCTGCCTAACGTGCGAAATAGCTTGAACAGTTTCGTTCCGGCGATGTCTCCGAAGGGGAAGACGTGAACAAGGCGCAGCTCGTAGAAGCGATTGCCGACAAGATGGGCGGCCGGCAGCAGGCCGCCGAAGCTGTCGACGCGGTCCTCGACGCGATCGTCCGCGCGGTTGTCGGCGGCGACCGGGTTTCGGTCACCGGCTTCGGCTCGTTCGAGAAGGTGGACCGCCCGGCCCGCTACGCCCGCAACCCGCAGACGGGCGAGCGCGTACGGGTCAAGAAGACCTCGGTGCCGCGGTTCCGCGCGGGCCAGGGCTTCAAGGACCTGGTGAGCGGCACGAAGAAGCTCCCCAGGGGCGGCGAAGTGTCCGTCAAGAAGGCTCCGAAGGGCAGCCTCCAGATGGGCACCGCAGCGAAGAAGGCCGCCGCGAAGAAGGCGACCGCCAAGAAGGCGGCGGCGAAGAAGACCACGGCCAAGAAGACCACGGCCGCGAAGAAGACGACGGCGGCGAAGAAGACCACCGCCAAGAAGACCACCGCGGCGGCGAAGAAGACGGCCGCGAAGAAGACGGCGGCGGCGAAGAAGACCGCTCCCGCCAAGAAGGCCACGGCCAAGAAGGCGCCGGCGAAGAAGGCCACCGCGCGCAAGACGACCGCCAAGAAGGCCACCGCCCGCAAGAAGTAAGCGGCGCACCAGTTCAGGGCCACTCACGCGACGGGCCGGACTCCCCCAGGGGGAGCCCGGCCCGCGGCGTTCGTTCTCCCGATCGCCGCCCCGACCGCGTTCGTCCGGACCGTTTCCCGGTCCGTGACGGTCACAGGGTCTGCAGGGTCACCAGGGTGATCCGGAGGGCGTCGCCCTCGCCGTCGGTCTCGATGCGCACCCGCTGGCCCGGGCGCAGCAGCCGCAGCCCCCCGGCGTCGAACGCCGCGGTGTCGAAGTCCACCGGAGTCCCGTCGTCGAGCAGCACACTCCCGCTGCGGGTCGTTGGGTCGTACGTGTACGCGGTCGCCTGCATGCCCCGAGCCTATCCGGCGCCGACGGTGGGCGTTCCGCCCCGGCCCGGGCCCGGTTCACCGCCGCCGCGGCCGCCCTGCCACAGGGAGGCGGCCGGCGTCCCGGAGCCCCAGGCGGTGGGTGCCGTCGCGCACCGGGCGGCGGTCCGCGGGCCGACTCCCAGCGCGAGGGCGGCCCGCAGATCGTCCCCGGTGTCCACGTCGCGACGTATCGACTCCACCCCGTCCAATTCGATTTCCGCGGCCCCCGAGGCCAAATGCCGGCGCCGCGAGCGCCCGCCGAATGCGGGCCGCAATTCCGTGCCGGGGGCGGCCGACAGGAATGTCGTCCCAATTCCGGCGGCGTCCGCGAGGAAAGCACGGGGAAATTTCCGGGCCGTGGCGAGCACCCGTTCCAATTCGTCGGGGCGCAGCGCCGGGAGGTCCGCGTTGAGCGCCGCCACCGCCGCTGCCGGCCGCAGCGCGCGTACCTCGGCGGCCCCGTGGGCCAGCGCCGCGTTGAGTCCCGCTCCCGGAGCGTCCGGGACGACACGCGCGCCGAGGGCCGTCAGCTCCGCCGTCGCCAGCGGATCGTCAGTGACGACCACCACATCACGCACCGTGCGGCAGGACAGCGCCCGGGAGACCGTGTCCTGTGCGAAGGCGAGCGCGAACCGCGGGCGCATCGCACCACCCGTGGCCTCCGACAACCTGCTCTTGGCCAGCGCGAGCGGTTTGAGGGGGACGACCAGTGACCACTGCACCGGCCCATTGTCACCCGCGATCACGACCGCCCGGCGACCCGGCGTCGGGGGCGGGGCGTACGGTGTTCTCGACAGACCAGGGGCCCGGGGCGACACTTGACCCCCAGCAGCCGGGCACCAGCCGGGCAGCAGTCAGGTCCAAAGAGGAAGGTGTCCGAGTGTCCCGCCGCAGAATCGGCTTCTGGTACCGCCTTGCTGCGGTCATCGCGAAACCGCCGCTGGTGGTTCTGTTCAAGCGGGACTGGCGGGGAATGGAGCACATTCCGGTCGACGGAGGATTCATCACCGCGGTGAATCACAACTCCTACCTGGATCCGCTCTCCTACGCGCACTACCAGTACAACACCGGACGGGTCCCGCGCTTCCTGGCAAAGGCCGGTCTCTTCAAGGGCTCCTTCGTGGGCACGATGCTGCGCGGCACCGGCCAGATCCCCGTCTACCGGGAGACGACGAACGCCCTCGACGCGTTCCGCGCCGCCGTCGACGCCATCGAGCGCGGCGAGTGCGTCGCGTTCTACCCCGAGGGCACGCTGACCCGGGACCCCGAGATGTGGCCGATGGCCGGCAAGACCGGCGCCGCGCGCGTCGCGCTCCTCACCAAGGCCCCGGTCATTCCGGTGGCCCAGTGGGGCGCCAACCTGGCGATGCCGCCGTACGCCAAGGAGAACAAGCTGCGGCTGTTCCCCCGGAAGACCCTGATCGTGCAGGCGGGGCCGCCCGTGGACCTCGACCGGTTCCACGGCAAGGAGCCCACCCCCGACGTCCTGCGCGAGGCCACCGAGGTCATCATGGCCGCGATCACCGCCCAGCTGGAGGAGATCCGCGGCGAGAAGGCGCCCGCCGAGCCGTACGACCACCGCCACGCGCGGGCCGAACAGCGGCGCAAGGCCGCCGGGGAGGGGACCAAGTGACTCGTTCCGTCAAGGCAGCCGTCTTCGGCACCGGCTCCTGGGGCACGGCGTTCTCCATGGTCCTCGCCGACGCCGGCTGCGAGGTGACCATGTGGGGCCGCCGCGCCGGGCTCGTGGACGCCATCAACGGCACCCGCACCAACCCCGACTACCTGCCGGGAGTCCGGCTCCCCGAGGCGGTCCGGGCCACCACCGACCCCGCCGAGGCCGCCCGCGACGCCGACTTCACCGTCCTCGTCGTCCCCTCCCAGACCCTGCGTGCCAACCTCACGGAATGGGCGCCGCTGCTGGCCCCCGACACCGTGCTCGTCTCCCTGATGAAGGGCGTCGAACTCGGCACCGCCAAGCGGATGAGCGAGGTCATCGAGGAGGTCGTCGCCAAGGCGCCCGCCGGCGGCGCCCCTGACGAGGTCCGGGGGAGGGTCGCCGTCCTCACCGGGCCCAACCTGGCCAAGGAGATCGCCGACCGCCAGCCTGCGGCCGCGGTCGTGGCGTGCGCCGACGAGGAGGTCGCCCGGCGTCTCCAGTCCGCCTGCATGACCCCGTACTTCCGCGCCTACACCAACACCGACGTCGTCGGCTGCGAACTCGGCGGCGCGGTGAAGAACGTGATCGGCCTGGCCGTCGGCATCGCGGACGGCATGGGCCTGGGCGACAACTCCAAGGCCACCCTCATCACCCGGGGACTCGCCGAGACGACCCGCCTCGGACTCGCCATGGGCGCCGACCCGATGACGTTCTCGGGCCTCGCCGGCCTCGGCGACCTCGTGGCCACCTGCTCGTCCCCGCTCTCCCGGAACCACACCTTCGGCACCAACCTCGGCCGCGGGATGACGCTCCAGGAGACCATCGCCGCGACCAAGCAGACGGCCGAGGGCGTCAAGTCCTGCGAGTCCGTCCTGGATCTGGCCCGCCGGCACGGTGTCGACATGCCCATCACCGAGACCGTCGTCTCGATCGTCCACGAGGGCAAGCCGCCGGTCGTGGCGCTCAAGGAACTGATGTCGCGCAGCGCCAAGCCCGAGCGCCACTGACGGCCGGCGACCGGAGGGCAGTCTTCCGTTCGGTGGCCGCGCGCCCCTTCGACCCGGCGGAGGCGCAGGGTACGCTCGTCGCGATATGAGCGAGAACCAGTCCCAGAGCACCGGCCTTGCCCCCACCAGCGGTGAGGCGCTCCGCAAGCCGCGCGTCGCGGTCGTCTTCGGCGGCCGAAGCTCCGAGCACGCGATCTCCGTCGTGACGGCCGGCGCCGTACTGCGTGCCATCGACCGCACCAAGTACGACGTCCTGCCCATCGGCATCACGGCGGACGGCCGCTGGGCGCTGACGGCCGACGAGCCCGACCGGATGGCCATCGCGGACCGGCGGCTGCCGTCCGTGGCCGACCTCGCCGAATCGGCAGAGGGCGGCGTCGTCCTCTCCGTCGACCCGGCCAACCGCGAGGTCGTCTACAGCGAGCCGGGCTCCGTGCCCAAGGCGCTCGGCGAGGTCGACGTCGTCTTCCCCATGCTGCACGGCCCGTACGGCGAGGACGGCACGCTCCAGGGCCTGCTCGAACTGGCCGGCGTCCCGTACGTGGGAGCCGGCGTCCTCGCCTCGGCCGTCGGCCAGGACAAGGAGTACATGAAGCGGGTCTTCGTCTCCTTCGGCCTGCCGGTCGGCCCGTACACGGTGGTCAGGCCCCGTGAGTGGGAGCAGGATCCGTCCGCCGCCCGCAAGAAGATCATCGACTTCGCCGGCGAGCACGGCTGGCCGCTGTTCGTGAAGCCGGCCCGCGCCGGTTCCTCGATCGGCATCACCAAGGTCGACGACCTCGCGGGACTGGACGAGGCCGTCGAGGAGGCACAGCGGCACGACCCGAAGATCATCGTGGAGGCGCTGCTGCGCGGCCGCGAGATCGAGTGCGGTGTGCTGGAGTTCGAGGACGGCCCCCGTGCCAGCGTGCCGGCCGAGATCCCGCCCGTGTCCTCGCACGACTTCTACGACTTCGAGGCCAAGTACATCGACTCGGCCACCGGACTCGTGCCCGCGCCGCTCACCGACGAGGAGACCGCCGAGGTGCAGCGGCTCGCCGTCGAGGCGTTCGAGGCCGCGTCCTGCGAGGGGCTGGTCCGCGCGGACTTCTTCCTCACCGAGGCGGGCGAGTTCGTGATCAACGAGATCAACACCATGCCGGGCTTCACGCCCATCTCGATGTACCCGCGCATGTGGCAGGAGTCCGGGGTCGACTACGCGGAGCTCGTCGACCGTCTGATCCAGGCGGCACTGCGCCGCTCCACCGGCCTGCGCTGAGCCCGCCCCCGGCCTCCCCGCTCCTCGCGCACCGCGCCGGGAGCGGGGAGCCCGGGGATCCTGGTTCCGGGGACCTACGGGGTCTGTGTGAAGCGCGGCGGGACGGTCCTGGCGACCGGTCCCGCCAGATCCGTCAGCGGCCCCATGTCCGTGAACCGGTCCGACAGCGTCACCTCGACGTACGTCCTGCGGTACGTGGTGGTGAACCGGGCGCCGTCCTCCAGTTCCTCGGAGTACCAGTCCACGCCGTTCACCTCCACGCCGTCCGCCTTCTCGCTCTGCAGCCCCGCGGGGCGGGGGACTCCGCAGCGCAGTACGATCGCGGCGTCCCCCCACCCGGCGGTCAGCTCGGAACGGGGCTCGGGGTCCCGGCGGCTCTCACCGGCCACCGACTCCGGCAGCGCCTCGTGCAGCGCCAGGCACAGGGCCTTCTCCTCGGCGGGGGGAGCGGGAACCGTGCTCGACTGCGGGGCGTCCGTGGAGGAGCAGCCCGCGGCGGCCAGCAGCGCGGCGGCGAGGGGCAGGAACGGAAGCCGGCGGTGAGTCATCACCGGCCAAGCGTAGACGGGGGCTAGAGGTGCACGACGGGGCAGGTGAGCGTACGGGTGATGCCGTCCACTTGCTGGACCTTGGCGACCACCATGCGGCCCAGCTCGTCGACGGTGTCGGCCTGGGCGCGCACGATCACGTCGTAGGGACCCGTCACGTCCTCGGCCTGGATCACTCCCGGGATCTTGGAGATGGTGTCGGCGACCGTCGACGCCTTGCCCACCTCGGTCTGAATGAGGATGTACGCCTGTACCACGGAACCTCCAGGGCGGCCACGAGGATCATGTGGGGAGAAGGGACGCCACGGTATCGCGTCGCCGCGGGCCGCGGGGAGACCCGCGCGTTCCGGGGCGTGCGCAGCGTGGCGTACCGGGCACAGAAGTTGACGGCCGACGGGGCCTACTCGACGGTACCCACAGCGGTGACGGCTCGCGACCGCACGAAGAACAGGTGGGCCGGGCCGTCCGGCGGCACCGCTGCGACGAAGGGCATGACGAGATGAAGGGCACTGTGGGCGAGCTGGGGGAGTTCGGGCTCATCAGGGAGCTCACCTCCAGGCTCACCTCCACTCCCGCGGTCCGCCTCGGACCCGGCGACGACGCCGCGGTCGTGGCCGCACCCGACCGCAGGGTCGTGGCCAGCACCGACCTCCTGCTGGAGGGACGGCACTTCCGGCGCGACTGGTCCACCGCCTACGACGTCGGCCGCAAGGCGGCCGCGCAGAACCTCGCCGACATCGCCGCCATGGGTGCCGTGCCGACCGCGCTGCTGCTCGGCCTCGTCGTCCCCGCCGATCTCCCGGTCACCTGGGCCACCGAGCTGATGGACGGCATCCGCGACGAGTGCCAGGTCGCCGGAGCGGCGGTCGTCGGCGGCGACGTCGTCCGCGGCGACACGATCACCCTCGCGATCACCGCCCTCGGCGATCTGCGCAACCACGACCCGGTCACCAGGGCCGGGGCGCAGCCCGGCGATGTCGTCGCGTACACGGGCTGGTTGGGCTGGTCCGCGGCCGGACATGCGGTCCTCTCCCGCGGGTTCCGCTCGCCGCGCGCGTTCGTCGAGGCGCACCGGCGTCCCGAACCGCCGTACCACGCGGGACCGGCGGCCGCGGGACTCGGCGCCACCGCGATGACCGACGTCAGCGACGGCCTCGTCGCCGACCTCGGTCACATCGCCGAGGCCAGCAAGGTCCGCATCGACCTGCGGTCCGGACTCATCGACATCCCCTCGCAGATGAACGACATCGGCCAGGCCGTCGGCGTCGACCCCCTCCAGTGGGTGCTCAGCGGCGGCGAGGACCACGCGATCGTCGCCACCTTCCCGCCGGACGCGAAGCTGCCCGCCCGCTGGAAGGTGATCGGCGAGGTGCTCAACCCGTCGGCGCTGCCCCAGGTGACCGTCGACGGGGCACCCTGGACGAGCAAGGGCGGCTGGGACCACTTCGGGGAGGGCGCGTGACGCGGCAGGCGCCGCCGCGGGTGCTCACCGTCGCCGGGTCCGACTCCGGCGGCGGCGCCGGCATCCAGGCGGATCTCAAGACCATGCTCGCCCTCGGCGTGCACGGGATGAGCGTCGTCACGGCCGTCACCGCGCAGAACTCCCTCGGTGTGCAGGGAGCCTGGGAACTGCCGGTCGAGGCGGTGCGGGCCCAGTACCGGAGCGTCGTCGACGACATCGGCGTCCAGGCCGTCAAGACCGGGATGCTCGCCTCGGCCGAACTCGTCGAGGCCGTCGCGGATCTGCTGTCCGGCACGGAGGCCCCCGTGGTCGTCGACCCGGTCGGCGTCTCCAAGCACGGCGACTCCCTGCTCGCCGCCTCCGCGCTGGAGTCCGTCCGTACGAGGCTCCTGCCGACGGCCACGGTCGCGACCCCCAACCTCGACGAGGTGGTCCAGCTCACCGGCGTACGCGTGGAGAGCGAGACCGACCTGCGCCGTGCCGCGGACGCGCTGCTCGCGCTCGGGCCGCGCTGGGCGCTGATCAAGGGCGGTCATCTCGCCGGGGACGCGGTGGACCTGCTCACCGACGGCACGGCGACGCACTGGCTGCGCGCCCCGCGGCACGACAACCGGCACACGCACGGCACGGGCTGCACCCTCGCCTCGGCCGTCGCGGCGGAACTCGCCAAGGGGCGGGACGTCCCGGAGGCCGTCTCGGCCGCCAAGGTCTACGTGACGGGGGCGATCGCCGCGGGCTTCGCGCTCGGCGGCGGGATCGGGCCCGTCGACCACGCCTGGGAACGGCACCGGCCGGACCGCTGATGACGCCCGGGCCGGCGGGGCGACCTGTCGGCCCGCGGACTGCGCCGTGAACGGCGAAAGCCGGCCCACCAGAGGTGGACCGGCTTTCAAGGCAACCGAAGGGCTGCGCTACGACAAAGCGTCGGCGGGATCATCCCCGCACGAACGCGGGGAGCATCACTTAGCGCGAGACCTTGCCGGCCTTGATGCACGAGGTGCAGACGTTGAGCCGCTTCGGCGTCCGACCGACCACGGCACGCACGCGCTGGATGTTCGGGTTCCAGCGACGGGACGTACGGCGGTGCGAGTGGGAGATGTTGTTGCCGAAGCCCGGCCCCTTGCCGCAGACGTCGCAGTTGGCAGCCACGGGTCACTCCAAAGACTTCAGATGCACTTACAGTGAAATCCGGCGTGCCGGAATCAGTGGTCTGAAGTGGCTTGCCGGGGGAATGGCCCGATTTTCATCGGGCAACCGGAGCAGCATACAACGGCTGCGCCCGTAGAACGAAACTACCACGGTCGCCCACGCCCCCGACCCGGCCCCGGGCCCTGCCCGGGTCTACCCTGCGGTGCAGCCCAGCCTCCCCGCCCACGTCCGCCCCCGCGGTGTGGAGGGACCGCCGAAGGAGGACCTCGTTGCCCCAGCCCCTCGATGCCCTGGCGGTCCGCACCTGGTGCTCACTCGCTCTGGACGCGTTGGGCCGGGAGCGCGAGGAGATCGACGCGATCAACGTCTATCCGGTCGCGGACGGTGACACCGGCACCAACCTCTATCTGACCGTCGAGTCGGCGGCCACCGCCGTGGAGGCGGTGTTCGCGGCGTACGAGACCGGCTCGGCCGCCCCCGCGCTCGCCGACACCGTGCGGGCCATGGCCCACGGGGCGCTGATCGGGGCGAGGGGCAACTCGGGGACGATCCTGGCGCAGTTGCTGCGGGGCATGGCCGAGGTGCTCGGGGAGGGGGGCGGCGGGGCCGCCAGGGCGCTCCGGCGGGCCGCGGAGTCGGCCCGCGAGGCGGTGGCGCACCCCGTGGAGGGCACGATCCTGAGCGTCGCCTCCGCCGCCGCGCAGGCCGCGTTCGGCACGGCGCCCGGCGACGACGCGGCGGCCGTCGCCGCCGCCTACGCGGGCGCGCGCCGGGCTCTCGAGGAGACTCCGGGGCAACTCGACGTGCTGAGCCGGGCGGGAGTCGTGGACGCCGGCGGACAGGGCCTGGTGGCGGTGCTGGGCGCCCTGGCCGAGGCGGTGACGGGGGAGGCGTCGGTGCGACCCGCCGTACGGCCCCATCCTGCCGTGACGACGGCCGCCGAACCGTGCGCCGACGGAGGCCCGGCCTTCGAGGTGATCTACCTCCTGGAGGCCGACGACACCGCCGTGGCGCGGCTGCGGTCCCGGCTCGACGCGCTCGGTGACTCGCTGGTCGTGGTCGGCGGGGACGGTCTGTGGAACGTCCATGTGCACGTCGACGACGCGGGCGCCGCCGTGGAGGCCGGAGTGGAGGCGGGCCGGCCGTACCGGATCCGGATCACCCACTTCGCGGCGGCCGAGCATCCCGGACCGCGCGAGCGGGTCCAGCGGGCCGTCGTCGCCGTGGTGCCGGGGGAGGGGCTGGCCGGGCTGTGCTCGGAGGCAGGCGCGACCACGGTGCTCGCACGCCCGGGTGAACCGCCCGCCAGCGGTGAACTCGTCGACGCGATCCGGCGGGCGCACGCCCGTGAGGTCGTGCTCCTCCCGAACGACGCCGAACTGCGGCACACCGCGGCCGCGGCGGCAGAACAGGCCCGCACCGAGGGCGTCCGCGTCGCCCTCATCCCGACCCGCTCGGCGGTCCAGGGCATCGCCGCGCTCGCCGTCCACGAGCCCGACCGCCGCTTCGACGAGGACGTCGTCGCCATGACCTCGGCGGCGGGCGCGACGCGCTACGGCGAACTGGCCGTCGCCGAACGGCAGTCCTTCACATCCGCCGGTGTCTGCCAGGCAGGGGACGTGCTGGGGCTCATCGAGGGCGATGTGGCGGTGATCGGCGCGGATCTCGCCACCACCGCCGAAACGGTTCTGGACCGCATGCTGTCGGCGGGCGGTGAACTCGTCACCCTGGTCCTCCCCGAGGACGCCCCGCCGGAGCTGGGCGACCGGCTGGAGGCGCACGTGCGGGCGGGATACCTGGCGGTGGACACGGTGATCTACCACGGGGGCGCGGGCGCACCGCTCCTCGTCGGCGTGGAGTGACCGCCCCGGCGCGGACGGTGGCGGCGAACGGCCCGTGAGGTCCGGCTCCCCTCCGGGACGGCCGCGGTACTCGCCCACGACGTCCCCGTGCACGACGTCCCCGCGCACGGGGAGATACGCGCCGTTCCCGCGGGCACACGACGGTTGTCGGCGCGGTGGTGTGCAATGGACCGCGTGCTGGACGAACCGCTGACCAAGACGCTCGGCCCCGCGACCGCCAAGGTCATGGCCGAGAACCTCGACCTGCGTACCGTCGGTGATCTGCTGCACCACTACCCGCGCAGGTACGAGGAGCGCGGACAGCTGACCCGGCTCGCCGAGCTCCCGCTGGACGAACACGTCACCGTGGTCGCCCAGGTCGCCGACGCCCGCGTGCTCACGTTCAACGGAGGACGCGGCCGGCGGCTCGAGGTCACGATCACCGACGGCAGCGGACGGCTGCAGCTCGTGTTCTTCGGGCGCGGCATCCACCGGCCCCACAAGGACCTGCTGCCCGGCACCCGGGCCATGTTCGCGGGCAAGGTCTCGATGTTCAACCGCAAGCTGCAGCTCGCCCATCCCACGTACGAACGGCTCGACGCCGACAGCGGCGAGGGGGCGGTCAGCGCCTTCGCCGGAAAGCTCATCCCGATCTACCCGGCCTGCAAGGGCCTGGAGTCCTGGAAGATCGCCAAGGCCGTCGACGCCGTCCTGCCGCACGCGACGGAGGCCGTGGACCCGCTCCCGGCCGCACTGCGCGAGGGCCGCGGTTTCGTCCCCCTCCCGCAGGCCCTGCTCAAGATCCACCGTCCGCAGACCAAGGCCGACGTCGAGGACGCGAGGCAGCGCCTCAAGTGGGACGAGGCCTTCGTTCTCCAAGTCGCCCTCGCCCGGCGGCGGTACGCGGACGCGCAGCTCCCCGCCGTCGCCCGCCGACCGGTGCCGGACGGGCTGCTGGACGCCTTCGACGCGCGGCTGCCGTTCACCCTCACCGAGGGCCAGCGGAAGGTCTCCGCAGAGATCTTCGGCGATCTGGCCACCGAGCACCCCATGCACCGGCTGCTCCAGGGCGAAGTGGGCAGCGGGAAGACCATGGTCGCCCTGCGCGCGATGCTCACCGTCGTCGACGCGGGAGGGCAGGCGGCGTTGCTCGCGCCCACCGAGGTCCTCGCCCAGCAGCACCACCGGTCGGTCGTCGAGATGATGGGAGACCTCGCCGAGGGCGGGATGCTCGGCGGCGCCGAGCGGGCCACCAAGGTCGTGCTGCTCACCGGCTCCATGGGCGCCGCCGCCCGCCGGCAGGCCCTGCTCGACCTGGTCACCGGCGAGGCGGGCATCGTCATCGGCACCCACGCACTGATCGAGGACAAGGTGCAGTTCCACGACCTGGGCCTGGTCGTCGTGGACGAGCAGCACCGTTTCGGCGTCGAGCAGCGCGACGCCCTGCGCGGCAAGGGCAAGCAGCCGCCGCACCTGCTGGTCATGACCGCCACTCCGATCCCCCGCACGGTCGCGATGACGGTGTTCGGCGACCTGGAGACGTCCGTGCTGGACCAGCTGCCGGCGGGGCGTTCGCCGATCGCGTCGCACGTGGTCCCCGCCGCGGACAAGCCGCACTTCCTGGCACGCGCCTGGGAGCGGGTGCGGGAGGAGGTCGAGGGCGGCCACCAGGCGTACGTCGTCTGTCCGCGGATCGGCGACGACCTCGACCAGGCCGCCCAGCCGGCCGGGGCGCGGCGGACGTCGCCGGAGGACGAGGCCGAGAAGCGGCCGCCGCTGGCCGTGCTGGACGTGGCCGGGCAGCTGACGGCCGGTCCGCTCAAGGGCCTGCGCGTGGAGGTGCTGCACGGCCGCATGGCGCCGGACGACAAGGACGACGTGATGCGCCGCTTCGCCGCGGGCGAGGTGGACGTGCTCGTCGCCACGACCGTGATCGAGGTCGGGGTGAACGTGCCGAACGCCACCGCCATGGTGATCATGGACGCCGACCGCTTCGGCGTCTCCCAGCTCCACCAGCTGCGCGGCCGCGTCGGCCGCGGCTCGGCCCCCGGGCTCTGCCTGCTCGTCACGGAGATGCCCGAGGCGAGCCCGGCGCGCGGCCGGCTCGCCGCGGTCGCCGCCACCCTGGACGGCTTCGAGCTCTCCCGGATCGACCTCGAACAGCGCCGCGAGGGCGACGTGCTGGGCCAGGCCCAGTCCGGGGTGCGCTCCTCGCTGCGGGTCCTCGCGGTCATCGAGGACGAGGAGATCATCGCCGCGGCCCGCGACGAGGCGGTGTCCGTCGTCACCGCCGACCCGGACCTGGAGGGACTCCCGGAGCTGCGGACGGCGCTGGACGCGCTGCTGGACAAGGACCGCGAGCAGTACCTGGACAAGGGCTGAGCGGGACGGGCCCCCCGCCCGGCCGCGCCGTCTCCCCGCCGGGTCCGGGACGGGCGGGCTCCGCGGTCCCGCGGAGCCCATATCGTGGAGGTGACCGGATCGGTCCGATCGCCCCGACCAGAGCCGATCGAGCCGATCGAGCCCCGTCTTCCGCGAAGGACCCAGATGACCCGCGTGATCGCCGGTGCGGCCGGCGGACGCCGCCTGGCCGTGCCGCCGGGCAACGGCACCCGCCCCACCTCCGACCGGGCGCGCGAAGGCCTGTTCTCCACCTGGGAGTCGCTGCTCGGCACCCTCGTGGGAGTGCGCGTGGCGGATCTGTACGCGGGCTCGGGCGCCGTGGGCCTGGAGGCGCTGTCCCGCGGCGCGTCCCACGCCCTGCTCGTCGAGGCCGACACCCGCGCCGCCCGCACGGTCCGGGAGAACGTCCGGACCCTGGCCCTGCCCGGGGCCGAGGTCCGCACCGGCCGGGCCGAGCAGATCGTCCAGGGGCCCCCGCCGGCGGACCCCTACGACGTCGTGTTCCTCGACCCGCCGTACGCCGTCACGGACGACGATCTTCGCGAGATTCTCCTCACACTCCGCTCGGAGGGCTGGCTCGCGGAGGACGCCCTCGTCACCGTTGAGCGCAGCACGAGGGGCGGAGAGTTCGCCTGGCCCGAGGGGATCGAGCCGCTGCGGGCCCGTCGCTACGGCGAGGGGACGCTTTGGTACGGTCGCGCCGCCTCTACGTGCGAAGACGCACCATGACCGGACCGGAGAGCGAGGGACTTCAGTTGCGCCGCGCCGTCTGTCCGGGGTCGTTCGACCCCATCACCAATGGACACCTCGACATCATCGCCCGCGCCTCCAAGCTGTACGACGTCGTGCACGTCGTGGTGATGATCAACCAGTCCAAGCAGGGACTGTTCACGGTCGACGAGCGGATCGAACTGATCCGCGAGGTCACCGCCGAGTACGGCAACGTCGAGGTCGAGGCCTACCACGGCCTGCTCGTCGACTACTGCAAGGAGCGGGACATCCCCGCCATCGTCAAGGGCCTGCGTGCGGTCAGCGACTTCGACTACGAGCTGCAGATGGCCCAGATGAACAACGGCCTGTCGGGCGTCGAGACGCTCTTCGTGCCCACCAGCCCGACCTACAGCTTCCTCTCGTCCTCGCTGGTCAAGGAAGTCGCGGCCTGGGGCGGGGACGTCTCGCACCTGGTGCCGCCGGCCGTCCTCGCGGCGCTGACCGAACGACTTCCCGGGAAGTGACGCGGCGGACGGCACGGAGGGCCGCGTCCTGACGTGCCGTCATCCGGTGTCGGACCGGCGCCGACTGGCCGTACAGTCGTTGCGTCCGGCTCAAAAACGGCTGTAGTGACTGTAGAGAGTGGCGAGCACACGGTGGACGTGCAGAAGAAGCTCGACGAGATCGTCGAGGCGGTCGGGAGCGCCCGGTCCATGCCCATGTCGGCCTCCTGCGTGGTCAACCGCGCCGAGCTGCTCGCCATGCTCGAAGAGGTGCGGGAGGCGCTGCCCGGCTCGCTCGCCCAGGCCCAGGAGCTGATCGGCGACCGGGAGCAGATGGTCGAGCAGGCCCGCCAGGAGGCCGAGCGGATCATCCAGGCCGCCCACTCCGAGCGCGGCTCCCTGGTCTCCGGCACCCACATCGCCCGGCAGTCCCAGGAGGAGGCCGACCGGATCCTCGCCGATGCCCGCCGGGAGGCCGAGGAGATCCGCGCCGAGGCCGACGACTACGTCGACTCCAAGCTCGCCAACTTCGAGGTGGTCCTGAACAAGACCATCGGCTCCGTCGACCGGGGCCGCGAGAAGCTGCTCGGCCGCGGCCACCACCAGGGCGACCAGGGGTACGTCGACCCCGCCGACGACGACGCCCCCGAGTACAGCGCGGACCCGCAGACCCTGATCCAGCGCGCGGACGACTACGTGGACGCCAAGCTGAGCGCCTTCGAGGCGGTGCTCTCCAAGACGCTGGAGGCCGTCGGCAGGGGCCGCCAGAAGCTGCACGGACGGATCGCGACGGACGAACTCGGCGCGCACATGGCCGCGCAGGAAGCCGCCGGCACCGCGCAGCACACCAGCGACGCCGACTATCTCGCCGGGCTCGCGGAGCTGGCGGACCCGCGGCCGCAGGTTCAGCAGCCGCAGACCCCGCAGCCGCAGATCCCGGCGCAGGCCGACCCGTACGGCTACCAGCCCGCGGCGGCCCAGGCCCAGCCGCAGGACATGTACGCGTACCAGCAGGACCCGTACGCCGGGGGCTACGGACAGCAGCAGGGCTACGACCCCGCGTACGCCCAGGGGTACGGCCAGGACCCGTACGCCGGGAGCTACGGGACCCAGCAGCAGCCGGAGCATCCGCAGCAAGCCCCTCAGGGCCACGTCCAGCCCGCGTCGCTGGACGAGACGAGCTTCTTCGACACCGGCATGATCGACATGGATCAGCTGCGGCGCTACGAGCAGGGCCGCTGATCCGGTACGGACCGGATTGGGCCTGGAGCGAACGGTCCAGTATCCTGGCTCTTCGGTCGCGCGAGCGTGGAACGATGCTGCGCCGAATCGCGGCCCCCACACTCGATCCGAAAGCAGGAAGTGCCCTGAACGCCCGCCTCGACCACCGCAACCCCCTCGTGTTCGACACGCACGAGCTGGGTCGGCGGCCCGGTGCGCTCCAGAAGCTCTCCCGTACCGTTGCGGCGCCCGCCGCGCCGGCGGTCTTCGGTGTCGAAGGGGTCATCGGGGTGCCCGAGGGCGCGCCGGTGGAGCTGGAGCTCCGCCTCGAGTCCGTCATGGAAGGGGTGCTCGTCACAGGCACCGCCCGTGCCACGGCCGAGGGGGAGTGCGTAAGGTGTCTGGAGCCGCTGCGCCATGAGGTCGTGGCGGACTTCCAGGAGATGTTCTCGTACCCCGACGCCGACGACCGGGGCCGTGCCAAGGAGCCGGAGCCCGGCGACGACGCCGAGGGCGAGGACGTGATCTTCATCGAGGACGGACTGTTCGACCTCGAGCCCGTGCTGCGGGACGCGGTGGTGCTCGCACTGCCGATGCAGCCGGTGTGCCGGGAGGACTGTGCGGGACTGTGCTCCGAATGCGGGGCCGACCTGAACGCCGAACCGGACCACCACCACGACGCCGTCGACATCCGTTGGGCGGCACTGCAGGGACTCGCCGATTCACTCGGAACCGGTGAGAAGGACAAGAAGAGCGGCGACGCGCCTCGATCAGCACGCGTCGACGAGAAGCAGGAGAAGTAGCCGTGGCTGTTCCGAAGCGGAAGATGTCGCGCAGCAACACGCGCCACCGCCGGTCGCAGTGGAAGGCTGCGGTCCCCACCCTGGTTTCGTGTGAGCGTTGCCAGGAGCCGAAGCAGCAGCACATCGCGTGCCCGAGCTGCGGCACCTACAACAAGCGCCAGGTCCTCGAGGTCTGAGCGGCTGGTGAGAGGCACGATGTCTGAAAGCATCACTTCGGCCTCGTCCCACACGCTTCTGGAAGGGCGGCTCGGCTATCAGCTCGAGTCCGCCCTTCTGGTGCGCGCGCTGACCCACCGTTCGTACGCGTACGAGAACGGCGGTCTGCCCACCAACGAGCGGCTGGAGTTCCTCGGGGACTCCGTGCTCGGCCTGGTGGTCACGGACACGCTGTACCGCACCCACCCCGACCTGCCCGAGGGCCAGCTGGCCAAGCTGCGGGCCGCGGTGGTCAATTCGCGTGCGCTGGCGGAGGTCGGCCGTGGTCTCGATCTCGGGTCCTTCATTCGCCTCGGCCGGGGCGAAGAGGGCACGGGCGGACGGGACAAGGCGTCCATCCTCGCCGACACCCTGGAAGCGGTGATCGGCGCGGTCTATCTCGACCAGGGCCTCGACGCGGCGTCCGAGCTGGTGCACCGGCTCTTCGACCCGCTGATCGAGAAGTCCTCGAACCTCGGTGCCGGCCTGGACTGGAAGACCAGTCTCCAGGAGCTCACGGCGGCCGAGGGGCTCGGAGTGCCCGAGTACCTGGTCTCCGAGACGGGTCCGGACCACGAGAAGACCTTCACTGCTGCCGCCCGCGTCGGTGGTGTCTCGTACGGCACCGGCACCGGCCGCAGCAAGAAGGAAGCGGAGCAGCAGGCGGCGGAGTCCGCGTGGCGCGCGATCCGCGCCGCGGCCGACGAGCGCGCGGCGGCGGCGAAGGCCGCCGAAGCCGCCGAGGCCGCGGAGACCGAAGGGGTCGCCGACACCCCTTCACCCCGCGCCACCGCCTGACCGGTTCGCTTCCGGACCCCGCCGCGCCCCGCGCGGCGGGGTCCTTTCCTTCCCGCACCCTGCCGGCCGTCTTCCCACCTGGTCGTCGGCCGTCCGCCCGCTGCCGGCGGGGAACGGGCCCGCAGCCCGCTCCGAGGCGGCACGGAGGTACGCTGCGGGCGTCGAGTCGGTCCAGTTCCGGAGGAGATACGTGCCCGAGTTGCCCGAGGTGGAAGTCGTGCGGCGGGGACTCGAGCAGTGGGTCTCCGGGCGGACCGTGAGCGGTGTGGAGGTCCTGCACCCGCGGGCCGTGCGCCGGCACCTCGGCGGCGGGGACGACTTCGGGGCGAGGCTCCGGGGGCACCGGATCGGCACCGCCCGGCGGCGCGGGAAGTACCTCTGGCTGCCACTGGACGACGGCAGCGCCGTCCTCGGACACCTCGGCATGAGCGGGCAGCTTCTCGTCCAGCCGGAGGCGGCGGAGGACGAGAAGCACCTCCGGATCCGGATCCGCTTCGACGACGACCTCGGAACCGAACTCCGCTTCGTCGACCAGCGCACCTTCGGCGGTCTGTCGCTCCACGACACCACCCCGGACGGGCTGCCGGACGCCATCGCGCACATCGCCCGGGACCCCCTCGACCCCGAGTTCGACGACGCGGCCTTCCACACGGCACTCCGGCTGCGCCGGACGACGGTCAAGCGCGCCCTGCTCGACCAGTCCCTGATCAGCGGTGTCGGCAACATCTACGCCGACGAGGCCCTGTGGCGCGCCAGGCTCCACTACGACCGCCCCACGGCCGGTCTGACCCGCCCCCGGTCCGCCGAACTCCTCGGCCATGTACGGGACGTGATGAACGCCGCCCTCGCCGTCGGCGGCACCAGCTTCGACAGCCTCTACGTCAACGTGAACGGCGAGTCGGGGTACTTCGACCGGTCCCTCGACGCGTACGGGCGCGAGGACGAGCCCTGCCGCCGCTGCGGTACGGCGATGCGCCGCCGCCCCTGGATGAACCGCTCCAGCTACTTCTGCCCGCGCTGTCAGCGCCCGCCGCGGCCGGTCCGCTCGCTGCCGCGCGTCGCGTCGTAACGTCCGCGCGCGGCCAGCACCTGCGGCATCCGCTCCTCCACGAGACCGATCAGACCGAGCAGCCGCTCGGCGATCTCCCTCCCGAGCGGGGTGAGTTCGTAGTCGACCCGCGGCGGGTTGGTGGGCTGCGCGTCACGGTGGACGAGCCCGTCCCGCTCCAGCGCGTGCAGCGTCTGGGAGAGCATCTTCTCGCTGACCCCGTCGACGCGCCGCCGCAGCTCGTTGAAGCGGGAACCGCTCTCGTACAGCGCGCCCAGCGTCAGGCTGCCCCAGCGCCCGGTCACATGCTCCAGCGTGCCGCGCGACGGGCACTGCCGGTCGAACACGTCGAAGGCGATGGCGTCGTCCATGCGCGACACCCTACGCCCGGGAAGCGCTCACCCACAGGGAGCACTGTGCTCCGGAAAGCAGGAGGCGTTGGCCGTACGGGGCTGTCGGTGGCACGTACTAGCGTGCCCGCGACACCCCGTCGATCTTCGTACGCCCGAGGAGCCACGATGCCCGGAGACACGCCCGATCTGCCCGCGACGGATCTGCGCACCCTGATACCGGAGTACGCGGCTCTCGCCCGGCAGGCCACCCTCCTCAACCCGGAGCCCGGCGAACCCGGTGTGGGGGAGAGCTCGCTGGGAGGCGAGCTGCTGTGGCCCGCGGACGAGCCGTGGCCGTACTGCGCGCAGGAGGACCACTGGACGTACGGGGCCGACTGGCGCAACTGCACCGAGATCGTCCCGGGTGCGGTGCCGATGGTGCCGATCCTCCAGCTGTACGCCAAGGACGTACCGGAGCTGGAGTTCCCGGCGGGGAAGGACCTGCTGCAGCTGGTCTGGTGCGCGCTGAACCACGAACAGGACCCCGGGCCGGTGATGCCGCGGCTGTACTGGCGCAACGAGGCGGAGGTCGTGGCCGGAGGGCTGCTGTCCGAGGTGCCCGGGGTGAGCGAGGGGGAGTTCGACGAGGACAACATGCCGGAGCCGTCCACGGTGTCCCCGGCCACCGCGGAGGACTGGCCGGGGTGGCACGACCTGCCCGGCGACATGGGGGAGACCTGGGAGCACCGGCTTCGGATGACCACGGGCGCCTCCGTCCGGCCGCCCGACGCCAACATCATCGCGACGAAGGTCGGCGGCTGGCCGGCCTGGATTCAGCCCGCCGACTGGCCGGACTGCGAGAGCGGACACCGCATGGAGCACCTGCTGACCATCACCGGCGACATACAGCTGGGCGACTGCGGCGGCGTCTACTTCTTCCACTGCCGACGGTGCGCCGGCCTGCCGTGGGACTGGCGCTTCGACTGCCACTGACGACCCGGGACGGCGGGGCGGGTTCGGCGGTGTCCCGCCGGTGGGGCCGAGGCGGGTTCCACGCCGTGGACGTACGCACCCGGTGCCTGCCGGCCGGGCACACGCCCCGCCGTGGTCGCGGTCCGGGCCGCCCCGGCGGCCGATGACGGCTCCGAGACGGCCCGGAAGTGCGGGCGGGTCGACCGACCCGCGGTGTTCTCAGAAGCCGAAGTCCTGTGTCCACCACGGGCCGCCCTGGGCGAAGGAGACCCCCACGCCCAGCGTCCGGTACTCGCAGTTGAGGATGTTCGCGCGGTGGCCGTCGCTGTTCATCCACGCGTTCATCACGGTCCGGGCGTCGGCCTGGCCGCGGGCGATGTTCTCGGCGCCCAGTCCGCCGACGCCGGCCTGCGCGGCCCGGTCCCAGGGGCCGTCGCCCTCCGGGTCGGTGTGGTCGAAGAAGCTGCGCGTCGCCATGTCGGAGCTGAACCTGCCGGCGAGGCGGGCCAGCGAGGAGTCCGGGCGCACCGGGGCGCAGCCCACCTTGGCGCGTTCCTTGTTGACGAGGGCCAGCACCTCGGCCTCCGCCGCCGTCTCACCCGACGGGGCCTTGGGCCGCGGCTTCGCCGGGGCGGGGACGGCCCTGCGCTCGGGGGCGGTCGTCTTGCGCTCCGCCGCCTTGCCGCGGGAGGTCTCGGGGCTGCCGGCAGCGGCCGGCGGCTTGGCCTCGGGCGCCTTCTTCACCGGCGGCTTCGGCTTCGACGCGGGCGCCGACGAGGACCCCTTCGGCGAGTTGCCGGTGGTCGACGACATGCCCTTCGAGGCGCGGGGGGCCGGCTCGGCCGATGCGCGCTCGGACGGGGTGGCGGAGGCGCCGCCCTGGGCCGTGAGATCACCGGAGGCCACCTCGCGCACATGCTGCGCCGCGGTCTTCTCGCCTCCCGCGGTGAACACGTCGCCGCCCGGGACCAGCCCGGCGGCGACGGCGACGGTGGCCACCGCGGCGGCTGCGGCGACCCCGAGCAGCCCGGTGCGCACGGGGCCGGGAACCCGCTTCTTCCGGCGGTGGCGTCCCATACGCTCGCCCTTCCGGTCTCGACTTCAGCTGGATCAGTGGAAGGACTCGCCCGAACGGGCGAAGTCCGTTGCGTCGCGACTGTACGCGATGTCGGGAGTGGGCGATGTGACCCGAGTGGCATTGGCCCGTACGCGTCCGTGTAGGTTTCGCGCATGCATGAGCACGCACGGATGACCGCATGGGTACGCGGACGCGTACAGGGAGTGGGCTTCCGCTGGTTCACCAGGGAAAACGCTCTGGAGATCGGCGGCCTCCGCGGCTTCGCGCTCAATCTCGACGACGGCCGGGTCCAGATCGTGGCGGAGGGCCCGCGTGAGAATTGCCACCGTCTTCTGGAGTGGCTGCGGTCGTCCGACACGCCCGGCGCCGTCGTCGGCGTCACCGAAATCTGGGGGAGTCCCCGCGGGGGTTACGAGGGATTCGCGATCCGCTGATCGGAAGACCCGGAACGCGGGCACTCGATGTGTTCATCCGACTGCCCACAGCATGCGTGTTCGAAAGAAACCCGCTGGTGGTTGCCAATAACGGTCCCGCCGTGCCAGGCTGCGCGAGTAACGATGATCTCCGAGCCCCCGGGGCCCGCAGGAGAGCCGCCGCCGTGCGTTCCACGGCCGCGAGCCCGCGGCTTGCCCCCGATACGGGGCGTGATCGTGTTGACCGTCAAACTTTTTGGTGAGACGCTGGAAGCCCCGCGCACCCTAGCTGTTTGGCAGCAAGAATCGCAGTGGAACAAGCGCTGCCGAGCACCGCGGGTGCGAAAATCCCTCACGACCCACACCGCATCGGTCGGTCACTCAGTGTGGAGGACCATCCATCATGGCAAAGGCGCTTCTCGGTTACGTCGGCGGTTCCGACCCGCGACTCCTCGCCGAGATGCGACGGCTTCAGCAGCGCGTCCAGGACCTGGAGTCCGAGCTCGTACGGATCCAGTCCGAGAATGACGCGCTGAGCGCTGCCGCCGCACAGCACCGTGGCGACTCGTTGCTCGAAGGCATCGACATCGACGTACCCAAGGGCGAGCCGGCGCTCACCTGATCCCAGACCTGTGGGGATCCGGTGAGAAACTCTCTCGCACGGCTGGTATGTATGCAAGGGACGCTTCGGCGTCCCTTCTTTCTTTGTTCCCCCGTCTGTAGTGCACTGCTTACCGTCTGATGTGCCCTGCATATTCAGGGATCAAACCGCGGCGTGCCCACGTCGTGGCGGGCCGGAAGCCCTGTGCCGGCGGCGATCTCCGGGCACCGGGAGGTAGAGTCCGGCGGCGTGCACCTCAAGGCCCTGACCCTCCGCGGGTTCAAATCCTTCGCCTCGGCGACGACGCTGCGCTTCGAGCCCGGCATCACCTGCGTCGTGGGGCCGAACGGTTCCGGCAAGTCCAATGTCGTGGACGCGCTGTCCTGGGTCATGGGTGAACAGGGGGCGAAATCCCTGCGTGGCGGGAAGATGGAGGACGTCATCTTCGCCGGAACGACCGGGCGCCCACCGCTCGGCCGCGCGGAGGTCTCCCTCACGATCGACAATTCCGACGGCGCACTGCCCATCGAATACGCCGAAGTCACCATCACGCGGATCATGTTCCGCAACGGCGGCAGCGAATACCAGATCAACGGGGACACCTGCCGGCTGCTGGACATTCAGGAACTGCTCTCCGACTCGGGTATCGGTCGTGAGATGCACGTCATCGTCGGGCAGGGCCAGCTCGACTCCGTCCTGCACGCGGACCCGATGGGCCGCCGGGCGTTCATCGAGGAGGCCGCCGGCGTCCTCAAGCACCGCAAGCGCAAGGAGAAGGCGCTGCGGAAGCTCGACGCGATGCAGGCCAACCTCGCTCGCGTCCAGGACCTCACCGACGAACTCCGGCGGCAGCTCAAGCCGCTGGGGCGGCAGGCCGCCGTGGCACGGCGGGCCGCGGTCATCCAGGCCGATCTGCGTGACGCGCGCCTGCGCCTCCTGGCCGACGACCTCGTACGCATGCGGGAGGCGCTCAGGACCGAGGTCGCCGACGAGGCCGCGCTGAAGGAGCGCAAGGAGGCAGCGGAGGCGGAGCTCAAGGCGGCCCTGACCCGGGAGGCGGACCTGGAGGACGAGGTGCGCCGGCTGGTGCCGCGGCTGCAGCGGGCCCAGCAGACCTGGTACGAACTCTCGCAGCTCGCCGAACGGGTGCGCGGCACGGTGTCGCTGGCGGAGGCACGGGTGAAGAGCGCCACCTCGGCGCCCGCGGAGGAACGGCGCGGCCGTGACCCCGAGGACATGGAGCGCGAGGCCGCGCGGATCCGCGAGCAGGAGGCGGAGCTGGAGGCGGCACTGGAGGCCGCCCAGCGTGCGCTGGAGGACACCGTCGCCCACCGTGCCGAACTGGAGCGCGAACTGGCGGTCGAGGAACGCCGGCTGAAGGACGTGGCCCGGGCGATCGCCGACCGCCGCGAAGGGCTCGCCCGGCTGAACGGACAGGTCAACGCCGCCCGTTCCCGCGCGGCCTCGGCGCAGGCGGAGATCGACCGGCTGGCGGCCGCTCGTGACGAGGCGCGCGAGCGGGCCGCCTCGGCCCAGGAGGAGTACGAGCAGCTCAAGGCGGAGGTCGACGGGCTGGACGCGGACGACACCGCGCTCGCCGACCGGCACGACGCGGCCCGGCGCGAACTGGCCGAGGCGGAGGCGGCCCTGTCGGCCGCCCGCGAGGCGGCCACGGCCGCCGAACGCAAGCGTGCCGCCGTCGCCGCACGCCACGACGCCCTCGCCCAGGGACTGCGCCGCAAGGACGGCACCGGCGCGCTGCTGTCCGCCCGTGACCGGCTCTCCGGTCTGCTGGGGCCCGCCGCCGAGCTGCTGACGGTCGCTCCCGGCTACGAACTCCCTGTCGCGGCGGCGCTCGGCGCGGCGGCCGACGCCGTCGCGGTCACGGATCCCTCGACGGCGGCCGACGCCATCCGGCTGCTCCGCAAGCAGGACGCGGGCCGCGCGTCCCTGCTGCTGTCCCTGCCCGGGCAGGCCGGCGCCCGCCCGGCCCACGGTGACGGCGGCGCACCCGAGGGCGACGTGACCACGGCCGGGATTCCGGCTCCCGCCCGGCCGCCCGCCGACGGCGTCCCCGCGACCGAGGCTCCCGGGCGGCCCGCGGTTCCGGCGGGCGCGCCCGCCCATCGCGCCGGCGCGGCCGCACCGACTCCCGCCGCCGCCCTCTCCGCCCCGGCGGCCGTCGGCGGCGAAGGAGGTACGCGGCCGCCCCGGATCGTCGACCTGGTGCGCGGGCCGGAGGAGCTGATGCCCGCCGTGGCGAGGCTCGTACGGGACATGGTGGCCGTCGGGACGCTGGAGGACGCCGAGGACCTGGTCCGCACGGAGCCGGGTCTCGTCGCCGTCACCGCCGAGGGTGACGTCCTCGGCGCCCACTTCGCCCATGGCGGCTCCGCGGGCGCGCCCAGCCTCCTGGAGGTGCAGGCGTCGGTCGACGAGGCCGCCGCCGAGCTGGAGGAGCTGGCCGTACGGTGCGACGAACTCGCCCTGGGGCAGCGCGAGGCCGCCGAGCGGCGGACGGCGTGCGCCTCCCTCGTCGAGGAGCTGGGCGAGCGACGGCGGGCGGCGGAGCGGCAGAAGGCCGGCGTCGCCCAGCAACTGGGCCGGCTCGCCGGGCAGGCCCGCGGTGCCGCCGGGGAGGCCGAGCGCACGGCGGCGGCGGCCGAGCGCGCCCAGGAGGCGCTCGAGAAGGCGCTGTACGAGGCCGAGGAGCTGGCGGAGCGGCTGGCCGTCGCCGAGGAGACGCCCGTCGAGGAGGAACCGGACACCTCGGCGCGGGACCGGCTCGCCGCCGACGGCGCCAACGCCCGGCAGACCGAGATGGAGGCCCGGCTCCAGGTGCGTACGCACGAGGAGCGGGTGAAGGGGCTCGCGGGACGTGCCGACGCGCTGGACCGCGGCGCACGCGCCGAGCGCGAGGCCCGGGCGCGCGCCGAGCGGCGCCGCGCCAGGCTCCGTCACGAGGCCGCCGTCGCCGAGGCGGTGGCGAACGGCGCCCGTCAGCTCCTGGCCCATGTCGAGGTGTCCGTCGTCCGGGCCGAGCGGGAACGCGCCGCGGCCGAGGCGGCCAAGGCCGAGCGGGAGCGTGAGCTCGCCGCCGCCCGTGCGGAGGGCCGGGACCTCAAGAGCGAGCTCGACAAGCTCACCGACTCCGTGCACCGCGGCGAGGTCCTCGGAGCCGAGAAGCGCCTGCGCATCGAGCAACTGGAGACGAGGGCGCTGGAGGAGCTGGGCGTCGAACCGGCCGGGCTGGTCGGCGAGTACGGTCCCGACCAGCTCGTACCGCCGTCGCCGCCGGCCGAGGGGGAGGACCTCCCCGAGGACCCCGGGCACCCGCGCAACCAGCCGCGGCCCTTCGTCCGCGCCGAGCAGGAGAAGCGGCTCAGGTCCGCCGAACGGGCGTACCAGCAACTCGGAAAGGTGAATCCGCTCGCCCTGGAGGAGTTCGCGGCGCTGGAGGAGCGCCACAAGTTCCTGTCCGAACAGCTCGAAGACCTGAAGAAGACCCGCGCCGACCTGCTCCAGGTGGTGAAGGAGGTCGACGAGCGCGTCGAGCAGGTGTTCACGGAGGCGTACCGGGACACCGCGCGCGAGTTCGAGGGCGTGTTCTCGCGGCTCTTCCCGGGCGGTGAGGGCCGGCTCATCCTGACGGACCCCGACAACATGCTCACGACGGGCGTGGACGTGGAGGCCCGGCCCCCGGGCAAGAAGGTCAAGCGGCTGTCGCTGCTCTCCGGCGGCGAGCGCTCGCTGACCGCCGTGGCGATGCTCGTGTCCATCTTCAAGGCCCGGCCCAGCCCGTTCTATGTGATGGACGAGGTCGAGGCCGCGCTCGACGACACCAACCTCCAGCGGCTGATCCGCATCATGCAGGAGCTCCAGGAGAGCTCCCAGCTGATCGTGATCACCCACCAGAAGCGGACGATGGAGGTCGCGGACGCGCTCTACGGCGTCTCCATGCAGGGTGACGGAGTGTCGAAGGTCATCAGCCAGCGGCTCCGCTGAACCTCTCCTCGAGCCGGTGGCTCCGCTCTTTCACCAGCGGCTCCGCTGAACCGCGTTCACCCGCCGAAAGCGGGTGGGCTCTCCGCCCTCATCGCTCGCGCTCAGCGACAGCCAGCGCTTCGATCTTCAATTCTTGTACACATCTGTGCCGAGTCGTGGGGCTCCTGTGACTTCACGACGATGTCTTGACTTCGAAACTTGAACGCATAGTCTCTGCATCATTGCTTTTACCTTCAAGTGGTGGGCGGCGTCAGGTTGTGCGCCACTGGAAGGGCTCGCCCCCCACCCCCGGCGCCGTCGCCGGGTGGCCCCAGGAGTACACCGTGACCAGCACCCCGCAGTCGCAGGCGTCGGAAGGCCGCAAGGCCCGGCCGGAGCACCTCAGCCATGTCATCTTCATCGCGGCGTCGGCCGCGATGGGCGGTTTCCTCTTCGGCTACGACAGTGCGGTGATCAACGGAGCCGTCGTGGCCATCCGCGACCGCTTCGACGTGGGCCCCGAGGTCCTGGCCCAGGTCATCGCCGCCGCCCTCATCGGCTGCGCGATCGGCGCTGCCACGGCCGGCCGGATCGCCGACCGCATCGGGCGCATCCGGGTCATGCAGATCGCCGCCGTGCTGTTCACCGCCAGCGCGATCGGCTCGGCGCTGCCGTTCGCCCTCTGGGATCTCGCCATGTGGCGCGTCATCGGCGGCATCGCCATCGGCATGGCCTCCGTCATCGCGCCGGCCTACATCGCCGAGGTGTCCCCGTCCGCCTACCGAGGCCGGCTCGCCTCCTTCCAGCAGGCCGCCATCGTCACCGGCATCGCCGTCTCGCAGCTGATCAACTGGGGCGTCCTCAACCTCGCGGACGGCGACCAGCGCGGCCGGATCGGCGGCTTCGAGGCTTGGCAGTGGATGCTCGGCATCATGGTCGTCCCGGCCGCGCTCTACGGGCTGGTCTCCTTCGTCATCCCCGAGTCGCCCCGGTACCTGATCTCCGTCGGCCGCCAGGAACAGGCACGCAAGGTGCTCCGCGACGTCGAGGGCAAGGCCGTGGACCTGGACAAGCGGGTCGCCGAGATCGAGGAGAACATGCGCCACGAGCGCAAGCCGTCCTTCAAGGACCTGCTCGGCGGCAAGTTCCTCTTCCTGCCGATCGTCTGGATCGGTATCGGTCTGTCCGTCTTCCAGCAGCTCGTCGGCATCAACGTGATCTTCTACTACAGCTCCTCGCTGTGGCAGTCGGTCGGCATCAACCCGGAGAGCTCCTTCTTCTACTCCTTCGAGACGTCCATCGTGAACATCATCGGTACGGTGATCGCGATGATCTTCGTCGACCGGTTCGGCCGGAAGCCGCTGGCGCTCATCGGCTCCGTCGGCATGGCGATCTCGCTCGGACTCGCCGCCTGGGCGTTCTCCTACAAGACGGAGGTGGGCGGCCAGGTCTCGCTGCCGGGTCTCCAGGGCACCGTCGCCCTCTTCGCGGCCAACTTCTTCGTGCTCTTCTTCGCCCTCTCATGGGGCGTGGTGGTCTGGGTGCTGCTCGGCGAGATGTTCCCCGGCAAGATCCGCGCTGCCGCGCTGGGCGTCGCCGCCTCGGCCCAGTGGATCGCCAACTGGCTCATCACCGTGACGTTCCCGACCCTCTCGGACTGGAACCTCTCGGGCGCGTACGTCATCTACACGGTCTTCGCCGTGCTCTCGATCCCGTTCATCCTCAAGTGGGTGCCGGAGACGAAGGGCAAGGCGTTGGAGGAGATGGGCTAAAACCCCGCTGCCCCTCTCCTCTCGGCCCCATGGCCAGTGGCACTGCCCCGGTTCAGCCCTTGAGCCGGGGCAGTACCCGTTCGCAGAACAGCTCGACGCTCCGTCGGCCCTCCTCGGGCGGCATCCCGCCGCACAGGGGATGGAGCACGAGGCTCTCTGCCCCCAGTCCGACGCACTCGTCCGGGGTCAGCACCCGGTAGACGCCCTCCTCCCGCAGTCCGTCCACCGTCGTCGCCGACGACCTCACCGCCGAACGGATCCCGGAGGACTGCCAGGAGGCGTACGTCCGGGCCTCGTGCAGGAAGTGCCCGCCGTACTCCGCCCACGTCCGGTCCGGGTCCTCGGAGACGTGCAGCAGCGGGGTCTCGGCCGCCGGCATCATGCAGAACCCCTCGGTCCCGTACTCCTCGCGCATCCGGTGGTAGTACGCCTCCA
Organism: Streptomyces sp. HUAS CB01; assembly: GCF_030406905.1. NCBI lineage: Bacteria > Bacillati > Actinomycetota > Actinomycetes > Kitasatosporales > Streptomycetaceae > Streptomyces > Streptomyces chengbuensis. The sequence goes on from NZ_CP129137.1 coordinate 5,648,552, forward strand.
GTTCGGGCAGATGGGCGCTGGGGAAGAACGGGAGCCCGAACCGTGCGGCGCGCCGGGCGGCGGGCCGGGACGAACCGCCCACCAGCAGCAGCGGATGCGGCCGTGTGCACGGCCGGGGGGTGACCCGCACCCGCCGGCCGCGATGGGTCAACTCCTCGCCGGTCCACGCCGCCAGCAGGGTCTCCAGCAGCTCGTCCTGCAGCGCGCCCCGCCGCCGCCAGTCCACACCGTGGGCGGCGTACTCCTCCGGCCGGTAGCCGATGCCCGCCACCGTGACCAGCCGCCCCCCGCTCAGCAGGTCGAGCACGGCGATGTCCTCGGCCAGGCGCAGCGGATCGTGCAGCGGGCCGATGACGGCCGAGACGGTCACCGCGATCCTGCGCGTCGCGCCGAACACCGCCCCGGCGAAGGTGAAGGGGGAGGGCAGCCAGTTGTCCGCGACGCCGTGGTGCTCCTCGGTCTGGACCGTGTCGACCCCGTGCTCGTCCGCGTACGCCGCGAGCTCCAGGGCGACGCGGTAACGGGCCGCGAGGGAATCGGGCGTCGCCGCGGGGTCGACGAGGTTGAACCGTACGACTGTGAAGGCCATGACGAACGTCCCCCTCCGCCGGGGTGTGGAAGTGGCGAAGGGGACGCTATCTGACGTCGCGTCAGATGAAAACAGCCGCGCGCACCGGCTCTTCCTCCGCGCCCGGCCGGCCCGCGGACACCGGGCCGGCCGGGCGCGGTAGTACGGCGTACAGCACACCCGCCACGACGATCGTCACCGCCCAAGCCAAGGCCGTTCCTGCCGATCCAGGAACCGGCCAGCGGACCGCCGAAGCAGTCGACCTCGGTGAACAGCAGGCCGACCGGCAGGGCGACGCCCCACGCCGTCATCGCCTGCCAGGCGAACCCGCCCCGGTCCCAGCAGGCGCTGGTGCGGCCCGTGTCCATCAACGCCGCGGCGTCATAGGCGCGCCCGCGCAGCATGTCGCCCCGGACACCCCGATCCAGGCGGAGAACGCGACGGCGAGCAGGGTGAGGAACGAGATGAACGAGCGCAGGACGACGATGCCGGCGCCGTCGACCGTCGAGCCGACCACGGCACGGCCTGAGGCGGTACGCGGCAGGGACCGGGTGGAGTCGGGGCCGGACGGCACCCAGCTGATCCCGCCCGCGGCGATGGTGCCGATGCCCGCGATCAGCCTCGCGGTCGAACCGGCCGGCTTGTCCAGGACGGCCCACCGGTCCGTGCCGACCACCAGATGTGGCCGAGGACCAGGACGGAGAACCCGCCGAACAGATACGCGGACCACGTGCTGCACACCCGCAGCGCCCTGGTTCCGAGGCCGGAGAGGAAGGTCGCCGTGACGAAGGGGAGGAGCGTGACGACGATCAGCGCGGTGTTCGGCTTGATGTCGAAGAGGAGATCGAGCACGGTCAGCAGGGCGTAGGCGCCGGTCACCGCGTCGATGGTCTCCCAGCCCCAGCGGGCCACCCGGATCAGCGAGACGGGGAAGAGGTTCCCTGGCCGAAACCGCACGCGACAGGGCCATACCGGGCGCGCCCCCGCGGATGCCCGCGAGCGGGACGAGGCCGGGGGAGTCCGGGGTGCGGGACCCGGGAGAGCGCCGGCCGCGATCGGACTGCAGGGGCGTCGCCAGGCCGGAAGGCTCATCGTAACGTCTCCGGCAAAAGGTCCAAAAATGGGCGCGCCCCCTCGTGGGATCCTCTGAGCGGACCGGTCCCCGGTGTCGTTGGCCGATACTGGGTGGCGTTATGGAAATCGTCATCCTTGCTGTAGTCATCGCCCTGGTCGCGGTCGGCGCGATCAGCGGACTCGTGGTCAGCAGCCGCAGGAAGAAGCAGCTGCCGCCCTCGGCGCCGTCGAGCACGCCGACCATCACCGCTCCGCCAGCCGAGCCGCACGTCGGCGAGGAGGCGGAGACACCGCGGGAAGAGCCCCGCCGCACCATCGAGGAGGTCGACCTCCCGACCGCGGAGGAGGCCGTCGCCGAGCCCGCCGCCGTCGAGGATCCGGTCGTCGCCGAGCCCGAGGCTCCCGCGATCGAGATCCCGGAACCGACCGCGGGCCGTCTCGTACGGCTGCGCGCCCGTCTGGCCCGCTCCCAGAACACCCTGGGCAAGGGGCTCCTCACTCTGCTCTCCCGCGAGCACCTCGACGAGGAGACGTGGGAGGAGATCGAGGACACCCTGCTCACCGCCGACGTCGGCGTCGCGGCGACGCAGGAGCTGGTCGACCACCTGCGCGAGCGGGTGAAGGTCCTCGGCACCCGTACCCCCGACGAGCTCCGCACGCTGCTCCGCGAGGAGCTGCTGCGGCTCATCGGGACGGACGCGGACCGCGCGGTCCAGACCGAGAGCGGTCTGGACACCCCCGGTGTCGTCATGGTCGTCGGCGTCAACGGCACCGGCAAGACCACGACCACCGGCAAGCTGGCCCGGGTGCTCGTCGCTGACGGGCGCAGCGTCGTCCTCGGCGCGGCGGACACCTTCCGCGCCGCCGCCGCCGACCAGCTGCAGACCTGGGGCGAGCGCGTCGGCGCCCGCACCGTGCGCGGCCCCGAGGGCGGCGACCCGGCCTCGATCGCCTACGACGCGGTCAAGGAGGGCATCGCCGAGGGTGCCGACGTCGTCCTCATCGACACGGCCGGCCGGCTGCACACCAAGACCGGGCTCATGGACGAGCTCGGCAAGGTCAAGCGCGTGGTCGAGAAGCACGGCCCGCTGGACGAGGTGCTGCTCGTCCTCGACGCCACGACGGGCCAGAACGGCCTGGTCCAGGCCCGCGTCTTCGCCGAGGTCGTCGACATCACCGGCATCGTGCTCACCAAGCTCGACGGCACGGCCAAGGGCGGCATCGTCATCTCCGTCCAGCGCGAGCTCGGTGTGCCGGTCAAGCTGGTCGGCCTGGGCGAGGGCCCGGACGACCTGGCCCCCTTCGAGCCGGAGGCCTTCGTCGACGCCCTGATCGGCGACTAGCCTTCCGGGCATCCCCTTCGTCCGGCTGTCCGCCGCGCCGCGTCCTCCGCGGCGCGGCGGACGCGTATGCGGGGCCGGTCCGCCATGCGCGGCAAGAGGCGCCCGGTGCGGTACGAGCGCCCGCGGCGCGGGTCCGTCGAGGACTGCCGCGTGCGAGGCGGTCCCACCGAGGACCGACGGGCGAAGCGGTCCCGGGGGTCGTCCCTCCCGGTGACGCTCAGGGAGCCGTCGAGCGGTGGCAGATGTACGCGAGCGTCCCCAGGAGCAGGCGGGCCTGCGGCGGGGTCCCGGAGGAACCGAGCGCCGGCGGCCGGAGCCAGCGGGACGGGCCGAGGCCGGCGTGGTCGGACGGCGGTGCCGTCACATGGTGGCCCGTGCCGAGGCAGCGCAGGTCCAGGTCGGCGTCGTCCCAGCCCATCCGGTAGAGCAGGTGCGGCAGTTCCGGGGCGGCGCCGGGGGCCACGAAGAACTGGGCGCGCCCCGTCGGCGTCACGGACACGGGCCCCAGCGGGACGCCCATCCGCTCCAGCCTCACCAGGGCGCGTCGCCCGGCGGCCTCCGAGACCTCCAGGACGTCGAACGAGCGGCCCACGGGGAGCAGGATCGAGGCGCCGGGCACCTCCGCCCACGCCTTCGCCACCTCGTCGAGGGTCGCACCGGCCGGTACCTCGGGCGCGAAGTCCAGGGGGTGCGCGCCCGGGGCCGGGCAGTCCGTGTCCCCGCAGGAGCAGCGGCCCGCCGAGGCCCGTGCGCCCGGGGCCACGTCCCAGCCCCACAGTCCTGTGCACTCGGCCACCGCCGTGCACTCCGTCGCGCGGCCGCGGCGCCGTGAGCCGGGCCGGATCTCCCGGACCCGGGAGCCGCCGATCGTGAAGCCCATGCCCCCTCCAACGGGTCGAACTCGCCGGTGGTTACGACCAGGAGTCTTGCGGTGACGCTGTGTCGCCGTCGCCGGGGGCGCGCCGGTGCGAAGTGTCGCCGGGGGTGGTGCATCCGGTTCCGCGCGCCCCGACGCGCAACGCTCCGCCTGCTCCTGGCTGTCGTGCGTCAAGTGAATCGCGCCTGGCCGCAGGGGAGTTCATTCGAAGGGGTGGCGAATGGTGGCGTTTCTGGAATCGCCATGGCGGGACCGTGATCGTAGGATTACTTTCGGTACACGAACCCCGGGGGTGCGGTGCCTTCGCGGGTATGCCGGAGGCAAGTCGGTTTCCTGTTCGAAGAGGGGCGACCGCCGGACGGGGAGCCGTGATTCACGGCATTCTGCTAGGGGTTCGGACACCGCACCGCCGGGCAAGGCATCCCGGCGGGACTTCGTGGCAAGACATGCAAGGACATCATGCGGATGGGGGCGTTCCTGTGAGCGGCAGCGGCGCGGACGGCACGGGCACCGGCAAGCGCCCGAACGAGCAGCTGGGCTCGTGGTTCGTGCGCAGCGGCTGGTCGAAGGGCGAGCTCGCCCGCCAGGTCAACCGCCGGGCGCGGCAGATCGGCGCGCACCACATCAGCACCGACACCTCGCGCGTCCGCAGATGGCTCGACGGCGAGCAGCCGCGCGAGCCCATCCCGCGCATCCTCAGCGAACTGTTCTCCGAGCGCTTCGGCACCGTCGTCGCCATCGAGGACCTGGGGCTCCGCACGGCGCACCAGTCACCCTCGGTGTCCGGTGTCGACCTCCCGTGGGCCGGCCCGCAGACCGTGGCGCTCCTCAGCGAGTTCTCGCGCAGCGACCTGATGCTGGCCCGCCGCGGCTTCCTCGGGACGTCGCTCGCCCTCTCCGCCGGGCCGGCCCTCATCGAGCCGATGCAGCGCTGGCTCGTCCCCGCCCCGCCCTCCGACCCCGCACCGGCGGACTCCGCCGGCGTCCGGCGTCCCGCCCGGCTCTCCAAGCCCGAGCTGGACCTCCTCGAGTCCACGACGGCCATGTTCCGCCAGTGGGACGCCCAGTGCGGCGGCGGGCTGCGCCGCAAGGCCGTCGTCGGCCAGCTCCACGAAGTGACGGACCTGCTCCAGGAGCCGCAGCCCGCGGACACCTCCCGAAGGCTGTTCACCTGCGCCGCCGAACTGGCCGAGCTGGCCGGGTGGATGAGCTACGACATCGGGCTGCAGCCCACCGCGCAGAAGTACTTCGTGCTCGCCCTGCACGCCGCCAAGGAGGCGGGGGACAAGCCCCTCGGCTCGTACATCCTCTCCTCCATGAGCCGCCAGATGATCCACCTGGGCAGGCCCGACGACGCCCTGGAGCTCATCCACCTCGCGCAGTACGGCAGCCGCGACTGCGCGACCCCGCGCACACAGGCGATGCTGTATGCGATGGAGGCCCGCGCCTACGCCAACATGGGGCAGCCCAGCAAGACCAAGCGGGCCGTCCGGATGGCCGAGGACACCTTCGCCGACGCGCTCGAGACCCGTGAGCCCGAGCCCGACTGGATCCGCTTCTTCTCCGAGGCCGAGCTCAACGGCGAGAACGCCCACTCCTACCGGGACCTCGCCTATGTCGCCGGCCGCAGCCCCACGTACGCCTCGCTCTCCGAGCCCGTCATGGAACGCGCGGTCGCCCTCTTCAGCCAGGACGCCGAGCACCAGCGCTCGTATGCACTCAACCTCGTCGGCATGGCGACGGTGCATCTGCTGAAGCGGGAACCCGAGCAGTCCACCCGGCTCGCCGAGCAGGCGCTGCACATCGCCAGGCGGGTGCGCTCGGAGCGGGTCAACACCCGGCTGCGCAAGACCGTCGACACGGCGGCCAGGGACTTCGGCGACGTCCCCGAGGTCGTCCACCTCACGGACCTCATCACCGCACAGCTGCCGGAGACCGCGGAAGCGGTCTGAGCAGCCCGTCACAGGACTCCGGCGCGACGGCCACCCCTACTGCCCGACTCGGCTCCCCACGCCAGGTCAACCGGGTGGCCGTCGCGCCGGTCGCGCTGCCCGCGGAGGGTACGCCCGTGATGTTCCCGTGACCCTTCAGTTCATGGGCGTGTAACACGCCCGACCTCTTCGTCACTGCGGCGAAACATCGTGCGGCATCGGCGGAAACCGCGGCGCGCCAACCTCATGCCCCATAACGGGCCGACTCACCAGGCAGCCGTACCGGATCCAGCCGGACCGGCTGCCGGCAGCCCAGGCTCCCGCCCCGCACAGGCCGCACGACGACGAGGAGACGCCGATGCCCCCAGGCATCACACTTGCCGCAGACGCCCCCGAGCTGTCTGCCGCCAACACCGGTTTCATGCTCATCTGCTCCGCGCTGGTGATGCTCATGACGCCCGGGCTGGCCTTCTTCTACGGAGGCATGGTCCGCGTCAAGAGCACCCTGAACATGCTGATGATGAGCTTCATCAGCCTCGGGATCGTCACCATCCTGTGGGTGCTCTACGGCTTCAGCCTCGCCTTCGGCACCGACTCCGGCTCCCTCATCGGCTGGTCCTCCGACTACGTCGGCCTGAGCGGCATCGGGATCACCCAGCTCTGGGCCGGCTACACCATCCCGGTGTACGTCTTCGCCGTCTTCCAGCTGATGTTCGCGATCATCACGCCCGCCCTGATCAGCGGCGCCCTCGCGGACCGGGTCAAGTTCACCGCCTGGGCCCTGTTCATCACCCTGTGGGCCACCGTCGTCTACTTCCCGGTCGCGCACTGGGTCTGGGGTGCGGGCGGCTGGCTGTTCGAGATGGGCGTCATCGACTTCGCCGGCGGTACGGCGGTCCACATCAACGCCGGTGCCGCGGCCCTCGGCGTGATCCTCGTCATCGGCAAGCGCGTCGGATTCAAGAAGGACCCGATGCGGCCGCACAGCCTGCCCCTGGTCATGCTGGGCGCCGGTCTGCTGTGGTTCGGCTGGTTCGGCTTCAACGCCGGCTCGTGGCTCGGCAACGACGACGGCGTGGGCGCGGTCATGTTCGTCAACACCCAGGTCGCCACGGCCGCCGCGATGCTCGCCTGGCTCGCCTACGAGAAGATCCGCCACGGCTCCTTCACCACGCTCGGCGCCGCCTCCGGCGCGGTCGCGGGCCTCGTCGCCATCACCCCCTCCGGCGGCTCCTGCTCCCCGCTCGGCGCCATCGGCATCGGTGCCGTCGCCGGTCTGCTCTGCGCCATGGCCGTCGGCCTGAAGTACAAGTTCGGCTACGACGACTCCCTGGACGTGGTCGGCGTCCACCTCGTCGGCGGTGTCGTCGGCTCGCTGCTCGTCGGCTTCTTCGCCACCGGCGGAGTCCAGTCCGACGCCAAGGGCCTCTTCTACGGCGGCGGATTCGAGCAGCTCGGCAAGCAGGCCGTGGGTGTCTTCGCGGTCCTGGCCTACTCTCTGATCGTCTCCGCGATCCTCGCGTTCGTCCTCGACAAGACGATCGGCATGAGGGTCAGCGAGGACGACGAGATCTCGGGCATCGACCAGGTCGAGCACGCCGAGACCGCGTACGACTTCAGCGGGGCGGGCGGCGGTGCCGGCTCCCGCAAGACCGCCCCCGCACCCGCCGGGACCGTTGCAGCCGCACCGCAGACCAAGAAGGTGGACGCATGAAGCTCATCACCGCAGTCGTGAAGCCGCACCGGCTGGACGAGATCAAGGAGGCCCTGCAGGCCTTCGGCGTCCAGGGGCTCACGGTCACCGAGGCGAGCGGCTACGGACGGCAGCGCGGCCACACCGAGGTCTACCGGGGCGCCGAGTACACCGTCGACCTCGTCCCCAAGATCCGGATCGAGGTCCTGGCCGAGGACGACGACGCCGAGCAGCTCATCGACGTCGTGGTGAAGGCCGCCCGCACCGGGAAGATCGGTGACGGCAAGGTATGGAGCGTGCCGGTCGACACCGCGGTCCGCGTCCGGACCGGCGAACGCGGCCCGGACGCGCTGTAGACGGGAGTTCTGGGTGACGAGCATCGACCTGACCACGGAAACCGAGGGCTCGGGACCCAGCGGCTATGCGGCGGCCCGGCTGCGTCTTCTCCAGGAGAAGACGCGGTCCGGGCCGTCGCGCCGTGCCGCCCTGGCCCGGCTCACCGACGACTGGCTCGCCGCGCTGTTCGCCGCGGCGAAGGAGGACACCGGGGTGCGCGGCGCCGCCCTCGTCGCCGTCGGTGGCTACGGGCGCGGTGAGCTCTCGCCGCGCAGCGACCTCGATCTCCTCCTGCTGCACGACGGCGCCGCCGACCCCGGCGCGCTCGCCTCGCTCGCCGACCGGATCTGGTACCCGGTGTGGGACCTCGGGCTGGCGCTCGACCACTCGGTCCGGACCCCGGCCGAGGCCCGCCGCACCGCGGGCGAGGACATCAAGGTGCAGCTGGGGCTGCTCGACGCCCGTGCCGTCGCGGGGGACCTCGGGATGGTCGCCGGGCTGCGCACGGCCGTCCTCGCCGACTGGCGCAACCAGGCGCCGAAACGGCTCCCCGAACTCGACGAGCTCTGCCGCGAGCGCGCCGAACGGCAGGGGGAGCTGCAGTTCCTGCTGGAACCCGACCTCAAGGAGGCCCGGGGCGGGCTGCGGGACGCCACCGCCCTGCGCGCCGTCGCCGCGTCCTGGCTCGCCGACGCCCCCCGCGAGGGCCTGGCCGAGGCCCGCCGTACCCTCCTCGACACCCGCGACGCCCTCCATCTCACCACCGGACGGGCCGCCGACCGGCTCGCGCTCCAGGAGCAGGACCAGGTGGCGCAGGCACTCGGCCTGCTGGACGCCGACGCGCTGCTGCGCCAGGTGTACGAGGCCGCGCGGACCGTCTCGTACGCCGCCGACGTCACCTGGCGCGAGGTGAACCGGGTGCTCAAGTCCCGGTCCGCCCGCCCCCGGCTGCGGAACATCTGGGGCGGCCGCCGCCCCGAGCCCGAGCGCACCCCCCTGGCCGAGGGCGTGGTCGAGATGGACGGCGAGGCCGTCATCGCCCGCTCCGCCAGGCCGGAGCGCGATCCGGTGCTGCCCCTGCGCGCGGCGGCGGCAGCGGCCCAGTCCGGAGTGCCGCTCTCCCTCCACGCCGTACGCCACCTGGCCGCCGCCACCAAGCCGCTCCCCGTGCCCTGGCCCGCCGAGGCGCGCGAGGAACTGGTCACCCTGCTCGGCGCGGGCGAACCGACCGTCGCCGTGTGGGAGGCACTCGAGGCCGAGGGCCTGATCACCCGGCTGCTGCCCGACTGGGAGCGGGTCCGCTGCCGGCCCCAGCGCAACCCCGTCCACACGTGGACCGTCGACCGCCACCTCGTCGAGGCCGCCGTCCGCGCCTCCGCGCTCACCCGCCGCGTCGGCCGCCCCGACCTGCTCCTCGTCGCGGCCCTGCTCCACGACATCGGCAAGGGCTGGCCCGGCGACCACTCGGTGGCGGGCGAGACCATCGCGCGCGACGTCGCCACCCGCATCGGCTTCGACAAGCAGGACGTGGCCGTGATCGCCACCCTGGTGCGCCACCATCTGCTGCTCATCGAGACCGCCACCCGCCGCGACCTGGAGGACCCGGCGACCGTGCGGGCGGTCGCGGACGTCGTGGGCTCGCCCGGCACGCTGGAACTGCTCCACGCCCTCACCGAGGCCGACGCCCTCGCGACCGGACCGGCGGCCTGGTCGGCCTGGCGGGGATCGCTCGTCGCCGACCTGGTCAAACGGGTCGCGGGCGTCCTCGCGGGGGAGAGGCCCGAGGAACCGGAGCCCCTCGCTCCGAGCGCCGAGCAGGAGCGGCTCGCCGTCGAGGCGCTGCGCACCGGCGGACCGGTCCTGGCCCTGCACGCCGCCCAGACGGAGACGCCGCAGCCGGACGGCGAACCCGAGCCCGTCGGTGTGGAGCTCCTCATCGCCGTGCCCGACCAGCCTGCGGTCCTGCCCGCCGTCGCGGGCGTGCTCGCCCTGCACCGGCTCACCGTCCGCGCCGCCGACCTGCGCGCCATGGAACTCCCCCAGGAAGTGGGCCCGGGCACCGTCCTCGTACTGAACTGGCGGGTCGCCGCCGCCTACGGCTCGCTCCCGCAGGCCGCACGGCTGCGCTCCGACCTCGTGCGGGCCCTCGACGGGTCCCTGGACGTGGCCGCCCGGCTCGCAGAACGGGACGCCGCGTATCCGCGCCGCCGCGGGGTCAAGGCCCCGCCACCGAGGGTCACCGTCGCGCCGGCGGCGTCCCGGCTGGCCACGGTCATCGAGGTCCGGGCCCAGGACGCCCCGGGGTTGCTGCACCGGATCGGCCACGCCCTGGAGTCGGCGGAGGTCAGCGTGCGCAGCGCACGGGTGTCGACGCTCGGCGCGAACGCGGTGGACGCGTTCTACGTCACAGGCCCGGAGGGGGCCCCGCTTCCGCCCGAGGAGGCCGTGGACGTGGCACGGGCCGTCGAGGCCGCCCTGCGGAGCGCGTGAACGACCCGGACCGGTGCGAGGGATGTGTCCGGCCGCGTGCCCAGGGGGCAGACCCCATCCCACGCGGCCGGATACCCTGGTGTGACATCTGTCCGCCCGCCCCCGAGACCTGAGGATCCGCGACCACCGTGTTCGACACCCTCTCCGACCGCCTTGCAGCGACATTCAAGAACCTCCGGGGCAAGGGCCGCCTCTCCGAGGCCGACATCGACGCCACGGCACGTGAGATCCGTATCGCGCTGCTCGAGGCCGATGTGGCGCTGCCCGTCGTGCGCGCCTTCATCAAGCAGGTCAAGGAGCGCGCTCTCGGCGTCGAGGTGTCCCAGGCGCTGAATCCCGCCCAGCAGGTCATCAAGATCGTCAACGAGGAGCTCATCGGCATCCTCGGCGGCGAGACCCGCCGGCTGCGCTTCGCCAAGCAGCCGCCCACCGTGATCATGCTGGCGGGTCTCCAGGGTGCCGGTAAGACCACCCTGGCCGGCAAGCTCGGCCTCTGGCTCAAGAGCCAGGGCCACTCCCCGCTGCTCGTCGCCTGCGACCTGCAGCGCCCCAACGCCGTGAACCAGCTGGCCGTCGTCGCCGAGCGCGCCGGCGTCGGGGTCTTCGCGCCCCAGCCCGGCAACGGCGTGGGCGACCCGGTCCAGGTCGCCAAGGAGTCGATCGAGTACGCGAAGTCGAAGGTCCACGACATCGTCATCGTCGACACCGCGGGCCGGCTCGGCATCGACCAGGAGATGATGCAGCAGGCCGCGGACATCCGTGACGCGGTCAGCCCCGACGAGGTCCTCTTCGTCGTCGACGCGATGATCGGTCAGGACGCGGTCAACACCGCGGAGGCCTTCCGCGACGGCGTCGGTTTCGACGGAGTGGTGCTGTCCAAGCTGGACGGCGACGCCCGCGGTGGTGCCGCGCTCTCCGTCGCGCACGTCACCGGCAAGCAGATCATGTTCGCCTCCAACGGCGAGAAGCTGGACGAGTTCGACGCGTTCCACCCGGACCGCATGGCGTCCCGCATCCTCGGCATGGGCGACATGCTGTCGCTGATCGAGAAGGCCGAGCAGACCTTCAGCCAGGCCGAGGCCGAGAAGATGGCGGCCAAGCTGGCGAAGGGCCCCAAGGAGTTCACGCTCGACGACTTCCTGGCGCAGATGGAGCAGGTCAGGAAGATGGGCTCCATCTCCAAGCTGCTCGGGATGCTGCCGGGCATGGGCCAGATCAAGGACCAGATCAACAACATCGACGAGCGTGACGTCGACCGTACGGCGGCGATCATCAAGTCGATGACGCCCGGCGAGCGCACCGACCCGACGATCATCAACGGCTCGCGCCGGGCCCGTATCGCCCGCGGTTCCGGTGTCGACGTCAGCGCGGTGAAGAACCTCGTGGAGCGGTTCTTCGAGGCCCGCAAGATGATGTCGCGCATGGCCCAGGGCGGCGGCATGCCGGGGATGCCCGGCATCCCGGGCATGGGCGGCGGCCCGGGCCGTCAGAAGAAGAAGCAGAAGCAGGCCAAGGGCAAGCAGCGTTCCGGCAACCCGATGAAGCGCAAGGCCGAGGAGCAGGCGGCCCAGGCCCGCCGCGAGCAGGCCGGTCAGGGGAGCCCGTTCGGGCTGCCGGCGGGCGGCCAGGGCGCCCAGGACTTCGAGCTCCCGGACGAGTTCAAGAAGTTCATGGGCTGACGCTTCCGCCACCAGCACGGCCGAGGGCCCCGCGATCACCCGATCGCGGGGCCCTCTCCCGTGCCGCACCCTCCGGCGGCCGGGTCGCCCACCGCGCCGGGGCTCCGCCCCGGGTGGCAGGGCGGCCCGTTCTGTGCGGTCATGGGCAGAGATCTGGCAGCAGCCGAGGGACCGGAGGGCAGGCCGTGGCCAATTCCGTACCCCCGCGCGATCGCACCGACCAGCCCTGGCGATCGGAGGGGGCACCGCCGCCCACGCCGCCGCGCAAGAAGCCGCCCGGCGGCTGGATCGGGCTCGTCGCGACCGCGGTGGTCCTCTTCCTCGTCGCCTACGGGATCCTGACGTACTTCACCAAGGGCGACGAGCCGACGATCTCGTACACCGAGTTCAGCAGGCAGGTCGAGGCCGGCAACGTCACCAAGATCTACGCCAAGGGCGACACGATCGAGGGCGAGCTGAGGACGGGACAGCCGATCCCCGGCGGCGGGGGCGACTACACGACCTTCCGGACCCAGCGGCCGGAGTTCGCGGAGGACAACCTCTGGCAGCAGCTGAGCCAGAAGGGCGTGACCGTCACGGCCGAACCGGTGGTCGTCCAGCGCAGCCTGCTGACCAATCTGCTGCTGTCCCTCGCGCCGATCGTGATCCTCGTGCTGCTCTGGGTGGTCCTCGCCAGACGCCTGGGGCCACGCCTGGGCGGCCCCCTCGGCCGCAAGGCGCCGCCCCGCCCCGTGGAGCTGGAACCGCACCGGCGCACCACCTTCGCCGACGTGGCGGGGATCGACGAGGTCCAGGGCGAGCTCGACGACGTCGTCGACTTCCTCAAGAACCCCCAGGTCTACCGGGCCATGGGCGCGCGGGTGCCCCGCGGCGTCCTGCTCGCCGGCCCGCCCGGCACGGGCAAGACGCTGCTCGCACGGGCCGTGGCGGGCGAGGCGGGGGTGCCGTTCTTCTCGGCGTCCGCGTCGGAGTTCATCGAGATGATCGTGGGCGTCGGGGCCTCCCGCGTCCGCGAGCTCTTCGCCGAGGCCCGCAAGGTCGCGCCGGCCATCGTCTTCATCGACGAGATCGACACCATCGGACGGGTGCGCGGCGGTGGCGCGAGCATCGGCGGCCACGACGAGCGCGAGCAGACCCTCAACCAGATCCTGACCGAGATGGACGGCTTCACCGGCTCGGAGGGCGTCGTCGTCATCGCCGCCACCAACCGTGCCGACGTCCTCGACCCCGCCCTCACCCGGCCCGGCCGCTTCGACCGGATCGTGCACGTCAGCCCGCCCGACCGGGCCGGCCGGGAGGCGATCCTGCGGATCCACACCCGGGACATCCCGCTCGCACCGACCGTCGACCTGGTGCAGGTGGCCCGTACGACACCGGGCATGACCGGTGCCGAACTGGCCAATCTCGCCAACGAGGCGGCGCTGCTCGCGGTCAAGCGGCGGCAGGACCAGGTGACCCAGCGGGACCTCTCCGACGCGCTGGAGAAGGTCCAGCTCGGCGCGGAGCGGGCCCTCGTGATGCCCGAGGGCGAGCGGCGCAGGACGGCGTACCACGAGAGCGGTCACGCCCTGCTCGGCATGCTCCAGCCGGGCGCGGACCCCGTCCGCAAGGTCACGATCGTCCCGCGCGGCCGGGCGCTGGGCGTCACGCTGTCCACCCCGGACGCCGACAAGTACGCGTACACCGAGGAGTACCTGCGTGGCAGGATCATCGGCGCGCTGGGCGGCATGGCGGCGGAGCACGTGGTCTTCGGGATCGTCACCACCGGCTCGGAGAACGACCTCGAGCAGGTCACGCGGCTGGTGAGGGGCATGGTCGGGCGCTGGGGCATGAGCGAACGCGTCGGCCGCTTCACGGCCGTGTCGGGGGACGGGCAGGAGCCGTACGGGCTCACCGCCGCCCCGGCGACGCTGGACGCGGTGGACCACGAGATGCGCCGCATCGCCGAGGAGTGCTACGAGAGCGCCTGCCGGCAGCTCCGCGAGAACCGCGACCGGCTGGACGCACTGGCCGAGGCGCTCCTCGCCAGCGAGACGCTGGACGAGGAGGAGGCGTACCGGGCCGCCGGCATCCCCCGGCTGAAGAAGGAGACGAACGGCCACTGATCCGGCCGGGACGGTCGGGCCGTCACGAAGGACCAGAACCGTCGCCGGGCCGGCGAACGCGGCCCCCGGGGCCCCGGGACGCCCGGGGCACATTCACCGGGTGGGGGGTGCCAGGTCGCGCTGCGTCGGGTCGCGCGTGCCTCGGGGAAGACGGTGAGGAAGATCTTCACGGCGGCGCCGGGCAGAACGATGGTGCCCGATGTCCCGGCCCTCGACGACGATGCCTCGGCGGCCGCGGCGATGGTCCGCTGCAGCCGGTGATCCGGGCACGCACCTCCGGGACCGCGCCGACGGCGCGCACCTTGGAGGACCCCGCCCCCCGAGTGGAGGCGACCCGATCCGGGCCCCGCGAAGAGAACGGCTCGCGCCGGGTCCCACGAAGAGACGCCCCGCGGAGGGCACCCCAACGAGACGGACCCCGGGCCCTCACCAGGAGCCGCAGCACGTGTCCCGGGCCGACGACGCCCGCCCCGGCCCTCCGCGGGCCGATACGCACGCAGGGATCTGCGCCCGCTCCCTACGGAGTGCGCGCTATCAGGTACCGGAAGACGTTCGGCATCCACACCGTCCCGTCCGCCCGCACATGGGGATGGAGCGCCTCCTTGACCTCCTTCTCCACCTGCGCCGGGTCCGTCGCCCGAACCGCCGCGTCGAACAGCCCCGTCGACAGCAGGCCGCGCACGGCGCTGTCCAGGTCCGCGTACCCGAAGGGGCACGACACCCGGCCCGAGCCGTCCGGACGGATCCCCGCCCTGGTCGCCACGTCCTCCAGGTCGTCCCGGAGCGTCTGCCGCCAGCCGCCGTCCGAGCGCAGCCGCTCGGTGAGCCTGCTCGCCACCCGCAGCACAGCCGAGGTGGCACAGCGCTCGGGCGGGCCCCAGCCCGCCAGCACCACCGGGCTGCCGCGCTCGGCGAGCGGAACCGCGGCTTCCAGCGCGGGCACCAATCCGTCGGAGTCGCCGGCCGTACACCCGATCGGCTGAAAAGCGGTGATCATGTTGAACCGGGGGCGCCGGGGATCGGCCGCCTCCTCCGGTCCGCCCTCGACCAGCCGCGCCCCGGGAGCGTCCCCGGACCCGGCGTGCTCCGGCGCGGGGGCCAGCCGCTCGCGCGCCAGTTCCATCCTCGCCGGGTCCATGTCGACGCCGGTGACGCTCGCGCCGCGCGCCGAGGCCATCAGCAGGGCCAGACCCGAGCCGCAGCCGAGGCCCAGGACACGAGTGCCCGCGCCGACCTCCAGGTGCGCGTACACCGCCTCGTAGAGCGGCACCAGCATCCGTTCCTGGATCTCGGCCCAGTCACGGGCGCGCCTTCCGGCGTCCGCCGGGAGCGCTGAGGACGTACGAGGGTGGTGCGGGACGAGCGTAGGTGTCATCGAAAAGCGCCCCAATCCGCCAAGAGGTCAGCCGTGCCCTGCTGGACAGCCCCCGTGTCGTCTCGCTCGCGCCCCCCGTATGCCAGGGAACTGCGCTTCGCTCGGTACGTCCAGAGGTCGCACCGCAATGTCTCGGATGCCCCGGTCGTGCGCCCCCGCGCCCGGAACCGTTCCGCATCCAGAGTGCAGCCCGCCTACGATTCCCGCCATGGCAAAGCCGCCCGTCCTCACGCCGCAGGCGGAGGACTTCCCCCGCTGGTACCGGGACCATCAACAAGGCCGGGCTCGCCGACAACGGTCCCGTGCGCGGCGCCATGGTGATCCGCCCGCACGGCTACGGGCTCTGGGGGCGGAGCAGCAGGAGATGGACGCCCGGATCAAGGAGGCGGGGGCCGCGCACTGATCGTGTCGCTCGGGGCGTACGTCGGACTGCGCGTCCGCCCCGGCCGGCCCCCGTCCAGACCGTCGTCCTCGCCGTCAGGGGCGACGGGGCCGTCTCCACGACGGTCCGCGAACTCGGCGACCGGCTGACGGCCGCCGGGCTGCGGGTCCCGGTGGACGACCGCACCGACGTCCCCTTCGGGCGCCGGGCCGTGGACCGGAGCTCAAGGGTGTGCCGGTGCGGATCGAGATCGGCCCGCGACCTGGAGCGGGTGCGGCGATGCCGGTCCGGCGCATCCCCGCGGGCACGGGCACGGACGCGGGCGCCGCGGCCGCCGGGCGTGCGAAGGAGCGCGTCGCGATCGACGCGCTCGCCGGCTGCTGCCCGGGGTGCCGGAGGAGGACCAGGCGCTGCTGCTGCGCCGGTCGCGCCTGCGGCGCGAACCCCCACGGCGGACGCCTCCACGGTCGAGGAGGCCGCCGGGGCCGCGCTGCCGGGCGGCTGGGCGCGGTCCCCTGGGCGGTCCTGGGCCCTGAGGGCGAGATCGGACGGGCCGACCGGGCGGTGTCGGTGCGGTGTCCGGTGACCGAGGACGGGTCGGTGCCCGAGTCCGAGGACGCTCCCGGTACGCTCGCGACCGTCGCAGGCGCCTACTGGTACGCGCCCGGTGAGGGCCCCGCGCCCCGGGCCTGTCCCGGTGCGGGGCGCCGAGCGGGGGAGCCGTGCCGGGCGCCTTCGGGGCGGCGGCACACTCCGTCGGGCGCCCCCGCTCCGGCGCACGGCCCCGGCGTGCGGTCCCCGGCCGCGCATCGGATCGCCCCGGGTTCGGCATTGCTGCACAGACGTATGACTACGTACCACCTTGTTGTGAGCTGCGAGGCTTCTCCTCAGATCTGCGCACCCGCCCTCGTCAGGACGCATCAATGGCAACTGACGGGTACGTGCAAATTATTTGGGATGCCCCGGAATGGAACCCGCGGGGTGTCCGGCTCGTTGTCACGACGTGAGCACGACACCACCTGTTCTCGCCGCAGAGCTGGCACAGGCGTGGGCCGACATTCAGCGGCACCACCCCGAGCTGCCCGATCTTGCCGCGCCAGAGTCACTGATCGGAGAGTCCTCGTCGGCCTGCGGGCACGAACTCTCCTTCGAGCGACTGCTCCACGAGGCAGTCCACGGTATTGCCGCCGCCCGGGGGGTCCGCGACACCTCGCGCGCCGGCCGCTACCACAACCGCCGGTTCCTGGCGATCGCCGAGGAGATGGGCCTGGACCACCCGGAGGAGCCGCACCCCAGCAGCGGTTTCTCACTGGTCACGCTCACCCCCGAGGCGAAGCGGCGGTACCGGCCGACCATCGAGCGTCTGCAGCGCGCCCTCGCCGCGCACACGGTCGCCACGGCATCCGACACCAAGCGGACCTTCCGGGGCCCGGCCGCCCGCCACGGCTCGTCCGGCGGCGGCGTCCGGGTCAAGGCGGTCTGCGACTGCGGGAGAAACGTCCGGGTCGTCCCCTCGGTCCTCGCCCAGGCGCCGATCGTCTGCGGCGGCTGCGGCAAGCCGTTCCGCATCCCCGAACCGGTGGCCGCGGCGAGCTGAAGCCGGCCACCACGTGACCGCACGGGCGGGAGTACCGGCCGGTCCGGTCCTGGGCCCGAAGGCCTAGGGTCAGCCGGCCGGGATCCGTGTGGCACAATGTCTAGCTGTACTCGACAGTCGCACAGGACCCCTCTCTCCTCCGGCTGACGCGTCCATCGGGCCATCGGGTACCGCAACCCCACGCGGCATCTCGTTGTGCCCAACCACGTCAAAACCAGGAGATCCCACTCCCGTGGCAGTCAAGATCAAGCTGAAGCGTCTGGGCAAGATCCGTTCGCCTCACTACCGCATCGTCGTCGCCGACTCCCGTACCCGCCGTGACGGCCGGGCCATCGAGGAGATCGGTCTGTACCACCCGACGTACAACCCGTCGCGCATCGAGGTCGACTCGGAGCGCGCCCAGTACTGGCTGTCCGTCGGCGCCCAGCCGACCGAGCCGGTCCTCGCGATCCTGAAGCTCACCGGCGACTGGCAGAAGCACAAGGGTCTGCCCGCCCCGGAGAAGCCGCTCCTCGCCCCGGCCACGAAGGAAGAGAAGCGCCGCTCCTTCGACGAGTTCGCCAAGGCTCTCGAGGGTGAAGAGGGCAAGGGTGAGGCCATCACCCAGAAGTCCAAGAAGACCGAGAAGAAGGCGGACGAGGCTGAGGCCGCCGCCGAGTCCACCGAGGCCTGAGCATGCTCGAGGAGGCTCTCGAGCACCTCGTGAAGGGCATCGTCGACAACCCCGAGGACGTGCAGGTCGCCTCGCGCAATCTGCGTCGCGGCCAGGTGCTCGAGGTCCGGGTGCACCCCGACGATCTCGGTAAGGTGATCGGCCGCAACGGCCGCACCGCGCGCGCCCTGCGCACTGTCGTGGGCGCCATCGGCGGCCGTGGTATCCGTGTCGACCTCGTCGACGTGGACCAGGTCCGCTGAACAGTTGATCACCGGCGCGGGCCGGGGCGGGCCTACCGGCCCGCCCCGGCCCGTCGTCGTACGACAGGAGCTTTGAGCGTGCAGTTGGTAGTCGCACGGATCGGCCGCGCCCACGGCATCAAGGGCGAGGTCACCGTCGAGGTGCGTACCGACGAGCCGGAACTGCGGCTCGCCCCCGGAGCCGTACTGGCCACCGATCCGGCCTCCGCGGGCCCGCTGACCATCGAGACCGGCCGGGTGCACAGCGGACGGCTGCTGCTGCGCTTCGAGGGAGTCCGGGACCGCAACGGTGCCGAGGCCCTGCGCAACACCCTGCTGATCGCCGAGATCGATCCGGACGTCCTGCCGGAGGAGCCCGACGAGTACTACGACCACCAGCTCATGGACCTGGACGTGGTGCTCGCCGACGGTACGGAGATCGGCCGGATCACGGAGATCTCCCATCTGCCGTCGCAGGACCTCTTCATCGTCGAGCGGCCCGACGGCAGCGAGGTCATGATCCCGTTCGTCGAGGAGATCGTCACCGAGATCGACCTGACGGAACAGAAGGCCGTCATCGACCCGCCCCCCGGCCTCGTCGACGACCGCGCGGAGATCGCCTCGCAGCGGGACGCGGACACCGAGGACGGGACCTGATGCGGCTCGACGTCGTCACGATCTTCCCCGAGTACCTGGAGCCGCTGAACGTCTCGCTCGTCGGGAAGGCACGGGCGCGGGGCCGACTCGGCGTCCACGTCCACGACCTGCGGGACTGGACGTACGACCGGCACAGCACCGTCGACGACACCCCGTACGGCGGCGGACCGGGCATGGTCATGAAGACCGAACCCTGGGGCGACGCGCTGGACGAGGTCCTCGCCTCGGGCTACGAGGCGGGCGCCCACGCACCCGCGCTGGTCGTGCCGACCCCCAGCGGCCGCCCGTTCACCCAGGAACTCGCCGTCGAGTTCTCCGAGCGGCCGTGGCTGATCTTCACCCCGGCACGGTACGAGGGCATCGACCGCCGTGTCATCGACGAGTACGCGACCCGCATGCCCGTCCACGAGGTCTCGATCGGCGACTACGTCCTGGCCGGCGGCGAGGCCGCCGTCCTGGTCATCACGGAGGCCGTCGCGCGGCTGCTGCCCGGCGTCCTCGGCAACGCCGAGTCCCACCGCGACGACTCCTTCGCGCCCGGCGCCATGGCCGACCTCCTGGAGGGGCCCGTCTACACCAAGCCGCCGCTCTGGCGCGGTCGCGGCGTCCCGGACGTGCTGACCAGCGGTCACCACGGCAGGATCGCCCGCTGGCGACGGGACGAGGCCTTCCGCCGGACCGCACTGCACCGGCCCGATCTGATCGAGCGCTGCGACCCTGCGGCGTTCGACAAGAAGGACCGCGAGATCCTCTCCATCCTGGGCTGGGCGCCGTCGCCCGACGGCCGATTTTGGCGCAGGCCGGAGGCCGTGGAAGAATAGGCCGCTGCCGTACGTCCGGCGTGCGCCCCTGCCACAGGGGGACACGACGCCCGTCCCGACGCCGCGGCTCCTCTGACACCATCTCCGGATACCGTCGATGACCTGTGGCATCGGCGAAGAAAGCAGACGAACATGTCGCACGTCCTCGACGCCGTCAACTCCGCCTCGCTGCGGACCGACCTCCCCGCCTTCCGCCCCGGTGACACCGTGAACGTCCACGTCCGCGTCATCGAGGGCAACCGCTCCCGCATCCAGCAGTTCAAGGGCGTCGTCATCCGCCGCCAGGGTTCGGGCGTCAGCGAGACCTTCACGGTCCGCAAGGTCTCCTTCTCCGTCGGCGTCGAGCGCACCTTCCCGGTGCACAGCCCGATCTTCGAGAAGATCGAGCTCGTCACCCGCGGTGACGTCCGTCGCGCCAAGCTCTACTACCTGCGTGAGCTGCGCGGCAAGGCCGCGAAGATCAAGGAGAAGCGCGAGAACTGAGCCACGGCTCACACCCGCGCCCTGCTGAGGCCTCATACGGTTCTTACGGCGGCCGGATAGCATCTGGCCCCGATGGACACCGAAGCACTGCACACGGAGCGCGACCGCTCCTCCGCCCCCGAGACCGATGGGTCCGGCACCGGAGAGCGGTCGCGCTCCGTGCGCGTTTCCTGGCGGCGAGCCGGTGCGCTGGGCGGCGTCTGCGCCGTGTTCCTGCTGCTCCTCAGCCAGTTCGTGATGCAGCCGTTCCTGATCCCCAGCACCTCCATGCAGCCCGCCCTCGAAGTCGGCGACCGCGTGCTGGTGAACAAGCTGGCCTACCGTTTCGGGTCCGAGCCACGGCGCGGGGACGTGGTCGTGTTCGACGGCACGGGATCCTTCGTACCGGAAGGTGTGGAGGAGAACCCGGTCAGCGCGGCCGCCCGGGAGGGGCTCGCCGCTCTGGGCCTGGCGGAACCGTCCGACACCGATTTCGTCAAACGTGTGGTGGGTGTGGGCGGCGACCGCGTGGTCTGCTGCGACAAGAGGGGAAGACTGCAGGTGAACGGCGTGCCGGTCGACGAGGACTATCTGTACCCCGGTGACGCCGCGTCCCACGTCCCCTTCGACATCGTCGTACCGCAGGGCACCCTGTGGGTCATGGGCGACCACCGCAGCAAGTCGCGGGACTCCCGCGACCACTTGGGCGAGCCCGGCGGGGGCACGGTGCCCCTCGACAGGGTGATCGGACGCGCGGACTGGATCGGCTGGCCGCTCGGCCGCTGGTCCACGCTGCCGGCGACCGGCGCCTTCGACCGCGTGACCGCGCCGGACGGTGCCCATGGGTAGCCGCGGACGGCGCGCGAGCCACCGGGCCGACACCAGGCTGCCCACCGGCACCCGGCCCACCGACGGCGGCCGGACGCTCCCCGGGCGCGCCGAGCGGCGCAGGCTCGCCAAGAAGGTGAAGCGACGGCGCCAGCGCTCCGCCGTCAAGGAGATCCCCCTCCTCATCACGGTCGCGCTGATGATCGCCCTCGTCCTCAAGACCTTCCTGGTGCAGGCGTTCGTCATCCCGTCCGGTTCCATGGAGCAGACGATCCGGATCGACGACCGGGTGCTGGTCGACAAGCTGACGCCCTGGTTCGGCTCCAAGCCCGAACGCGGCGACGTCGTCGTCTTCAAGGACCCCGGCGGCTGGCTCCAGGAGGAGCAGACGCCGCGACCGGACGACCCGGTCGTCGTCAAGCAGGTCAAGGACGTGCTGACCTTCATCGGTCTGCTGCCGTCCGACGACGAGCAGGACCTGATCAAGCGAGTCGTCGCCGTCGGCGGCGACAAGGTCGTCTGCTGCGACCGCGACGGCAAGGTCACGGTCAACGGCGTCCCGCTGACCGAGCCGTACCTGCACCCCGGCAACGCCCCCTCGAAACTGAGGTTCGACGTGCAGGTCCCCGCGGGCCGGCTCTTCGTGATGGGCGACCACCGGTCGAACTCGGCCGACTCCCGCTTCCACCTCGACGAGGAGTACAGCGGCACGGTCTCGGAGGAGGAGGTCGTCGGGCGCGCCGTGGTCATCGCCTGGCCGTTCGACCACTGGCGCAAACTGGAGGAGAGGGGAACGTACGCCTCGGTCCCCGATGCGCGCGCCGGGACGGCCACCGCACTCGGACCGTCGCATAGTGTGTCCTCCCAGGATCACAAAGGACTGGTCCTGCTCCCGAGCCCTGCGGAACTCCCGCTCGTTATGGGAGTGATGGGCCTGCGCCGTCTCGGGCGCGGGCGGTCGCACGGAGTGAGGAGTGGATGTGGGGGATTTGGCGGTAGGCGCACGATCCGGACACGAGGAGCCCGAGGAGCGGCCCGAGCGGTACGTGAAGCCTTCCCCCGGTTCCACTGGCTCCGGCGGCCTTCCCCCGCAGGGCGACGGCGGTTCGGGAGACGGTGACCCGGCGGACGACGACGGTTCGTCCGGCACCGGGGAGAGGAAGCAGCGGTCCTTCTGGAAGGAACTGCCGCTGCTGGTCGGTATCGCGCTGGTCCTGGCGCTGCTGATCAAGACGTTCCTGGTCCAGGCGTTCTCGATCCCCTCGGACTCGATGATGAACACGCTCCAGCGGGGCGACCGGGTGCTGGTCGACAAGCTGACGCCGTGGTTCGGATCCGAGCCCGAGCGCGGCGAGGTCGTGGTCTTCCACGACCCGGGCGGCTGGCTGGACGACACCCACACCCCCGAGCCCAACGTGGTGCAGCAGTTCCTGAGCTTCATCGGCCTGATGCCGTCGTCGGAGGAGAAGGACCTGATCAAGCGCGTCATCGCGGTCGGCGGTGACACGGTCTCCTGCAAGAAGGGAGGCAAGGTCATGGTCAACGGCAAGGCCCTGGACGAGACGTCGTACATCCGGCCCGGCAGCACGCCCTGCGACGACAAGCCGTTCGGTCCGATCCGGGTGCCCGAGGGCCGGATCTGGGTGATGGGCGACAACCGGGACAACTCCCTGGACTCCCGCTACCACCAGGAGCTGCCTTACAACGGCACGGTGAGCAACGAGGACGTCGTCGGACGCGCCGTGGTGGTGGCCTGGCCGTTCAACCGCTGGTCCACGCTGCCCGTTCCGGACACCTTCGACCAGCCCGGGCTCAACTCGGCGGCGGTGATCGGCGGAACCGTCGCGCCGGGCGCACTGGCCGTGGCGGGTGCGTTGCCGATCGTGCTCGTCCGCCGGAGGAGGCTGACCCGCGGGCGAACCGGCGGGTAGGGTGCCGCTCGGATCAGCGATCGTCGATCCTGCGAGGGAGCGCTGCGATGAGCGGAACAGGACGTACGGACAGGGGCCACGGCCGCCTCGGCAGTGTGCTGTCGGGGCTCGCCGTGGCCCTCGGCTGTGTGCTCTTCCTCGGCGGCTTCGTCTTCGGCGCGCTGCTCTACCAGCCGTACACGGTGCCGACGGATTCGATGTCCCCGACCGTGGAGCCCGGTGACCGGGTGCTGGCGCAGCGGATCGACGGCTCCGAGGTCCGGCGCGGGGACATCGTCGTCTTCACGGACAAGGTGTGGGCCGACGCCCCGATGGTGAAGCGCGTGGTCGGGATCGGCGGCGACAAGGTCGTCTGCTGCGACTCCGAGGGCCGGATGACCGTCAACGGCCGGGCCGTCGAGGAACCGTATCTGCCGGGCGAGGAGTCCGCCTCGCCGATGGGCTTCACCGTCTCCGTCCCCGAGGGGAAGCTCTTCCTCCTCGGCGATGAGCGCAGGACCTCCGTGGACTCCCGTTCGCACCTTCAGGAAGCCGGACAGGGCACCGTGCCGAGGGCGGCCGTGAGCGCCCGGCTGGACGCCGTCGCCTGGCCTGTGGGCGGGGTCCTGGAACGGCCGCGGAGCTTCGCCGCGCTTCCGGGCGGGATCTCCGAGCCGGGGCCCATCCGGCCGGTCGTCGCGTCGGTGGCGCTCGGCGCCGTGCTGATCCTGGGCGGAGCCGCCTACGGACCGCTCGTGAAGCTCATGGGCCGGCGGAAGCAGCCCACCGGGCGGAGCAGGGCGACCGCGGATGTCTGAGCGGCCGGCGGGGACGGCCGCGGAGGGCCCCGGGCGGGCGCTGCGCCGTGTCTCCCGGGTGATCCTGCTCGATCCCGCCGACCGCATCCTGCTGCTGCACGGCTTCGAACCCGAGGATCCGTCCGACGACTGGTGGTTCACACCCGGCGGCGGGGTCGAGGGCGCGGAGTCCCGCGAGGAGGCCGCGCTGCGCGAGCTCGCCGAGGAGACGGGAATCACAGACGTCGAGCTGGGTCCGGTGATCTGGCAGCGGGAGTGCTCCTTCCCGTTCGACGGGCGCCGCTGGGACCAGGACGAGTGGTACTACCTGGCACGTACCCGGCAGACGGCGACCAGTCTGACGGGCCTGACCCGGCTGGAACAGCGCAGTGTCGCGGGCCTGAGGTGGTGGACCTCCGCCGAACTGTCGGCGGCGCGTGAGACGGTGTATCCGACCAGGCTCGCCGAGCTGCTGCGCACGCTGCTCGACGAGGGGCCTCCGAGTGCGCCTGTGGTCCTGGCCCGGGACATCGTCTAGGGACGCAGGGGGCTGGCGCACAATAGGGGGACGCACGGCTGAAGGGGAACATGCCATGAGCGCCGAGGACCTCGAGAAGTACGAGACCGAGATGGAGCTGAAGCTCTACCGGGAGTACCGCGACGTCGTCGGGCTGTTCAAATACGTGATCGAGACCGAGCGTCGTTTCTACCTCACCAATGACTACGAGATGCAGGTGCACTCGGTGCAGGGTGAGGTCTTCTTCGAAGTCTCCATGGCAGACGCCTGGGTGTGGGACATGTACCGGCCGGCGAGGTTCGTCAAGCAGGTCCGCGTGCTCACGTTCAAGGACGTGAACATCGAGGAGCTGAACAAGAGCGATCTGGAGCTTCCCCAGGGCTGAGCTTCACCCGGACGGGTGGCGTGGTTTTCCACAGCGGCCGGGTTGTCCACCAAGATCCACTCGCCGGGGCCCGAGGCACCAGAGTCGGTGCCGGAGGTGGTGCCGAGATGAACGCGACGGGGGCACTCGGACGGTACGGCGAGGAACTGGCGGCCCGGCGGCTCGCCGCGAGCGGGATGACCGTGGTCGCCCGGAACTGGCGATGCGGACGGGCCGGCGAGATCGACATCGTCGCCCGCGACGGCGACACGGTGGTCGTCTGTGAGGTCAAGACCCGCAGGGGCGGCCCGGAAGGACGGATGCCCTTCGAGCATCCGATGGCCGCGATCACCCCCACCAAGGCGGACCGGCTCAGACACCTGGCCGCATGCTGGCTGGAGCACCACGGAGGACCACCGCCCCCCGGCGGGGTGCGGATCGATCTCGTCGGGGTGGTGCTGCCCCGGCGGGGCGCACCCCGGGTCGAGCATGTGACGGGGGTGGCCTGATGGGGTTCGCGCGCACCTGCTCGGTCGCGCTGGTGGGCGTCGAGGGCGTCGTCGTGGAGGTCCAGGCGGACCTGGAACCGGGCGTCGCGGCCTTCGCCCTGGTCGGCCTCCCGGACAAGAGCCTCGTGGAGAGCCGCGACCGGGTCCGGGCGGCCGTCGTCAACTCCGGTGCCGAGTGGCCGCAGAAGAAGCTCACGGTCGGGCTCAGCCCGGCGTCCGTGCCGAAGGGCGGCAGCGGGTTCGACCTCGCCGTCGCCTGTGCGGTCCTGGGGGCTGCCGAGCGCATCGATCCCCGGGCGATCGCGGATCTCGTCCTCATCGGCGAGCTGGGTCTCGACGGCAGGGTGCGGCCCGTGCGGGGGGTCCTGCCCGCGGTCCTCGCCGCGGCGGAGGCGGGCTACCAGCAGGTCGTCGTGCCCGAGCGGACCGCGGGGGAGGCCTCGCTCGTGCCGGGTGTCTCGGTGCTCGGGGTGCGCAGCCTGCTCCAGCTGATCGCGGTGCTGAACGACGAGCCGGTGCCGGAGGAGGAACCCGACGGCGACGGCCGGCCCGACGCCATGCTCGCCGGGCTGACGGTGCCCGGTGCCGGGGTGGGCACGGGGCTCGCGGCCGAGGCGGGGGCCCTGCGGGACCTGGCGGACGTGGCCGGGCAGCACGGTGCGCGCACCGCCCTCGAGGTCGCCGCGGCCGGGGGACACCACCTGCTGCTCCAGGGGCCCCCGGGTGCGGGCAAGACGATGCTGGCGGAGCGGCTTCCGTCCGTGCTTCCTCCGCTCACCCGCAAGGAGTCCCTCGAGGTCACCGCCGTCCACTCGGTCGCGGGCATCCTGCCGCCCGGCGAGCCACTGGTGCGCACGGCGCCCTACTGCGCCCCGCACCATTCGGCGACGATGCAGTCCCTCGTGGGCGGCGGGCAGGGCATGCCGAGACCGGGAGCGGTCTCGCTGGCGCACCGGGGCGTCCTGTTCCTGGACGAGGCCCCGGAGTTCTCCGGCAAGGCGCTCGACGCCCTCCGCCAGCCGCTCGAATCGGGGCATGTGGTCGTCGCGCGGAGCGCGGGGGTGGTCCGGCTGCCCGCCCGCTTCCTCATGGTGCTGGCGGCCAACCCCTGCCCGTGCGGGCGCCACACCCTGCACGGCGCGGGATGCGACTGCCCCGCCTCGCTGATCCGGCGGTACCAGTCGCGGCTCTCCGGCCCCCTGCTCGACCGGGTCGACCTCCGGGTCGAGGTGGAGCCCGTCAGCCGGGCCGACCTGCTGGGCCAAGGGGCCCGGGGCGAGCCGTCCGCGGCCGTCGCGGCCCGGGTCGGGGAGGCGAGGGACCGGGCCGCCGCCAGGCTGGAGGGCACTCCGTGGCGGGCCAACAGCGAGGTGCCCGGCCATGAGCTGCGCACCCGCTGGCACACGGATCCGGGCGCGCTCGCCGCGGCCGAGCGGGACATGGAGCGGGGACTCCTCACGGCCCGCGGCATGGACCGCGTACTCCGGGTCGCCTGGACGATCGCCGACCTCGCGGGCCACGACCGGCCCGACGCACAGGACGTCGGCCTGGCACTCCAACTGCGCACGGGCATCGCCCGGGGGGTCCCGGCGGGGTTCGGAGCGGAGCGATGAGCGCGGAAGCACCGGCCCGGCCGCCGGGCGGTGAGGGGAGGCCGGACATGACCGTCCGGTGCGAGTGGGGGAGGCTGCGGACATGACCTCCGGTGTGAGTGAGGAGGAGCGCAGGGCGCGTGCCGCGTTGACGAGGGTCGTCGAACCGGGTGACGAACGCGCGGGGAGATGGCTGCGCCGGCACGGCCCGGTGGAACTCCTGGCCCGTCTCACCGGGCCCGCCCTGACCGAGGGCACCCTCCCCGGCGCGGGGGAGCAGACGGTCCAGGGCTACCGGACGCGGGCCGCGACGGCGAGCCCGGAGCGTGATCTGGAGCGGGTGGCCGAGCTGGGCGGGCGCTTCCTCTGTCCAGGCGACCCGGAGTGGCCGGGCCAACTGGACGACCTCGGAGACGCAAGGCCGGTCGGACTCTGGGTGCGGGGTCGCCCCGACCTGCGGATATGGGCCCTGCGCTCGGTCGCCGTGGTGGGCGCGAGAGCCTGCACCCCGTACGGGGCCCATGTGTCCGGGAGTCTCGCCTCGGGCCTCGCGGAGCGCGGCTGGGTCGTCGTCTCCGGCGCGGCGTACGGGGTCGACGCCGCAGCCCACCGAGGCGCACTGTCCGCGGACGGTGCCACCGTCGCGGTACTGGCGTGCGGCGTGGACGCCGTCTATCCGCGCGGTCATGCCGAGTTGATCCGTCGCGTGGTCGAACAGGGCGTGGTCGTCGCGGAGTTGCCGCCTGGAGCGCATCCCACCCGCAGCAGGTTCGTGCTGCGGAACCGGGTCATCGCGGCCCTGTCCCGGGGCACCGTCGTCGTGGAGGCCGAGTACCGCAGCGGCTCGCTCGCCACGGCCAGGGCCGCCGAACGTCTCGGCCGGTTCACCATGGGCGTTCCCGGCCCGGTCACCAGCGGGCTCTCCGCGGGCGTGCACGAACTCCTGCGCACCGGAGCGGTCCTGGTCACCGACGCCGACGAAGTGGTGGAGCTGGTCGGCGACATCGGTGATCTCGCCCCCGCACGCCGCGGGCCGGTGCTCCCGCGGGACCTCCTCGGCCCCGGCTGCGCACGGGTACTGGAGGCGCTCCCGGTCAGCGGCGCCCTCGACGGCCGGGACATCGCCGCTCGGGCCGGCACCACGCCCGACGAGGCCCTCGCGAGGCTGTACGAACTGCACTCCCTGGGCTTCGTCGAACGCCACGGGGATCGCTGGCAGTTGGCCACCGTCGCCACAACGGGCTCGAACGCACGGCGAGGCGGTGCTTGACCTGGGGCATTCGGGTGAAAGGGTGTGCCCGATGGCCCCGGCGGCACTTCCGCGACACCGTGAGGGCCGGCGCCCCGGCTCCGGCCCTCGTTCGAAGATGTGGCCGACGGTACACACCCACCGAGGCGCGATCCGCCGCCGTTCGCGCACCGCAATCCCCCAGTCACGCTACGCTCACCAGGTTCACCGCCCAGCCACCGGCCCAGACAACCCGTCCCATCACGCCCCACAGCAGAACGGCTCAAAGGCAACGCATGCCCCAGCACACCTCCGGGTCTGACCACGCGGCAGTTCCCCCCGCTGCCCGTGGTTCCGTGCGGCCGCCCGCGCCGTCGTCGCTCGAAGAGCTGTGGCGGTCGTACAAGGCCACCGGCGACGACCGGTTGCGGGAGCAGCTGATCCTGCACTACTCACCACTGGTGAAGTACGTCGCGGGCCGGGTGAGCGTAGGACTCCCGTCCAACGTCGAGCAGGCGGACTTCGTCTCCTCCGGGGTCTTCGGACTCATCGACGCCATCGAGAAGTTCGACATCGAGCGGTCGATCAAGTTCGAGACGTACGCGATCACGCGCATCCGGGGTGCCATGATCGACGAGTTGCGGGCGCTCGACTGGATCCCGCGCTCCGTGCGGCAGAAGGCCCGCAACGTCGAGCGCGCGTACGCCACGCTGGAGGCACAGCTGCGGCGCACACCCTCCGAGAGCGAGGTCGCCGCGGAGATGGGTATCTCGCTCGAGGAACTGCACTCCGTCTTCAGCCAGTTGTCCCTGGCGAACGTCGTCGCCCTGGAGGAGCTGCTCCACGTCGGGGGCGAGGGCGGCGACCGGCTCAGCCTCATGGACACCCTGGAGGACACCGCCGCGGACAACCCGGTGGAGGTGGCCGAGGACCGCGAGCTGAGGCGCCTCCTCGCCCGCGCCATCAACACACTCCCCGACCGGGAGAAGACCGTCGTCACGCTCTACTACTACGAGGGCCTGACTCTGGCGGAGATCGGCAATGTCCTGGGCGTCACCGAGAGCCGGGTCAGCCAGATCCACACCAAGTCCGTGCTGCAGCTCAGGGCGAAGCTGGCCGACGTCGCACGGTGAGGCGGGCGTCCGCCGGTGTGACGGGGAGCAGGCCGTGGTGCCGTGCGGAAGCGACATTGTCCTGCCCGTGCGAGCCCCCGTCGCCGTAAAGTGGTCCCGTGCCAAGGATTCGAGCGGCCTCCGTGGCCGAGCACAGGACGATGCAGCGCGCCGCCCTGCTGGACGCCGCGCGTTCCCTGCTGTCCGAAGGCGGGACGGAGGCGCTGACCTTCCCCGCCCTCGCCGAGCGCACGGGCCTGGCCAGATCCTCCGTGTACGAGTACTTCCGCTCCCGCGCCGCGGTGGTCGAGGAGCTGTGCGCCGTCGACTTCCCGGTCTGGGCGGCGGAGGTCGGGGCCGCCATGGCGGGCTCGGACACCCCCGAGGGCAAGGTCGAGGCGTATGTGCGCCGTCAGCTGGAACTCGTCGGCGACCGGCGTCACCGGGCGGTCGTCGCGATCTCCGCGAGCGAGCTTGACGACGGCGCCCGGGAGAAGATCCGTGCCGCGCACGGCGGGCTGATCGCCATGATCGTGGAGGCGCTCGGGGAGCTGGGCCACCGGCAGCCCCGCCTCGCGGCGATGCTCCTTCAGGGGGTCGTGGACGCGGCGGTGCGCCGTATCGAGCTGGGCGCCGCCGAGGACCCGTCCTCCATCGCCGAGGCCGCGGTGTCGATGGCGCTGCGCGGAGTCCTGGGCGACTGAGCCCGCGCTCCGTCCCGCCCTGACCAGGGCTTCGGCCCCTCGCCCAGATCGACTGCTCGCTCGGCTGGGCGTCGGGCTCGCGTGCTCCGGCTTTCCCGCGCTGCCAGGCCGAGCCCCTGCCGTCCCGCCTTGCTCGTTCGGCGCCGGGCGCGCCCGGCCCGGTTTTCCCGCGCTGCCGCTCCGAGCCCCTGCCGTCCCCGCCTGCTTGTGCATCGACGGTGACGGCCGAGTCGGACCCGGCGTGCAAGCCCGTGCCCCGATCCTCGCCACGCCTGTGCCGCGCCACCGGCCACAGCCCTGCCCGCGCCCGTCCCTCCGGATCAGGCCGTCGTCGATACCGCAGCGCGCGGTGCGAGAGGACCGCCGCGGCCGTGAGCACCAGGGCCTGGACCGTGTCCGCGCCCGCCCGGGACGGGGCGGGCGATGCCCCGGCGAGCCTCCGCACGGCCACCTCCGGAGCCGAGGACGGCGGCACGGGCACACCGAAGACCGGGAGCAGCCGGGACGGGCCGCGGCGCAGGGCCGACGCGGGCAGGAGGGAGAGCGGGTCCAGATACTCCTCGCCGCGTCGCAGCCCCCAGTGCAGACACCCCTTCGGACAGTGCGACGAGCCCTCCGCCACCACGGCCACGGCCTGGCCCTCGGTCACCAGGGCACCCGGTTCGACCAGCGGGCGCACCGGCTCGTAGGTCGTGCGCAGCGGCGGGTCGCCCGTACCCGTCAACGCGATCGACAGCACCCCCCGCCCCGCCACCGGCCCCGCGAAGGACACCCGGCCCGGCGCCGCCGCGCGCACCTCGGTCCCCGGGGGCGCCGCCAGGTCCGCCCCGCGGTGGCCCCGCCCGTACGGGGAGGGCGGCGGTTCCCAGCCCCGTACCACAGCGGGGCGGGGCGGGCCCACGGGCCAGACCGCCGCCCATGCGGCCACCGGGGGCAGCAGGACCAGCAGCACCGCTGCCGGCACCGTTTTCACGACTCGTCGTGCGCGATTCATGACGCCGACGGTCCCCCGGCGGACCGCCTCCGCGCTGATCATGGTCCGGATCTGTGGACGGCCGGCCCGTTGTGGACATCGCCGTCACCCGGCACCTCGGCGGTCCCGTACACTTCTTCTGGCGATCCGGGTCACCCGGGTCGACTTCGCACGCCCCGCCACCACGCTCGTACGCGGTCGGTGGCCGCGCCTCTCGGTCCTTCGTGGCACGGCGCGTCGGGGCGTCAGGACACAACCGAGAAAACCCAAGGAGATACGGCCATGGCCGTCGTCACGATGCGGGAGCTGCTGGAGAGCGGCGTCCACTTCGGTCACCAGACCCGTCGCTGGAACCCGAAGATGAAGCGCTTCATCTTCACCGAGCGCAACGGCATCTACATCATCGACCTGCTCCAGTCGCTGTCGTACATCGACCGCGCCTACGAGTTCGTCAAGGAGACCGTCGCGCACGGCGGCTCCATCATGTTCGTCGGCACGAAGAAGCAGGCCCAGGAGGCGATCGCCGAGCAGGCGACCCGCGTCGGCATGCCCTACGTCAACCAGCGCTGGCTCGGCGGCATGCTCACCAACTTCTCCACCGTCTACAAGCGCCTTCAGCGTCTGAAGGAGCTCGAGGCGATCGACTTCGAGGATGTGGCCGCCTCCGGTCTCACCAAGAAGGAGCTCCTGGTCCTCTCCCGCGAGAAGGCCAAGCTGGAGAAGACCCTCGGTGGCATCCGCGAGATGCAGAAGGTGCCGAGCGCCGTCTGGATCGTCGACACCAAGAAGGAGCACATCGCCGTCGGTGAGGCGCGCAAGCTCCACATCCCGGTCGTCGCGATCCTCGACACCAACTGCGACCCGGACGAGGTCGACTACAAGATCCCGGGCAACGACGACGCGATCCGCTCCGTCACCCTGCTCACCCGCGTGATCGCCGACGCCGTCGCCGAGGGCCTCATCGCCCGTTCCGGCGTCGCGACCGGCGACTCGAAGCCGGGCGACAAGGCCGCCGGCGAGCCGCTGGCCGAGTGGGAGCGCGACCTGCTCGAGGGCGAGAAGAAGGCCGACGAGACCCCGGCCGCCGAGGCCGAGAAGCCGGCCGAGGCCGCTGCCGAGGCTCCGGCCGCGGACGCTGCCGACGCTCCGGCCGCGGACGCCGACAAGGCCTGACACCCAGGTTTCGGTAGTCGACGGCGGGGGCCCATGAAGCCCCCGCCGTCGGCCCGTAGATCGTTCGACCTCAGCTCTTCGACTTCAGAGAGATTCACAGACATGGCGAACTACACCGCCGCTGACGTTAAGAAGCTCCGCGAGCTCACCGGCGCGGGCATGATGGACTGCAAGAAGGCGCTCGACGAGGCCGACGGCAACGTCGACAAGGCCGTCGAGGCCCTGCGCATCAAGGGCCAGAAGGGCGTCGCCAAGCGCGAGGGCCGTTCCGCCGAGAACGGCGCCGTCGTCTCCCTCATCGCCGACGACAACACCTCCGGTGTCATCGTCGAGCTGAAGTGCGAGACGGACTTCGTCGCCAAGGGCGACAAGTTCCAGGCCGTCGCCAACGCGCTCGCCGCCCACGTCGCCGCCACCGGTCCGGCCGACATCGAGGCCCTGCTCGCCTCCGAGATCGAGCCCGGCAAGACCGTGCAGGCGTACGTCGACGAGGCCAACGCCAACCTCGGCGAGAAGATCGTCCTGGACCGCTTCGCGCAGTTCTCCGGTGCCTACGTGGCCGCGTACATGCACCGCACGATGCCCGACCTGCCCCCGCAGATCGGTGTCCTCGTCGAGCTCGACAAGCCGAACGCCGAGGTCGCCAAGGGCGTCGCCCAGCACATCGCCGCCTTCGCGCCGAAGTACCTGTCCCGCGAGGACGTCCCGGCCGAGGTCGTCGAGTCCGAGCGCCGCGTCGCCGAGGAGACCACCCGCGCCGAGGGCAAGCCCGAGGCCGCCCTGCCGAAGATCGTCGAGGGTCGCCTCAACGGCTTCTTCAAGGACGCCACCCTCCTGGGCCAGCCGTACGCGCTGGACAACAAGAAGTCCGTCCAGCAGATCCTGGACGAGGCCGGTGTCGCCCTGAAGCGCTTCTCGCGCATCAAGGTCGGCATCTGAGCCGGTACGCGATCGACACGGGAGCCCGATAGGGTTTTCCAGCAGTCGTCGGCCGCGTGAACGCCGGACGACCGCAGATCTGACGAGGAGGCCATTGCCGCAGGGACACCAGCACCCACCGGCAATGGCCTTCTTCGTATGTGCACGAGGAGATCTCCATGAACAAGGGCGCGGACGCCAATCCGGCTGCCGACGACAAGAGCGACCACACCGCCAACAAAGCCGGCCGCTTCATGCTGAAGCTGTCCGGGGAAGCCTTCTCCGGCGGCACCGGCCTGGGCGTCGACCCCGACGTCGTACACGCCATCGCACGGGAGATCGCCGCGGTCGTCCGTGACGGCGCAGAGATCGCGGTGGTCATCGGCGGCGGCAACTTCTTCCGTGGAGCCGAGCTCCAGGTGCGCGGCATGGACCGGGCGCGCTCCGACTACATGGGCATGCTCGGCACGGTCATGAACTGCCTCGCCCTCCAGGACTTCCTGGAGAAGGAGGGGATCGACTCCCGCGTCCAGACCGCCATCACCATGGGCCAGGTCGCGGAGCCCTACATTCCGCTGCGGGCGGTGCGCCACCTCGAGAAGGGGCGCGTCGTGATCTTCGGCGCCGGTATGGGGATGCCGTACTTCTCCACCGACACCACCGCGGCCCAGCGTGCCCTGGAGATCGACGCCGAGGCCCTGCTCATGGGCAAGAACGGTGTCGACGGCGTCTACGACTCCGACCCCAAGACCAACCCGGACGCGGTGAAGTTCGACGCGCTGGAGTACGGCGAGGTGCTCGCCCGCGACCTGAAGGTCGCCGACGCCACCGCGATCACCCTCTGCCGCGACAACTCCCTGCCGATCCTCGTCTTCGAACTGCTCGCCGCGGGCAATATCGCGCGGGCGGTCCGGGGTGAGAAGATCGGCACGCTCGTGAGCGACCAGGGCACCCGGGCCTGACCCCGGGGCACCGCCCCGGGATGGACAAAGCCCTGCCGGTCGGACACCGTGCAGGGAAGACGCGCCGCCAAGTTTCGCCGGTCTCGTACGCGTGACACGGACCGGTCCGCGGACCCGCACCACGGGTTCGGCGGGCCGGGGCCGCCACTCGTACACGCCGGGACTACCAAGACACGCAGGAGCAAGTGGTGATCGAAGAGACCCTCCTCGAGGCCGAGGAGAAGATGGAGAAGGCCGTCGTGGTCGCCAAGGAGGACTTCGCCGCGATCCGCACCGGGCGTGCGCACCCGGCGATGTTCAACAAGATCGTGGCCGACTACTACGGTGCGCTGACACCGATCAACCAGCTGGCCTCGTTCTCGGTGCCGGAGCCGCGCATGGCCGTGGTGACCCCGTTCGACAAGAGCGCGCTGCGCAACATCGAGCAGGCGATCCGCGACTCCGACCTGGGCGTCAACCCCAGCAACGACGGAAACATCATCCGGGTGGTGTTCCCCGAGCTCACCGAGGAGCGGCGCCGCGAGTTCATCAAGGTCGCCAAGGGCAAGGCCGAGGACTCCCGGATCTCGATCCGCTCCGTGCGCCGCAAGGCCAAGGAGGCCATCGACAAGCTGATCAAGGACGGCGAGGTCGGCGAGGACGAGGGCCGTCGTGCGGAGAAGGAGCTCGACGACACCACCGCGAAGCACGTCGCGCAGGTGGACGAGCTGCTCAAGCACAAGGAAGCCGAGCTGCTCGAGGTCTGATGAACGACTCTTCCTGGGGGGCCCCGACGAGTGCCGGCTACTGGGGCCCGCCCGACCAGGGGGCTGCCCCGGCGGGTCCCGCATACGATGAGCTTGACGCCCAGCAGACTCGGCCCATGCCCATCGTGCCGGACGATCCCGACGCAGGTAGAGACGCCGCAGACCGCGAAGACCGTGACCGGGGGGCCGCTCGGCTGAGTGGCCCCCCGGTCCGCGACGAGATGCCGCAGGAGCCCATGCCCACCCCTCCGCCGCCTGCGGCCTCCCAGCCGTCGGAGCCGCAGCCGCCGCAGAAGAAGCGCGCAGGCCGCGATCTTCGTGCTGCCATAGGGGTCGGCGTCGGGCTCGGTGCGGTGATCGTCGCGGCGCTGTTCTTCGTCAAGGCCGTCTTCGTCGGTGTGATCGCCGTCGCCGTCGTCGTCGGTCTGTGGGAGCTCACCTCCCGTCTCCAGGAACGCAAGGGCATCAAGGCGCCCCTGGTGCCGCTCGCGGTGGGCGGCGCGGCGATGGTCGTGGCCGGCTACGTGCGGGGTGCCGAGGGTGCCTGGGTCGCCACCGCTCTCACCGGCCTGGCGGTGCTGGTCTGGCGGATGACCGAACCGCCCGAGGGCTACCTCAAGGACGTCACGGCCGGGCTCTTCGCCACGTTCTACGTGCCGTTCCTGGCCACGTTCGTCGCGATGATGCTCACCGCGGAGGACGGCCCGCAGCGGGTGTTCACCTTCCTCCTGCTGACGGTCGTGAGCGACACCGGCGCGTACGCGATCGGCTGGCGCTTCGGCAAGCACAAGCTCGCGCCGCGGATCAGTCCCGGGAAGACCCGTGAAGGACTGTTCGGGGCCGTGGCGTTCGGCATGGCGGCGGGCGCCCTCTGCATGCCGCTGCTGATCGACGGCGGTGCCTGGTGGCAGGGCCTTCTCGTCGGTCTGGCGGTCGCGATAAGCGCGACCCTGGGCGATCTCGGCGAGTCGATGATCAAGCGGGACCTCGGCATCAAGGACATGGGCACCCTGCTGCCGGGCCATGGGGGCATCATGGACCGGCTGGACTCGCTGCTGCCCACGGCGCCGGTGGTGTGGCTGCTGTTCGTGGTGTTCGTCGGCGCGGGCTGATCCGGGGGTTCCCGGTCGGAAGTCCGGAGAGTCGCGGCCGGAAGGGCCCGCCGTCCCACGGGAAGCGGGCCCTTCCGCCGTGTCCGGGCCTGCCCGGTCCGCGTGTCTTCCCCGTGTCCGCTCCCCGTGTCCGTATCGCGGTCTGTCCAGCGGGCCCCCGAGCCTGCATGCTGGGCCCGGAACGTCGGACAGCGGGCGGGGCAGGGGGGACCATGGGGCGGAAGGTCGGCGCAGCGGCTCTGCTGCTCGTACTCGTGTGCGTCACCGGGTGCGGGGGAGGGGACGGCGACGGGGAGACGGACTCCCGTCCGTCCGGGACGGGCGCGCCGGCCACCCCGACCCGTTCGGAACCGCCGGCGACGAGTGCCCCCGAACCGCCGGCGACCAGTGGTCCACCGGCCTCCACCCCGTCCGCGACGACGCCCGCCGAGGCGTCCGCGCTCGTCACCTTCACCGAGAGCGGCGGTATCGACGGGCGGCACGATTCCGTCGTCGTGTACGACGACGGCACCTACCTCCTGGTCGCACCCGGGAAGAAGAACCGTCCCGGCCGGATGTCCCCGGCGGCCCTCGCCGAACTGCGCACGGCGCTCGACGAGGTCGACTTCTCCCGTCTGCCGACCCGGCCCACCGGGCCGCCGATCATGGACGGGCTCACCCGCGTGCTGGTCCACGACGGGCACACATCCGTCGACGACGGCACCGACATCCCCGCAGACCTCGCCGCCGTCTACGACGCACTGCCGCCGCTCACCTGACGCGGGCCGGGCAGCGGCGACCGCCCCGCAGACCCGCATGCACGTACGCCCGCGGGGCCGGCGACCCGCTGAGCGCCCACGTGCCGACGACCATCAGTCGGCGACCGGCCCGCATGCCGGCGACCGGCTGTGCGCCCTCGCCCCGGTCGACCGGCGCCGGCAATCGGTGACCGGTGGCCCCTGCCCCTGGCCCGCCCGTCACATCACCGTGGTCACGACCACGGCCGTCGTGATCGCCGTCATGGCCGCCTGCATGGTGCGGATGGCGTCGCGGACACCGGAACCCGCCCAGTGGCCGTCGGCGATCTTCGCCATCCGGGGTTCCACCTGCTTCCCGGGCACATCGGGGAAGGCGGGCCGGTGCAGTCCCGCGCCGTGCAGCAGTGCGACCAGCCCGGAGGTGCGGTCGTCCGGGTCGGCGCCGCCCACGACCACCGACGT
Organism: Streptomyces sp. HUAS CB01; assembly: GCF_030406905.1. Classification (NCBI taxonomy): domain Bacteria; kingdom Bacillati; phylum Actinomycetota; class Actinomycetes; order Kitasatosporales; family Streptomycetaceae; genus Streptomyces; species Streptomyces chengbuensis. The sequence goes on from NZ_CP129137.1 coordinate 5,685,480, forward strand.
CAGCCGGGCCCGCAGCTCCCGCTCGACCGAACCGTCGGCCTCCGGGTAGCGGCGTACGGGGAAGACGCCGAGAGTCCGGTGCCGTTCCTCGGTGACCAGGCCGCGGGCGCACAGGCTCTCGATCGTCGCGGCCACGGCCTTCGGCTGGTCCTTGGTCAGCCAGTCGGCCACCCTGCGCCTGCGCCCGTCCTTCGCCCACGAGGCGAGCTGCTTCAGCCGCCCGTCGAGCAGCGCGGTTCCGGTGGGCGACGCGTCGGTCACCTCCAGGCGGCCGTCCTCGACGGAGACACGTCCCGCCAGCACGAGCTCCAGCAGGATCCCGCCGGCCACCGCCCAGCCCGCCGCCTGGCGTTCCTTGGCCACACCGGACTCGTCGTCCAGCGACAGCAACGTGATCTCCTCGGCCAGCGTGACGCGCATACGGCGGGTTCCCCTCGGTCGTGCGGCGAGCCGGGCCCGTGCGTCCGGCCCCTCGCCTGACGTCGTGATGCCTGGTGTCCTGATGTCGGGCGGGCACGCTGCCGGTCCGCTCCCGCGCCGTACGCAGGGCCGTTCGTCGCGCACCAATCGGTCTTCACGTACGAGGAGACGGCCATCCCGGTCCGTCCGGTTCCGAGCCCCGACCCGGGGGCACCGCGCCAGGCCGACGGACCCCGACGGCGGTGCGCTCCGGGGCTCCCGGGGCACCCGAGTCGATCTGCGACACTGGTACGGCCATGCCTAAGCCCGGAGAACTGGCGGCCAGCGGGCAGCGATAGGCCCCCTACCAGCGCGTTTGGCGCGGATAGGGGGCCTGGTGCGGGTCACTGGGCCGTCTCTGGGCCGTCAGGCTCGCGCGGGGCCGGGAGGAGCACCCGATCCACGGCCTTCCTCGTACGCTCCTGGCTCGACGGCATCAGGTGCGCGTACACCCGCAGCGTCAGCCCGGGGTCGGCGTGCCCCAGGTACTCGCTCACGGCCTTGATGCTCTCTCCGGCGTCCAGCAGTACCGAGGCGTAGAAGTGCCTCAGCGCGTGCATGCCGTGCTCGCGAGCCGACGGGTACTTGCCGTCATCACCGGCTTCCGCGATCAGGCCAGCCTCCGCGAGAGCGGGTTTCCACTCCTGGATGTTGAAGTTGCTGCGCCAGACGAGACCGCTCGCGGTGTTTGTGAACAGAAGGCGAGCAGACACCTTCGGGCCGTCCGGCTTGCGCCAGGGCAAGGTGATCTCCACCGGCTTGAAGGCGTCCATGTGGGCCCGCAGAGCCTCGGCCACCGACGGCGGCAATGGTACGTCCCGCTCCTTGTTGCACTTCGGAGGAGCGAACACGGCCTTGCCCCGGATCAGCTTCACCTGCCGGACGACCCGGATGATGTCGCCGTCGAAGTCGAGCGCATCCTCCGCCAGTCCCACGATCTCGCCCTGACGGAGCCCGCACCCGGCGCCCACGTCCGCCATGGGCCGGTAGCGCTGGGGGAGTGCCGCACGCACCGCCTGAACCTGGGCAGGCAGCCACGGCACAACACGGCGTTGCTCGGCGGCCGGCGGGCGGACGGACTTCGCGGAGCACGGATTGCGGGGCAGCAACCCATCGTCAACCGCCGCACTGAGTACCGCCCGTACGTCGCCGTAGATGTTTTTCGCATAGCCGCCACTCACGGCCGGGTCGCCCTGAACGAACCAGCCGAACGTGAACGATGTCGGATCCCAGCTGATGCCTGACGTTCCGGTCCCACCTGAGGCTTGACGGTAGGCCTAGAGAACATGGGAAGCCCCGTGGGGCTTGTTCGCTTTCACGTTACGGACCGGGACGTCGGTCGTACGCCGAATCACGCGGATCTGGCCGTCCAGGTCGACGGTGATCGTTGTGTCCGACACGTGCACGGTCACGGTCTGGCCTGCATACGGGCGGCCGAGGGAGACGGTCTGGCGGCAGACCATGACCGTGCCCACAGCGCTGACCCGCCGCTGCACACGCACCGGCTCGATGCCCGGACGCGGCGGCGGGCCGGCCGGACGCAGGCCCCGCAGCCTGCGGACTTCCTCACTGGTCAGCGGGTTGGGCCGAACCCGCAGCAGTTCCCGCGAGGACGGGTCGAAGAACGACAGCGTCTCGTCGTCGATCCGGATACCCACCTGGCGACCGCCCAGGCCCAACCAGGCCGCTGTTGTTCACGACCCGGTCCACCTCGAACGCCGGCCCCATCGCCGGTTGGGAGCGGCGGTGGTCCGGCCACACGTCCGCCCCGGGCAGCCAGCCGCAAGTTCGGCACACCTGCATCCGCAGGTGCTGCTGGCGCGTCCTGAGAAGCAAGCGACGAAGGGGGACACCATTGCCAGGCGCCCGAGGCCAACAGCAGACGAACGCACGACTGAGTCGGCTGCGGGCCAGGCGGCATAGGTTGGCCAGCCGCCAGCAGCAGGCCGAACGAACGCAGACCCGAATTGATTGGGCAAAACTTGGAACCGTTGTTGCAGTCGTCGCGGGTATCGGGACTTTGCTGTTTTCGGGAGTGGCAACTTACTATCAGGCCTTAGTGGCAAGGGATCAGCTAGAGCAATCGCGTGATGGAACGACAAGGGAGAAGCGCGACCAGGCATCGCGGGTTCTTTTTGGGAGGACCTAGACGGCACGTCACCCGAACAATTCGAACTTCACCTGATGAATAGGTCGCCAGATCCCGTCTCCAACGTAGAAGTAGTGCTGTACATATGGATCAAAACTATAGGCAATCAGCCGAAAAAGCAGTTCATTTCGATCGACAGCCTGAACTTGCCTCCCTGCGCCGAAGTCGTATTCAACAAGGGGAGCCTTGAATATCACACGCGAGGCAGATGGCGTCCGGTTGATAGAGCAAGTTGGACCCTAATAGGTTTCACTGACCGAGATGGGATGGGCTGGGTCAGGACACCTAAACGCCTCTACCCGATTGAGGAGGCGGAGGAAGAAATCGAAAAGCTAGGACAGGAAGCAGAGCTCCATATTGGCCGCCCGACAAAAAGCCCTCACATGACACACGTGCCCACCTGTGGGGACAGTGGAAAATAGAGCCAGTAACCTGGGTGCCGACTCTTGTGGCGAACCACCAGGAGGAACCGTGGGTGGCTGGATCGAACAGCCGCCACCCCACCTGACCGGCTCGGAGGCGGCCTGCGAAGAATACGGACGGTCCTTACTCCTCGAACAAACGCTCCTGGCCGTCACTGAGGCGCAGGAAGCGGTATTCAGTAGACCGAGCGCGACCAAGCCTGTCAGTCCTTCGGGATACCTCGACAACGAATGAAATCGTCATGCCGAGTTCCAAGTGCATCCCGATCAGCGCTTCGGGGTCCACCCGGACTTCGTATGCGGAGGACGTTCTGGACACCCCGGTCTTGATCTTAACGACCCCGGATTCCCGGAGCTCAGTGATCCGGCCCGTTATGCCCATCCTGGATTTCTGCAACTCCGTGTTCCGGAGGCTACGCACATAATCCTTTCCCCGCCTGGACAGGTGCGACGACCTAACCGTTCCATCCAGACTGAACCAACGCATATCCATGGATAGGTCGAATTTATCTAGCGCTTCGACCACTCCATCCAAGCCAGGCACTATGCGCTCCCACCGCCGGACATCCTGCTCTTTCTCGGCAGCTTCAACTAACTTGAGAAAGTCGCGCATTGCAGGGTCAGCGATTGAGGAGTCCACGACCGCGAGATCCTCGTCAGCGTCACCAACGACTTCCGGAACACTGGGTCGCACATGCAGGACAGTGCTTCCCCTAGAGACGCCAGTCAGTTCAAGTTCCACGTCTTTACGGGCGGCCGCAGAAACGCCCTCCCTTAGTGGCTTCAGCAACGCGTCACCAATGCGAAAATCAAGAGCACCTCGGTCGGCCGCCTCACCTCGCAGGCGCACAACCAGTTCTTCGTGAAGCTGCGCCGCAGGATCGTAGTGGCGTACTGCCTCAAGCCAGTGCCGGCGCAGCTCCTCTTCATAGGCGTCTTCGCTCAGATGGTCTGCATCTTGATCGGCGAAGAAGCGGGCGTTGTCCTCACGGTTCCGTTCCAGGGCGCGTTGCCGCCAGCTGGTGCTCACAACGTCACCTCCACGTAGCCGCGTCGGGGGGCCGCACTGTGTAGCGTCGGCTCACTCTTGTCTACCCCATTGGGCCGACAACGCTGCCACCAGTCGTCCCAGGCTCCGCGCTCCCGAAGGTACGCCTGTTCCGCAGGATCAAGCCGCTCCGAGCGGAAGACAGACACTATCGGGCGATACCCGACCCTCAGTGGCGAGACCCCGAGCTCAGCCAGGCGTGCCTTCCGGTTGAAGGCTGACGCGAGCCACCTAGTCCCGTCCAGGCCTCGCATAGCAGCCACAGCATCCTCGTCGATCAAGACCGTGAGATCTATGTTCTGCGGGTTCAGCTTGGTGCTGACGTAACTGCCGCCCAACCAGATTGCATGGATGAGGGAACCGTCTCCGATCGCCTCACGATGCCGATCCTCAAGATCAAAAAAGCGACTGAGGTAGGCCTCCAGGCCACCCCATAACGACTGACGGGTCTCCGAGCCAGCGAATCGCGGATCATGGACTAGCTGCTGCTCGGCTTGCTCCGGATCCAGTCGGTACCTGCCGGGCACGAGAAATCCGCTATCGCCCCACTCGAGAATCACATGCCCCCCTTAGCGTTCTTGCCTCCCCACCCTCATGATCGGTGCACTCATGCCCGTCGACAAGACTGCCGATTGGCCTCGTTTCCTTGCTGGGGCGGACTTGGGCAGGCCGCATGTCGTCGCCGAGCACTGACATCTTGAGTGTCTAACAGCGTGACAACGCCCACGCACAGCGGCGGACAACCACGCACACCTGCGGACCATCGCAGCAGGTAAGAGGCGCATGGGCTCAAGGTCAAACCCCCACCCAAGTTGCTTCGGGACGAAGAGGTCGTGAGCTATAGGCCGTCGCGTTCGATCAGCGAGCCGTCGGGGCCGAACGTGTACCCGCGTGGCGGTCCCATAGCTTCCACGGCCCTTCGCAGCTGCGCTTCCTGCTCCTCAAGGTCGGGGCCGTGCGGGTCCCGCAGATGGAAGCCGTGTAGTCGGATGGTGTCCGCGTCGACGTCGTCCGGCTCGGGGCGGCCCTCCTGGACGAAGCCGCACAGCGCTCGCAGTGCGTCTTCGCCCAGCTCCAAGGGATGGAACGGCAGCGGGTACGTCTCTTCGTCCTCGTCCGGCCAGGGGATGACGTCGGCCGGGCGGTCTCCGGCCCAGTAGGGCAGCTCGAAGGGGAGTGGTTCGCCGATGTTCTCGATGATGCCGCTGTCCGGAGACAGGCTCAGGGAGCGGACGAGACGCCCGTCCTCCCAGACGGCGAATGCCAGCCAGTCGACGACGCTGTGCATGGCGTGCAGGACGAGCCGTCGGCCGGCGCTTGCCGCCACGAGGTGTTCGGGAAGCTGGGAGGGGGCATCGATCATCACCCTCTGATCACCGATGACGTCCACGCCGGGCCAGCTGGCCGCGTACGTCATCCCCTCCGGGGGGTACACGCCGTCCCACAGCGTCGAGCCCTTGCACTTCTCGATCTGCCGGCCTGGGTGGAGCCGCCGCATCATCGCGACGGTCCGGTCAAGATCCGCTGCCCCCACTACTCGCAGCGCCTCCGGCGCATCGCCGTCGGCGTACACCAGCAGTCCCGTCTTGGCTCCCACAGCAGCCGCCCCCAAGCATTGCCCTCGATGACGGACGCAATGTAGCGCCACGTACTGACAGCGAAGGGCGACTCATCCCCTGGCCCGCTGGGCCGTCTCTGGGCCGTCCGAGGGCGCTCAAGGGTGACCGGTGGCGACCACCGCCGACAGGTGTGGCAGCCGACACCCGCAGGTCATCCGAGTCGATCTGCGACACTGGTACGGCCATGCCTAAGCCCGGAGAACTCACTTTCGTCGCCCCCCGCGGAGCCAAGAAGCCCCCGCGGCACCTCGCCGACCTCACGCCCGCCGAGCGGAAGGACGCCGTCGCCGCCATCGGCGAGAAGCCGTTCCGGGCGAAGCAGCTGTCGCAGCACTACTTCGCGCGCTACGCGCACGACCCGGAGCAGTGGACCGACATCCCCGCCGCCGCCCGCGAGCGGCTCGCGTCGGAGCTGCTGCCCGATCTGATGTCCGTCGTCCGGCACGTCTCCTGCGACGACGACACCACCCGCAAGACGCTGTGGCGGCTCCACGACGGCACGCTCGTCGAGTCGGTCCTGATGCGCTACCCGGACCGGGTGACGATGTGCATCTCCTCGCAGGCCGGCTGCGGGATGAACTGCCCGTTCTGCGCAACGGGCCAGGCCGGTCTCGACCGCAACCTGTCCACCGCCGAGATCGTGCACCAGATCGTGGACGGCATGCGGGCCCTGCGCGACGGTGAGGTGCCGGGAGGTCCCGCCCGGCTGTCCAACATCGTGTTCATGGGCATGGGCGAGCCGCTGGCCAACTACAACCGTGTGGTCGGCGCCGTCCGCCGGCTCACCGATCCCGAGCCCGACGGCCTCGGCCTGTCGCAGCGAGGGATCACCGTCTCCACCGTCGGCCTCGTGCCGGCGATGCTGCGTTTCGCCGACGAGGGCTTCAAGTGCCGCCTCGCCGTCTCCCTGCACGCTCCGGACGACGAGCTCCGCGACACCCTCGTGCCCGTCAACACGCGCTGGAAGGTGCGGGAGGTCCTGGACGCGGCCTGGGAGTACGCGGAGAAGTCCGGCCGCCGCATCTCGATCGAGTACGCCCTGATCCGGGACATCAACGACCAGGCGTGGCGCGGTGACCTGCTCGGGCGCCTCCTCAAGGGCAAGCGGGTGCACGTCAACCTGATCCCGCTGAACCCCACCCCGGGGTCCAAGTGGACGGCATCCCGGCCCGAGGACGAGAAGGCCTTCATCGAGGCCATCGCCGCCCACGGCGTCCCGGTCACCGTCCGGGACACCCGCGGCCAGGAGATCGACGGGGCCTGCGGCCAGCTCGCCGCCTCCGAGCGCTGACCGGGGGCCGGGGCGGACCGCCCCGGCCCTGGGGAGCGCTCGGCGGGCCCCTGTACGCTGGCCCGAACATCTGCATATTCCGACAGGGGAGCGCCACAGCGCTGAGAGTGCGGTGACCGTCAGACCGCAGACCCTCTGAACCTCGCCCGGGTCATTCCGGGTAGGAAGTTCGGACGAGACTCAAGCTGTTGCGCCCTGCCCGGCTCCGGATCCCGAGGATCGCGGAGCCGGGCAGGGCCGCGTCTCTTCCTGGTCATGCCCAGGAGGAATCAGTGAGCACCACCAAGAAGATCACCGTCACCGCGCTGGCCGCGGCCCTCGGCGTGAGTACGCTCGCGGCGTGCGGCGGGACGTCCGGTGACGACTCCGCCGGAGCGGACGGCAGCGGCTCCAAGACCGTGACGCTCGTCAGCCACGACTCCTTCAACGCCTCGCCGGCCGTGCTCAAGCAGTTCACCGAGCAGACCGGGTACACGGTCAAGGTGCTGAAGAGCGGAGACGCCGTCGAGGCGCTGAACAAGGAGATCCTCACCAAGGGCTCCCCGCAGGGCGACGTGTTCTTCGGCGTCGACAACACCACGCTCTCCCGGGCGCTCGACAACGACCTGTTCACCCCGTACGAGGCCAAGGGCCTGGAGCGGGTCCCCGAGGCCGTCCGGCTCGACAAGGACAAGCACCGGGTCACGCCGGTCGACAGCGGCGACATCTGCGTCAACTACGACAAGAAGTACTTCGCCGACAAGAAGCTCGCCCCGCCGCAGACCTTCGACGACCTCGCCGACCCCGCGTACCGGAACCTCCTCGTCGTCGAGAACGCCGAGCGGTCCTCGCCGGGCCTCGGCTTCCTCCTCGGTACCGCCGCCGCGTACGGGGACAAGGGCTGGCAGGACTACTGGAAGAAGCTGCGGGCGAACGGCGTGAAGGTCGTCGACAGCTGGGAGATCGCCTACAACCAGGAGTTCTCCGGTTCCGCCGGTGGCCGGGCGGCCAAGGGCGACCGGCCGCTCGTCGTCTCGTACGCCTCCAGCCCCCCGGTTGAGGTGCTGTACGCCAAGCCGCAGCCGAAGGTGGCGCCGACCGGCGTCTCCACCGGCACGTGCTTCCGCCAGACCGAGGCCGCGGGCCTGCTCAAGGGCGCGCGGAACGAGGCCGGCGGCAAGGCCCTGCTGGACTTCCTGATCAGCCGGCCGTTCCAGGAGGACATGCCGCTCAACATGTTCGTGAACCCGGTGGCCGAGGACGCGAAGCTGCCCCCGCTGTTCACCGAGTTCGGTGAGGTGATCGCCGAGCCGCGGACGCTGGCCCCGGAGAAGATCGCCGAGAACCGCGACCAGTGGATCCAGTCGTGGTCGTCGCTCGTCCTGAAGTGACCGAGCCGTCCGGCGGGAACGCCGGCCCGCGCGGGAGGCATCCCTCGCGCGGGACGGCGTCCCGGTGGGGCGCCGCGGCACGGCCGGCCCTGATGGTCCTGCCCGTCGCGTTCTTCGCCCTCTTCTTCGCCTACCCCGTGACCGCGATCGTCGGGCGCGGCCTGCGGGTGGGCGACGCCTGGCGGTTCGGCGCGATCGTCGACGTCGTCAGCCGCCCCGACCTCCTCGGGGTGCTCTGGTTCACCCTCTGGCAGGCCCTCGCCTCCACGGGGCTGACCCTGCTGATCGCCCTGCCCGGCGCCTATGTCCTCGCCCGCTTCGACTTCCCCGGGAAACAGCTCCTGCGGGCCGTGGTCACCGTGCCGTTCGTGCTGCCCACCGTCGTCGTCGGCACCGCGTTCCTGGCGCTCCTGGGCCGCGGCGGACTCCTCGACGACCTGTGGGGCGTACGGCTCGACACGACGGTCTGGGCGATCCTCCTCGCCCATGTGTTCTTCAACTACGCCGTGGTGGTGAGGACCGTGGGCGGTCTGTGGGCGCAGCTCGACCCGCGTCAGGAGGAAGCCGCACGGGTCCTCGGCGCCGGCCGTTTCACGGCCTGGCGCCGGGTCACCCTGCCCGCGCTGACCCCGGCCGTCGCCGCCGCCGCGCTGATGGTGTTCCTCTTCACCTTCACCTCGTTCGGCGTCGTGCAGATCCTCGGCGGCCCGGCGTACTCGACGCTCGAGGTGGAGATCTACCGGCAGACCGCCCAGGTGCTGGACCTGTCCACGGCCGCCGTGCTGACCCTGGTGCAGTTCGCCGCCGTGGGCGCGATCCTCGCCGTGCACGCCTGGACCGTGCGGCGACGGGAGACCGCGCTCCGGCTCGTCGATCCGGCGCTCACCGCGCACCGTCCGAGGGGTGCCGGGCAATGGGCACTGCTGGGCGGGGTGCTGGCCACGGTCGTCCTGCTGCTCGTGGCACCGCTCGCGGTGCTGGTCGAACGGTCCTTCGGCGAACCCGGAGGGTACGGTCTCACCTTCTACCGGGCCCTGCAGTCGGCCGAGGCGAGCGGCGGCACGTTCCTCGTCCCGCCGGCCGAGGCCGTGTGGAACTCCCTCCAGTACGCACTCGCCGCCACCGCGATCGCGCTCGTCATCGGCGGTCTCGCGGCGGCGGCGCTCACCCTCCCCAGGACCGCGTCCGGCCGTGCCCGCACGGCCGGCCGGTTCGTCCGCGGTTTCGACGCGCTGCTGATGCTGCCGCTCGGAGTGTCCGCCGTCACCGTGGGCTTCGGTTTCCTCATCACCCTCGACGAGCCGCCGCTCGACCTGCGCACCTCCTGGCTCCTCGTGCCGCTGGCCCAGGCGCTGGTCGGAGTGCCCTTCGTCGTACGGACGATGTTGCCGGTGCTGCGTGCCGTCGACGCACGACTGCGGGAGGCGGCGGCCGTGCTCGGCGCCTCGCCACTGCGCGCGTGGCGCGAGGTCGACCTGCCGCTGGTGCGCCGGGCGCTCCTCGTCGCCGCCGGCTTCGCCTTCGCCGTCTCGCTCGGTGAGTTCGGCGCCACCGTCTTCATCGCCCGGCCGGACAACCCGACGCTCCCGGTCGCCGTGGCCCGGCTCCTCGGCCGCCCGGGAGAGCTCAACTACGGGCAGGCGATGGCGCTCTCCACGATCCTCATGCTGGTCTGCGCGGTGGCGCTGCTGCTCCTCGACCGGCTCCGCCCCGACCGTTCCGCAGGGGAGTTCTGATGCTGGCGCTGGAGAACGCGACCGTACGCTTCGGGCGGCGGGCGGCGCTGGACGGAGTGGACCTGGAGGTCGCCGACCACGAGATCGTGTGTGTGCTAGGGCCGAGCGGCAGCGGCAAGTCGACCCTGCTCAGGGCAGTCGCGGGGCTCCAGCACCTGGACGGCGGACGGGTTCTGCTCGGCGGCCGCGACCAGACCGGGGTCCCGGTGCACCGGCGCGGGGTGGGTCTGATGTTCCAGGACCACCAGCTCTTCCCGCAGCGCGACGTCGGCGGCAATGTCGCCTTCGGCCTGCGGATGCACGGAGTGCCCAAGGGGGAACAGCTGCTCCGGGTCGAGGAGTTGCTGGAACTGGTTGGGCTCCCCGGCGCCGCGAGGCGGGCCGTCGGCGCGCTCTCGGGCGGCGAGCAGCAGCGCGTCGCCCTCGCCCGGGCGCTCGCGCCCAGGCCCCGGCTGCTGATGCTCGACGAGCCGTTGGGTCAGCTGGACCGCAGCCTCAGGGAACGGCTCGTCGTCGAACTGCGTTCGGTGTTCCGCAAGCTGGGCACGACGGTGCTCGCCGTCACCCACGACCAGGGGGAGGCCTTCGCACTCGCGGACCGGGTCGTGGTGATGCGGGACGGGCGCGTCGCCCAGTCGGGCGCCCCCAGGGACGTGTGGCAGCGGCCCGCCTCGGAATTCGTCGCCCGGTTCCTCGGCTTCGCCAACGTGGTGCCCGCGACGGTGGTCGGGGGAACCGCCGAGACCCCCTGGGGCGGGATCCCGGTTCCCGAGGGCTTGCCCCGGGGCGCGTGCCGGTTGCTGGTACGGCCGTCCGCGGTACGGCTCGGGCCGCGCGGCACGGGACTGCCGTGCGTGGTCGAGTCGCTGACCTTCCGCGGTCACCACGTCGCCGTACGGCTGCGGCCGTACGACGCGCCGCCGCTGGAGGCCGAGTGCGGGCTCGGGGACGCTCCCGAGGCGGGCGCCGAGGTAGGGGTGACGTTCGCCGCGGAGGACGTGGTGGTCCTGCGGACCGACGCCGGCGACTGACCTGACCTGACCGCGGGCGGCGCGGCCACCGGCCCCGCGAAGGACAGCCCCGCCCGCGGCCGGGCGGCGGCGCCTCCTCCGCCGTGCGCCATCGGCTCGTAATGGCCGGGCGGCGGCGCTTCCACCTCCCCGTGCGGCGTCGGCCGCGCCGGAGGTGCGGCGGCCGGTCCGCGGAACGGGGACGGCAGCGTCGTCCGTGCGGCGGGCCCGTCGGCGGAAGGCCGGGCGAGAGCGGTCAGTGTGAAGGCGTCAGCCGAACCGGCGGCGGTGCCTCCGTCCGCCGTGAGCCATCGGCTCGTACTGGCCGGGCGGCGTCGGCCTGCATCGTCCGTGCGGCGGGCCCGTCGGCGGAAGGCCGGGCGAGCGCGGTCGGCCGCCCCGGCCCTGCGGCGTCGGCCGCGCCGTCCGTGCGGCAGCCCGTCGGCCGACGGGCCGAGCGGGGAGCGGTCAGTGTGATGGCGGTCGGCCGCACCGGCCGCACCGGCCGTGCGGGGCGGTCAGCCGGCGGGTCGGGCGGTGGCCGCCAGCCGCGCCAGTGCCCCGGGGGCCTCGTCCACCGAGTCGACCAGGGCGATGCGCGTCTCCATCGCGCGGCCTTCCGCCAGGGACCGCAGCAGCGGCCAGGCCGGAAGCCTCTCCGTCCAGTGGGCGCGGCCGACCAGGACCATCGGGGTCGGCTCGCCCCGCGACTCGTAGTAGTTCGGGGTCGCGTTGTCGAAGATCTCCTGCAGTGTGCCCGCGGCGCCGGGGAGGAACACGACACCGGCGTTGCAGCGGGCGAGCAGCCCGTCCTCGCGGGTGGCGTTGGCGAAGTACTTGGCGATGTGCCCCGCGAACGGGTTCGGCGGCTCGTGCCCGTAGAACCAGGTGGGGATGCCGACCGAGTCACCGCCCCGCGGCCAGCGGGAGCGGATCTCGAAGGCGGTGGCCGCCCAGTCGGTGACGGACGGGGTGAACGACGGGGTCTTGCCGAGGAGTTCGAGGGCCTCGTCGAGCATCTCGTCGGGATGCGGGGCCGCGTAGGCGCCGAGGTTCGCCGCCTCCATCGCCCCGGGGCCGCCTCCGGTGGCGACCGTCAGACCGGAGCGGGCGAGGGCGCGGCCGAGGCGGGCCGCGCCGGCGTACTCGTCGGTGCCGCGGCTCATGGCGTGACCGCCCATCACGCCGACCACCGGTACGCCGTTGAGCAGTTCGTCGAGGGCGTCGGAGACCGCGTCGTCGTGCAGGGCCCGGAGCATCGAGGCGTAGATGTCCCGGTCCGCCTTGGTCAGCTGGAACCAGTCGTACGCGAGTGCGTCGGGCGTGTTCTCGTAGCCGCCGTCGTCGAGGCCGTCGAACAGCTCGTCGGGGGTGTAGAGGAGCCCCCGGTACGGGTCGAACGGCAGGTCCGGTATCGGCGGGAAGACGAGGGCGCCGTCCGCGCGGACCTTGGCCGTGGCGTCGGGCTCCATGACGCAGCCGAGGAACGTGGCGGCCGTGGTGTCGCAGGACAGGAGCGCGAAGGTGCGTCCGGTCAGGTCGACGGACTGGACGCGGTGCCCTGCGAGGCTGCCCCGCCGTGCGACGACCTGGTCGAACTCCTCGAGCGTCTCGATCTCCCGGTCGTCGTCGAGCGACGAGCCCAGCCGCGGCCTCTGTCCGTAAACCATGGCCGCCACGATATGCAACGGGTCGGCGGCCCCGGTGCCCGGGTCAGCGTCGCAGCGGCAGGGCCGCCAGTTCCGCCACCGCCCAGGTGAGCGGAGCGAAGACCGCGAGCAGCACCACGGCCCGGAGCATGGCGGTGGCCTGCAGCAGGGCCGCGGAGGCGCCCAGTTCGAGCAGCCCCGCCCGCGTGGCCGCGCGAGCCTGCCGCGCCTCCACCGCCGACGTGAGCAGCGACGCGACGGTGCAGGCCACGACGAGCGTCGCCCCGAGGGCGGTCAGCGGGCCGAAGGGCTGCGGGCGTTCCCCGGCGAGCGCGGAGGCCGCGATCAGGGCGGACACCACGGCGCACACGACCCCGAGGGGCCGCCCGATCCGGCGCGCGTCGTCCATGAGCGCCCGCCCGGCGAGCAGTCTCATCGCCCCGGGGCGCAGGGCCTGCAGTACCCGTCCGCACACGTGGACGATGCCGGGGCCCGCCATCGCGAGCCCCACCGCGGTCAGCGTCCAGCCGGCGAGCACCCCGCCCGGCGTGCCGCCCGCGCCCTCCGCGCCCCGGCGCGTGTACGCCTCGACGGCGACGCCCACGGCCGTGAGGGCGACCCCCCAGGGGAGGCCGCTCGGCGTTCCCGTGGCCTGCGGGGGCTCGTCGTCGGGGAGTTCGCCGTCCGGCCGGCGGCGCGGCCGGAGCGCGAGTGCGGCCGCTCCGGCCCCGGCGACCGGGACGAGCGCCAGCAGCAGGATCACCGCGCCCAGCGGCAACGGCCGACCCGCGGCGAGCAGTTCCGCCGCGTCGCCGTCGAACGGCATTCCGCTCAGGTCGCCGCGCAGATGCAGGAAGAACAGCAGGGCCACGGTGCTGCCGAGGGCACAGGACACGGCGGTGGACGCGGCGGCCAGCGCGCTCATGCGCACCGGCCCGAGCCCGACGGCGGACAGGCCCTGGCGGGGCCGTGTGGCCGGGTCGGTACGGGCCACCGCCACCGCGAACTGGACGGTGGCCGCCAGCGGGACGAGACACCACGCCAGCCGCTGCAGCGGAGGATCGGTGGGATGCGGGCCGGACACCGCGTAGGAGAGGGTGCACAGCAGGAGGAAGCCCACCCCCGCCGAGGCCGTCGCCACCAGCAGCCGGCGCAGCAGGACCAGGGGATGGGAGCCGCGGCTCAGACGGAGAGCGAGCACTCGGCCCGGCCTTCCGCCTCCGCGTCCTGCACCGGGGTGATGCGCCGGCCGTCCACCAGCGCCACTCCGCGGTCGGCGAGCGTCGCGACCTCCTCGTCGTGGGTCGCCAGCACGAGGGTGATGCGGTGGGACCGCGCGGCGGTGGTCAGGGTGCGCAGCACCTGGGCCCGGTCGGCGGTGTGCAGCGATGCGGTCGGCTCGTCGGCGAACAGCACCGCGGGGGTGGTGACCAGGGCGCGGGCGAGGGCGATCCGCTGCCGTTGCGACTGGGTGAGCGCCCGGGGGCGCTTGCGGGCGCACCGGCCGATGTCGAGCCGCTCCATCCACTCCAGGGCGGCGGTCCTGGCCTTGCGGTGCGAGGAGCCGCGCAGCAGCAGCGGCAGCGCCGCGTTCTCCCAGGCGGTCAGCTCGGGCACCAGCTGCGGCTCCGGCCCGATCCAGCCGAAGCGATCGCGCCGGAGCCGCTCGCGGTTGAGCGCCCCCATGGTGTGGACGGGGGTGCTGTTGAACCACACCTCGCCCTGCTGCGGCACGATCTGGCCCGACAGACAGCGCAGCAGGGTCGTCTTCCCGCTGCCGCGCGGACCGTTCACGGCGAGGATCTCGCCCTCGCGCACCCCGAGGGAGACTCCGCAGAGGGCGGGCGAGCCGCCGAAGGCGTGGTTCAGGGACCGCGCCCAGAGCACATCGTTGTCCGGCGGGACCACCATGGCGTACACCTCGGTTCAGATCCGTGGGTTCCGTTCCCCCGCACGGGCGAACGACCCCGAGGCCGATCGGTCACAGCACCGTAGGGACTCGGAGCCGGGTGTACGCACAGCACGCGGCCCGGACGCCTCTCTTCTCACCCGAAGGGAGGCGTCCGGGCCGCGAGGAGCCGGAGTCCGGCGGCACGCTCGCGCCGCCGGGCCACCGGCTTCGGCCTACAGCTTCGACCAGGCCTCGGAGAGGACGCCGCGCAGGATCTGCTCGATCTCGTCGAAGGTCTCCTGGGTGGAGATCAGCGGCGGGGCGAGCTGGACGACCGGGTCGCCGCGGTCGTCGGCACGGCAGTACAGGCCGGCGTCGAACAGCGCCTTGGAGAGGAAGCCGTAGAGGACGCGCTCGGTCTCCTCCTCGTTGAAGGACTCCTTGGTGTTCTTGTCCTTCACGAGCTCGATGCCGTAGAAGAAGCCGTTGCCGCGGACGTCGCCGACGATCGGCAGGTCGTGCAGCTTCTGCAGCGTCGAGAGGAACGCGCCCTCGTTGTCCAGGACGTGCTGGTTGAGCTTCTCGCGCTCGAACAGGTCGAGGTTGGCGAGGCCGACGGCCGCGGAGACCGGGTGGCCGCCGAACGTGTAGCCGTGCAGGAAGGTGTTGTCGCCCTTGTAGAAGGGCTCGGCGAGCCGGTCGGAGACGATGCAGGCACCGATCGGGGAGTAGCCCGAGGTCATGCCCTTCGCGCAGGTGATCATGTCCGGCACGTAGCCGAACTTGTCGCAGGCGAAGGTCTTGCCGAGACGGCCGAAGGCGCAGATGACCTCGTCGGAGACCAGCAGCACGTCGTACTGGTCGCAGATCTCACGAACCCGCTGGAAGTACCCGGGCGGGGGCGGGAAGCAGCCGCCGGCGTTCTGCACGGGCTCCAGGAAGACCGCGGCGACGGTGTCGGGACCCTCGAAGAGGATCTGCTGTTCGATCTGGTCGGCGGCCCAGCGGCCGAAGGCCTCGGGGTCGTCGCCGTGCAGCGGCGCGCGGTAGATGTTGGTGTTCGGGACCTTGTGCGCACCCGGCACCAGCGGCTCGAACGGGGCCTTCAGACCCGGCAGACCGGTGATGGACAGGGCGCCCTGCGGCGTGCCGTGGTACGCGACCGCGCGGGAGATCACCTTGTACTTGGTCGGCTTGCCGATGAGCTTGAAGTACTGCTTGGCGAGCTTCCACGCGGTCTCGACCGCCTCACCGCCGCCGGTGGTGAAGAAGACCTTGTTGAGGTCGCCGGGGGCCTCGTTGGCGAGGCGCTCGGCGAGCTCGACCGCCTTCGGGTGGGCGTAGGACCACACCGGGAAGAACGCCAGCTCCTCGGCCTGACGGGCGGCCACCTCGGCCAGCTCCCGGCGGCCGTGGCCCGCCTGGACCACGAACAGGCCGGCGAGGCCGTCGAGGTAGCGCTTGCCCTTGTCGTCGTAGATGTAGGTGCCTTCACCGCGCACGATGGTGGGCACGGGGGAGTTCTCGTACGACGACATGCGGGTGAAGTGCATCCACAGGTGGTCGTAGGCGGACTTGGAGAGGTCGCTGCGGTCCTTGCTCACGGCTATCGGGTTCCCCACATGTAGGTCTGCTTCTTGAGCTTGAGGTAGACGAAGCTCTCGGTGGAGCGCACACCGGGGAGGGTGCGGATGCGCCGGTTGATCACTTCAAGCAGGTGGTCGTCGTCCTCGCAGACGATCTCCACCATCAGGTCGAACGAGCCCGCCGTCATGACGACGTACTCGCACTCGGACATCGCGGTCAGCGCATCTGCCACCGGGTCCAGGTCGCCCTCGACGTTGATCCCGACCATCGCCTGGCGCCGCAGGCCCACGGTGAGCGGGTCCGTGACGGCGACGATCTGCATCACGCCTTGGTCGAGCAGCTTCTGGACGCGCTGCCGGACCGCCGCCTCGGAAAGGCCCACGGCCTTGCCTATCGCGGCGTAGGGACGGCGCCCGTCCTCCTGCAGCTGCTCGATGATCGCCAGGGAGACGGCATCGATCGTGGGGGAGGTACCGCCGCCCCCGGTCCTGGAGTCTGTGCTTCGACTGGCCACGAGCACACTGTGCACCGGAGTCGTAGATTCCGCAACCTGCGAGCGATGAAATTCGTTGTTGAGCGAATGAAAAGGCACCGATTTCGAAGACGAACGGGGTTGGGTCTGTCGAAAGCGTCACTCGTCGGGCTAGCCTGGGCCGCGTAGTGTGGGGGTGTCTCACCCATCGGACATCTGAGGAGGGGTGGCTGTGACCACCGAACTGCGTCGTCTGCGCAATTACATCGACGGAGAGTTCCGGGACGCCGCTGACGGGCGGACCATCGAGGTGGTCAACCCGGCCACAGGCGAGGCGTACGCGACCTCCCCGCTGTCCGGCCAGGCGGACGTGGACGCCGCCATGGCGGCAGCCGCCGCGGCGTTCCCGGCCTGGCGCGACACCACGCCGGCCGAGCGCCAGAAGGCCCTGCTGAAGATCGCGGACGCCTTCGAGGAGCGGGCCGAGGAGCTGATCGCGGCCGAGTCGGAGAACACCGGCAAGCCGCTCGGGCTCACCCGCAGCGAAGAGATCCCGCCCATGGTCGACCAGATCCGCTTCTTCGCGGGCGCGGCCCGGATGCTCGAGGGCCGCTCGGCCGGTGAGTACATGGAGGGGCTGACCTCCATCGTGCGCCGTGAGCCGGTCGGCGTCTGCGCGCAGGTCGCCCCGTGGAACTACCCCATGATGATGGCGGTGTGGAAGTTCGCCCCGGCCCTGGCCGCCGGCAACACCGTGGTGCTGAAGCCGTCGGACACCACCCCGGCCTCCACCGTCCTGATCGCCGAGATCATCGGCTCGATCGTCCCCAAGGGCGTCTTCAACGTCATCTGCGGCGACCGCGACACCGGCCGCGCGATGGTCGAGCACCCGGTCCCGGCGATGGCCTCCATCACCGGTTCCGTACGGGCCGGTATGCAGGTCGCCGAGTCGGCGTCGAAGGACCTCAAGCGCGTGCACCTGGAGCTGGGCGGCAAGGCGCCGGTCGTGGTGTTCGAGGACACCGACATCGCGAAGGCCGTCGAGGACATCTCGGTCGCCGGGTTCTTCAACGCCGGCCAGGACTGTACGGCCGCCACGCGTGTGCTCGTGCACGAGTCCATCCACGACGAGTTCGTGAGCGCCCTGGCCAAGGCCGCGCAGGAGACCAAGACCGGCATGCCGGACGACGAGGACGTGCTGTTCGGCCCGCTCAACAACGAGAACCAGCTGAAGCAGGTCTCCGGCTTCATCGACCGGCTCCCGGCCCACGCGAAGGTCGAGGCCGGTGGTCAGCGCGTCGGCGACAAGGGCTACTTCTACGCCCCGACGGTCGTCTCCGGCCTGAAGCAGGACGACGAGATCATCCAGAACGAGGTCTTCGGCCCGGTCATCACGGTCCAGTCCTTCACCGACGAGGCGCAGGCCGTCGAGTACGCGAACGGCGTGGAGTACGCGCTCGCGTCCTCGGTGTGGACGAAGGACCACTCCCGCGCGATGCGCATGTCCAAGGTGCTGGACTTCGGCTGTGTGTGGATCAACACCCACATCCCGCTGGTCGCCGAGATGCCGCACGGCGGCTTCAAGAAGTCGGGCTACGGCAAGGACCTGTCGGCGTACGGCTTCGACGACTACACGCGCATCAAGCACGTGATGACGTCCCTGGACGCGTAACGCGTCCCCGCGGGGCGTTCGAGCGTCCCGCGACATTGCACGAGGCCACCGGGGCCGTTGCCCCGGTGGCCTCGTGCATGCGCGGCCCCGGGCCCTGACGGCTCCGATGCCGTGGCCGGACCGGAGCCGGTGGCGGTGGTGGAGCCGGAGCCGGTGCACGTGCCGGACCGCCGGTGGCCGGGCTCCCGTACCCGCGGCCCGTGACGTCCTCGCCGACTCGGCCGACGAGGAGACCGCCGCGCCGGCCGAGGACCCGCTGATCTTCCCCGACGCCGCGATGCGCCGGCGCCTGGCGATCGCCCGGGACGTCACCTCGGCGGAGCGGCGGGAGTTCGAGAACCCCCGGAACGGGATCGTGGGGCTGCAGGCCGTGGAGGCGCGCGTGTGAACGCGGCGGACGGCGGCCGGCGGGCCGGGCGGAAGCTCCGGCCGCCGGGATGAGCCGCCGGTCCGTGGCGCGGCCGTCAGCGCTTGCGGCCCACCGCGCCGAACTGCGCCACCTCCACGGTGGTCGCCCCGCCGTCGCGCCAGCGGGCGCAGGAGACGATGCCGGGCTCCAGCAGGTCCAGCCCTTCGAAGAAGGCCGCGACCTCGGCACGGGTGCGGGCCGTGATCGGCGGCGTCGCGTTCTCGTTCCAGAACGCCATGGCCTCCGCGTTGCCCTCGCCGCCGAGTTCCAGCGTCGGGTGGGTCAGGGCGAGGTAACTGCCCGACGGGACGGCGTCCATGACGCGGTGGACGATCGCGCGGGCCTGGTCGGTGTCGAGGACGAAGTTGAGGATGCCGAGCATCATCACCGCCACCGGCTGCGACAGGTCCAGCGTCCGCCCCACGGCGCGCAGGATGTCGTCGGGACGGTGGGCGTCCGCGTCGATGTACTCGGTGCGGCCCTCCGGCGTGCTGGTCAGCAGCGCGCGGGCATGGGTCAGCACGATCGGGTCGTTGTCGACGTACACGATCCGCGAGGAGGGGGCGATGCGCTGGGCGACCTCGTGGGTGTTGTCCACGGTCGGCAGGCCGGTGCCGATGTCGAGGAACTGGCGGACGCCGGCGTCACCGGCGAGATGGGTCACGACGCGGCCGAGGAACGCCCGGTCGGCGCGCGCGACATGACCGATGCTCGGGTACATCCCGGTGACCGCGTCACCTACCTGACGATCAATCAGATAGTTGTCCTTGCCGCCCAGCCAGTAGTTCCAGACGCGGGCGTTGTGGGCGATGTCCGTGCGGATCCTGTCCTGGCCGGTGTCCTCGGGCCCTGTCACGACGTGCGTCCTCTCCCGGTCCGGGAACCGCTCAGGACACGGGTCAGCGCGTCCACGCGGTTCGTGGTGATCGAGTCGACTCCGCGACCCACGAGTCTGCGCATCGTCCCACGTGTGTCCGCCGTCCACACGGAAAGCAGATAACCGCTCGCGTGGACCCGGTCCGCCAGCTCCCGGCTCACGA
This sequence comes from Streptomyces sp. HUAS CB01, assembly GCF_030406905.1. NCBI lineage: Bacteria > Bacillati > Actinomycetota > Actinomycetes > Kitasatosporales > Streptomycetaceae > Streptomyces > Streptomyces chengbuensis. Next base: position 5,705,304 of record NZ_CP129137.1, read on the forward strand.
GCCCGAAACGGTAGTTGAGCCAGCGGGGCCGCAGCGACGCGAGCAGCACCGGCCGCGGTGGGGCGAGCGTCGTCCAGGTCAGCGCGATCTCCGCGTCCGGGTCGGCGTCCCGCACCGCCAGCATCCCGACGGGGCCGCCCGTGTAGTAGACCCGGCCGGCGGCGCCCGCTTCGTGGACCGTGCCCGCGATCGTGCGCACGGCCGCCTCGTCCGCGCCCGGCAGGTCCAGCATGAGCCGGTGGCCGCCGACCGCGGCCAGTGCCGTCTCGAGGGTCGGCACCCCGCCGGAGGTCAGCTCGTCGAGCTGTGCGTGGGAGAGCCGGGCCAGCGGCCGGTCGTGGCCCCACAGCCGCTTGAGGGTGTCGTCGTGGAGCAGTACGGGTACGCCGTCCCGGGTCAGCCGGACGTCGACCTCGACGGCGTCCGCGCCCCGGTCGATCGCCGCCCTCAGCGAGGGCAGGGTGTTCTCCCGTGCGACGTAGGGATCGCCGCGGTGTCCTACGACCGTGACTCGGCGCATGGGCCGGACCTCACTTCGCGAGCCACTGCTCGGTGTACGCGTCGATCTCGCCCGCGATCCGCGCCTTACCGGCCGGGTCGAGGAACGACGCCTCCACGGCGTTCTTCGCCAGGCCGGCGAGACCACGCTCGTCGAGCTCCAGCAGCCGGGCGGCCACCGCGTACTCGTTGTTGAGGTCGGTCCCGAACATCGGCGGGTCGTCGCTGTTGACGGTGACGAGCACACCGGCCGCCACCATCTCCTTGATCGGGTGCTCGTCGAGCGTGGCCACCGCCCGGGTGGCGATGTTGGAGGTGGGGCAGACCTCCAGCGGGATCCGGTGCTCGGCGAGGTACGCCAGCAGCTCCGGGTCCTGCGGGGCGCTGGTGCCGTGGCCGATGCGCTCGGCCCGCAGGTCGTGGAGAGCGTCCCAGACGGTCTGCGGGCCCGTGGTCTCGCCGGCGTGCGGAACGGACCGCAGCCCGGCGGCTATGGCGCGGTCGAAGTACGGCTTGAACTGCGGTCGGGGCACGCCGATCTCGGGGCCACCGAGACCGAACGACACCAGCCCCTCGGGGCGCAGGTCGACGGCGAGCCGCGCGGTCTCCTCGGCCGCGTCGAGCCCCGCCTCGCCGGGGATGTCGAAGCACCAGCGCAACAGGACGCCGAGCTCGGTCTCGGCAGCCTTGCGGGCGTCCTCGATCGCCTCCATGAACCCCTGCTCGGGGATGCCGCGGCGGGTCGAGCTGAACGGGGTCACGGTGAGTTCCGCGTACCGGATCTTCTGCCGGGCCATGTCCCGGGCGACCTCGAACGTCAGCAGACGGACGTCGTCGGGGGTGCGGACCAGGTCCACGACCGACAGATAGACCTCGATGAAGTGCGCGAAGTCGGTGAAGGTGAAGTAGTCGGCGAGCGCCTCGGGGTCGAGGGGGACCTGGGAGTCGGGGTGCCTGGCCGCCAGCTCGGACACGATGCGCGGTGACGCCGAGCCCACGTGGTGGACGTGGAGCTCGGCCTTGGGCAGGCCCTCGATGAAGGGAAGCAGATCGGTCACCGGGTCCTCCGTGTGTGCTGTCCGTGCCGGTCAGGGATCATCGTAGGCGGGGCGGGTTGCGCGGAGCGGCCCGTAGCATGGCAGGTACACGATGGGGGAGGCCCATGTCAGACCGGAGTGACCAGCGGCCGGGCGCGAACGGACCCGAGGACCCGTGGGCCCCGCCGGAGCGCCGCACCCCGCAGGACCAGGACAAGGTCGAACTGGGCAAGCAGGACGGCCCGGGGCGCGGCGGCACCTCGCCGGCCGGCCCGTCGGGCGTCCACGACCAGCCGACGATCACCTCCATGCCCGGCGGCGATCCCTTCGCGGCTCCCGGTACCGGGTCGGGCGCCGGCGGTGACGGGGGCGCCGTACCCCCGCCGCCGATCGCCCCGGGCGGACCCGGGCAGACGGCGCCGGGCCCGTACGGCTATCCCGCCGGTGCGCCGGGCGGCACGTACGGCGGCCCGTCCTACGGGGCGCACGCCGGCTACCCGGGCCATGGCGGCTACGGGGCGGGCGGCTGGGCCCCGCCCCCGGCGAACGGCATGGGCATCGCGGCGCTGGTGCTCGGCATCATCGCCGTCGTGGGGTTCTGCATGTACGGCCTCGGCATCGTCCTCGGAATCCTGGCGCTGATCTTCGGCTTCATCGGTCGCGCCCGTGCGCAGCGCGGCGAGGCGAACAACGGCGGCATGGCGCTCGCCGGGATCATCCTCGGCGCGATCGGCATCGTGGTCAGCGCCGCCTTCCTCGGTTTCCTGATCTGGGCGGTCGCGAACGATCCGGAGATCCTCGAGCGGTCCGAGGACGACCCCTGGTCGACGACGCTGACCGTGGCCACGGCGACGCGCTGAGCCGGACGGTCCCCCGCGCCGCCCGGCCCCGCCCGCCGCCGGAACCCCCGTACCCCGGTCGACCCCGGGAGGCGAGGCACCGGGGTCCTTCACTCCGTCCGGCCCGTCCTCAGCCGCTCCCGCACCTCCATCAGCGCGAAGCCGAGCAGATTCAGCCCGCGCCAGCGCGCCGGGTCGCGCGCCCGCTCGTCGTCGGCCGCGAGGCCTATGCCCCATATGCGGTCCATCGGACTCGCCTCCACCAGCACCCGCTCGCCCGTGCCGAGCAGGAACGCGGACAGCTCGGGGTGCTGCGAGAACTTGTGGACGTTGCCCTCGACGACGATGCCGAAGCGCTCGCGCTCCCACGTGACGTCGCTGAAGCCGCGCACGAGCCGGCCTTCCTTCTTCGCCTGGGCCGGGCTCGCGGCAGCCACGGCCCTGCTCTCCGCCTCCGCGTCGCCGAAGAGGCGCGCCTTGCGGGCCATCATCCAGTGCTCGGCGGTCGCGTACTCGACTCCGTCAACCGTGAACGGAGCGGGCCACCACTGGCTCAGACAACTGGCGCCGACGGCACCGTCGGGCCGCGGCCTGTGGCCCCAGAAGTGCAGCCATCTGACCCGCCCGCCATTCCTGACCTGCTCCATCAGCCCCGCGGCCGACGCGTCGGTGATCCCCATGCACGCGAGTCTGGCATCCGCCACTGACACTCCGTCCGGGGATTTCCCCCCTGGCGCGACACATGGTCGACCGATTCCGTCGCGTAACCAAAAGGCAACTACGGAATCACTTGTTGGCGAAGTGGAGCTCTGTCAGGATCGGCACTCACTTCGATCTGGAACTACGGAGAGCGTCATGGGCAACCGCTTCCAGGTGCAGGACCGTTTCAAGGACGGCGCACAGTACATCGACGGAAGGCTGCGCCCCGGCACATCGGGACGTAACCACGCAATCGTAGACCCCGCCACCGGGGAGCAGGTGCTCGCCTACGACCTGGCGGGCACCGACGACGTCGATGCCGCCGTCGCCGCGGCCCGGGCGGCGTTCCCCGGCTGGGCCGGCGCGACGCCCGGCGAGCGCTCCGACGCCCTGCACCGCTTCGCGTCCGTGCTCGCCGAGCAGGCCGAGGACCTCGCCCAGGCGGAATCGCTCCAGTGCGGGAAGCCGATCAAGCTGAGCCGGGAGTTCGACGTCCCCGGGACCGTCGACAACACCGCCTTCTTCGCGGGGGCCGCGCGCCACCTCCAGGGCCAGTCCGCGGGCGAGTACAGCGGAGACCACACGTCGTACGTACGCCGGGAGCCGATCGGCGTCGTCGGCTCCGTCGCGCCCTGGAACTACCCGCTCCAGATGGCCGCCTGGAAGGTCCTCCCGGCCATCGCCGCGGGCAACACCATCGTCCTCAAGCCCGCCGAGATCACACCTCTGACCTCGCTGATGTTCGCCCAGGCCGCCACCGAGGCGGGCATCCCCGACGGCGTCCTCAACATCGTCACCGGCACCGGCAGGGAGGCGGGCGAGCACCTGGTCGCACACCCGGACGTGGCCATGACCTCGTTCACCGGCTCGACGCCCGTCGGCAAGCGGGTCGCCGAGGTCGCCACGGCCACCGTCAAGCGGCTCCATCTGGAACTCGGCGGCAAGGCCCCGTTCGTCGTGTTCGACGACGCCGACCTCGAGGCCGCCGTGCACGGGGCGGTCGCCGGCGCACTGATCAACAGCGGTCAGGACTGCACCGCGGCGACCCGCGTCTACGTCCAGCGCCCCCTCCACGACGCCTTCGTCGCCGGAGTCGCCGACCTGATGGCGACCGTCCGGCTCGGCGACCCCTTCGACCCGTCCACCGACCTCGGCCCGCTCGTCTCGCACGCCCAGCGCGACCGGGTCGCCGGCTTCGTCGACCGGGCCCGCTCGTACGCCACCGTGGTCACCGGCGGCAAGGCACCCGGCGGTGACCTGGCGAAGGGCGCCTACTACCTCCCCACGCTGATCTCCGGCGCCGCCCAGGACAGCGAGGTCGTCCAGTCCGAGATCTTCGGACCCGTCCTGGTGGTCCTGCCGTTCGACTCCGACGACGAGGGCATCGCGCTCGCCAACGACACCCCGTACGGGCTCGCCGCCTCCGCCTGGAGTCGTGACGTGTACCGCACGGGCCGCGCCACCCGCGAGATCAAGGCGGGCTGCGTGTGGGTCAACGACCACATCCCGATCATCAGCGAGATGCCCCACGGCGGCTACAAGGCCAGCGGGTTCGGCAAGGACATGTCGGTGTACTCCTTCGAGGAGTACACGCAGGTCAAGCATGTGATGTACGACAACACCGCGGTGGTCAGGAAGGACTGGCACCGCACGATCTTCGGGGACCGATAGCAGCCACTGCCGTACGACCGACGGCGACCCATCCCGAAAGGCAACACAGCGCATGAAGCAGTACCAGCCCGAGCGCCTCTCGGAGGCCCAGGTGGCCGCTATGCGGCGGAGCTTGAGGAACGGCCGGGGCGCGCTCTCCCGCCGCTCCCTGCTGCGAGCGACGGGCATAGGCGCGCTCACCATAGGTGGCATGGGCGCGCTGAGCGCGTGCGGTATCCCGCCCGCCAAGCGCGAGGGCGAAGGGGCGGCGGCCTCCGACGACCACTCGGCCCGGGAGAAGCAGATCACCTTCTCCAACTGGACGCAGTACATCGACATCAGCGAGGACGAGAAGAGCCACCCGACGCTCGACGCGTTCACCAAGCGCACCGGGATCAGCGTCAAGTACACCGAGGACATCAACGACAACGTCGAGTTCTTCGGCAAGATCCGGCCGCAGCTCGCCGCCGGGCAGGAGACCGGGCGCGACCTGATCAACGTCACCGACTGGCTCGCCGCCCGCATCATCCGCCTGGGCTGGGCGCAGAAGCTCGACCCCGCCAACCTGCCGCACGCATACGCCCATCTGTCGCCGCAGTTCCGCAGCCCGGACTGGGACCCGGGGCGGGCCTACTCGTACCCCTGGACCGGGATCTCCACCGTCATCGCCTACAACTCCAAGGCGACCGGCGGCCGGAGGATCGAGAGCGTCTCCCAGCTGCTCGAGGACAAGTCGCTGCGGGGCCGGGTCGCCTGCCTGTCCGAGATGCGCGACACCATCGGGATGACCCTGCTCGACATGGGCAAGGACCCGGGCAAGGTCACCGGCGACGACTACAACGCGGCGATCGCGAAGGTCCAGAGGGCGGTGGACACCAAGCAGATCCGCCGCTTCACCGGCAACGACTACACCTCCGACCTGGACAAGGGCGACATCGCCGCGTGTCTGGCCTGGGCCGGCGACCTCGTCCAGCTCCGCGTGGACAACCCCGACATCCAGTTCGTCATCCCCGACGCCGGCTACATGACCTCCAGCGACAACCTGATGGTCCCGGCCAGGGCCCGGCACAAGACCAACGCCGAGAAGCTCATCGACTACTACTACGAGCTCCCGGTCGCGGCCCAGCTCGCCGCCTACATCAACTACGTCTGCCCGGTCGAGGGCGTCGGCCCCGAGCTCGCCAAGATCGACCCGGCGCTCGCCAAGAACACGCTGATCCTCCCGGACAAGGCCATGGCCGCGAAGTCCCATGCCTTCCGCTCGCTCAGCAGCGAGGAAGAGACGGCGTACGAAGAGAAGTTCGCCAAGCTCATCGGCGCCTGACCCCTCCTGCTTCCCTGCTCCCCTCTCGACACCTGGGACCGCGATCCATGACTGACAAGACAGCGGGCGGAGACGTCCGCCTCACCGGGATCAGCAAGACCTACGGCTCGTTCACGGCCGTGCACCCGCTGGACCTGACCGTCCCCGAGGGCTCGTTCTTCGCCCTGCTCGGCGCCTCCGGCTGCGGCAAGACCACCACCCTGCGGATGATCGCCGGCCTGGAGGACCCCACCACCGGCTCCGTGTTCCTCGGCGACAAGGACGTCACCGACCTGCCGCCGTACAAGCGCCCGGTGAACACCGTCTTCCAGAGCTATGCCCTCTTCCCGCACCTGACCATCTACGAGAACGTCGCCTTCGGGCTGCGCCGCCGCGGCATCAAGTCCGTGAAGAAGCAGGTCGACGAGATGCTGGAGCTCGTCCAGCTCGGCGACAAGGCCAGGCACAAGCCGCACCAGCTCTCCGGCGGCCAGCAGCAGCGCGTCGCCGTCGCCCGCGCGCTCATCAACCACCCGCAGGTGCTGCTGCTGGACGAGCCGCTCGGCGCCCTCGACCTCAAGCTGCGGCGCCAGATGCAGCTGGAGCTCAAGCGCATCCAGACCGAGGTCGGCATCACCTTCGTCCACGTCACCCACGACCAGGAGGAGGCCATGACCATGGCCGACACGGTCGCGGTGATGAACGGGGGCCGGGTCGAGCAGCTCGGCGCCCCGTCCGAGCTCTACGAGAACCCGCAGACGACGTTCGTCGCCAACTTCCTCGGCACCTCCAACCTCATCGAGGCCGAGGTCGCGGAGGCCGCCGGCGGACAGGTCGTGGTCACCGCCGCCGACGCCAAGCTGCGGCTGCCCGCCGCGCGCTGTGCCACCCGGCCCCGTACCGGAGGCAAACTCCTCGTGGGCGTCCGGCCCGAGAAGATGTCCCTGGCGCACGCCGACGACGCCGGTGACATCGCCGACGGCCGCAACCGGTTCACCGGGAAGATCGCGGACTCCAGCTTCATCGGCGTCTCCACCCAGTTCGTCATCGACAGCCCGGTCTGCCCGGAGCTCGAGGTGTACGTCCAGAACATCGAGAGGGACCCCCGCCTGGTACCCGGCGCCGAGGTCGTCCTGCACTGGAATCCCGAGCACACGTTCGGCCTCGACGCGGCTCAGGACATAGACGCGGGCGTGGAGACGGTGGAGGAGTCCGCATGACCGTCACCGAGGCACCCCCGGCCTCGCCCGCGCCCGCCGCCCCCGAGCCGGTCCTGCGCAAGCAGCCGGTGCGCCGGAAGCTGGTGCCGTACTGGCTGCTCCTGCCGGGCATCCTGTGGTTGCTGGTCTTCTTCGCCCTGCCGATGGTCTACCAGGCCTCGACCTCGGTGCAGACCGGCTCCCTGGAGAAGGGCTTCCAGGTCACCTGGCACTTCCAGACGTACTGGGAGGCCCTCAGCGAGTACTACCCGCAGTTCCTGCGGTCGGTGCTGTACGCCGGCACGGCCACGATCCTGTGTCTGCTGCTCGGCTATCCGCTGGCGTACCTCATCGCGTTCAAGGCGGGACGCTGGCGCAATCTGCTGCTGGTGCTGGTCATCGCGCCGTTCTTCACCAGCTTCCTCATCCGGACGCTCGCGTGGAAGACGATCCTCGCGGACGGCGGCCCGGTCGTGGACGTCCTCAACACCGTCGGCTTCCTCGACGTGACCGGCTGGCTCGGGATGACCGAGGGGAACCGAGTGCTGGCCACCCCGCTCGCCGTGGTCACCGGTCTGACCTACAACTTCCTGCCGTTCATGATCCTGCCGCTGTACACCTCGCTGGAGCGGATCGACCCGCGGCTCCACGAGGCCGCGGGAGACCTCTACGCCAGGCCGTCGACCGTCTTCCGCAGGGTGACCTTTCCGCTGTCGATGCCGGGTGTGGTCTCCGGGACGCTGCTGACCTTCATCCCGGCGAGCGGCGACTACGTCAACGCCGAACTGCTCGGCTCCACGGACACCCGGATGGTCGGCAACGTCATCCAGTCGCAGTTCCTGCGGGTGCTCGACTATCCGACCGCAGCCGCGCTGTCGTTCATTCTCATGGCCGTCGTGCTGATCATGGTGACGGTCTACATCCGCCGGGCCGGTACGGAGGATCTCGTCTGATGCTGCGACTCTCGACGACGTGGATACGACGCAACCTGGTCGTGATCGCGGGTCTGCTCACGCTCGCCTACCTGGTGCTGCCGAACATCATCGTGATGGTGTTCTCCTTCAACAAGCCGGCCGGGCGCTTCAACTACTCCTGGCGGGAGTTCTCCACCGACGCGTGGAAGGACCCGTGCGGTGTGGCCGACATGTGCGACTCGCTCAGCCTGTCGCTGTGGATCGCGCTCTGGGCGACGATCGGCGCCACGGTCCTCGGCTCGATGATCGCCTTCGCGCTCGTCCGCTACCGCTTCCGGGCCCGCGGGGCGATCAACTCCCTGATCTTCCTGCCCATGGCGATGCCCGAGGTCGTGATGGCGGCCTCGCTGCTGACGCTCTTCCTCAACCTGGGGGCGGAGCTGGGCCCGACGACCATCCTCATCGCGCACACCATGTTCTGCCTCAGCTTCGTCGTGGTGGCGGTCAAGGCCCGGGTGATGTCGATGGACCCGAGGCTGGAGGAGGCCGCCAGGGACCTCTACGCGGGACCGGTGCAGACCTTCCTGCGGGTCACACTGCCGATCGCGGCGCCCGGCATCGCCGCGGGCGCGATGCTCGCCTTCGCGCTCTCGTTCGACGACTTCATCATCACCAACTTCAACTCGGGCAACACCGTCACCTTCCCGATGTTCGTCTGGGGCTCCGCCCAGCGCGGTACGCCCGTGCAGATCAACGTCATCGGTACGGCCATGTTCGCCCTCGCCGTCATCGTCGTCGTCGCCGGCCAGGTCATCAGCGGCCGGCGGAGGAAGACGGCACTGCCCAAGTAGCACCCCGAAGGAGTGGAAACCATGGCCCCAGCAGCCATGACCTTTGCCTCATCACTCTCGGACGCCCAGCCCGTCCCGTTCTGGCTGGAAGACCCCGGCAAGCCCGCCGCCCTGCCCGCCCTCACCGGCGACGAGAAGACCGATCTGCTCGTCGTCGGCGGCGGCTACAGCGGACTGTGGACCGCGCTGCTCGCCAAGGAGCGCGACCCGCAGCGGGATGTCGTCCTGATCGAGGGGCGCGAGGTGGGCTGGGCCGCCTCGGGCCGCAACGGCGGCTTCTGCGCAGCGTCCCTGACCCACGGTCTCGCCAACGGGCTGGCCCGCTGGCCGGGCGACATGGCGAAGCTCGAGGACCTCGGCGCGCGCAACCTCGACGCCATCGAGGCCGCCGTCGCCGCGTACGGCATCGACTGCGACTTCGAGCGCACCGGCGAGATCGACGTGGCGACCGAGCCACACCAGCTCGACGAGCTCCGCGAGATGCACGAGGAGGCCGGCCGGCTCGGCTTCGGCGGCCTGGAACTGCTGGACCGCGACGCCGTGCGCGCCGAGGTCGACTCGCCGACCTTCCTCGGCGGGTTGTGGGACCGGGAGGGGGTGGCCATGCTCCACCCGGCCAGACTCGCCTGGGGTCTGAAGCGGGCCTGCCTCGACCTCGGTGTACGGATCTACGAGAACACCCGGGCCCTCGACCTGTCCTCGGCGGGCGCCGGCATGGCCGTGCGCACGTCCTACGGCCGGGTCTTCGCCCGCCGGGTCGCGCTCGGCACGAACGTCTTCCCGTCGCTCGTCAAGCGGATCCGCCCGTACACCGTGCCGGTGTACGACTACGCGCTGATGACCGAGCCGCTCTCGGCCGAGCAGCGCGACGCCGTCGGGTGGCGCAACCGGCAGGGCCTCGGCGACAGCGCCAACCAGTTCCACTACTTCCGGATCACCGCCGAGGGCCGGATCCTGTGGGGCGGCTACGACGCGATCTACCCGTACGGCGGGAAGGTCACCGCAGAGCTGGACCACCGGCCGGAGACGTATCTGAAACTGGCGGGCCAGTTCTTCGAGTGCTTCCCGCAACTGGAGGGCCTGCGCTTCAGCCACGCCTGGGGCGGCGCGATCGACACCTGCTCGCGCTTCTCGGCGTTCTTCGGCACCGCGCACGGCGGAAAGGTCGCCTACGCCGCCGGGTACACCGGGCTCGGTGTGGGCGCCACCCGCTTCGGCGCCGACGTGATGCTCGACCTGCTCGCCGGTGAGCGGACCGAGCGCACGGAGCTGGAGATGGTCCGCAGGAAGCCGCTGCCCTTCCCGCCGGAGCCGGTGGCCTGGGCGGGGATCGGCATCACCAAGTGGTCCCTGGCCCGGGCGGACGCCCGCGGCGGCCGGCGCAACCTGTGGCTGAGGGCGATGGACCGCCTCGGACTCGGTTTCGACAGCTGACACCTCGCCGGGTACGGCCGGCGGCCGCGCGCCACGGGGCGCCCGGCCGCCGGCCGTGCCGTGTCACGGTCGGTCGCGACCACCTCGGCGGATTTTCTCCACCGGTTTCCCGAACCCGCGTCATAGTGCGGACCGTTCCCGCTCTCCCCGGGTGAACGCACGGACCGCGCACGCGGCGAGGCGCACGGAACGGGAGGCTGTGGGAGATGACGGGAACCGGGGGCCAGGGGGCCGGTGCGGCGGTGGACTGGCTGGTGTCGGCGGCGCCCGACCCCGACGACTGGCGCAGGCGTTGGGAGGGCGACCCCAGAGGCGTCGCCCTCTTTCCCACGGGGCGGCTCTGGGACGTGCTCGTCCTGCCCGGCGGGATCGCCGGGCCGACACTGGACGTGCTCACGCGGCTCACGGACCGGCCGGGACCGGTCCTCGCCGACTTCGGCGCGACCTCACGCGGCCGCGCGCCGGGGCCGCGCCTGGGCTTCTTCGTGCCGCCGGGCACGTCCGAGCGCTGGGTCGGCACGGGCACGCACGCCGTGGGGCCGGGCGCCTGGGTGGTACTGCCGTACCCGGGGCGCACCGCCGGGGGTGTGCGCTGGCTGGTTCTCCCGGACGGGTCGGGGACCCTCACCGACCCCGCACTGCTGGAGCTGTCGATGCACGAGGCGGCCGCGGTCGTCGCCGGAACCGACGGGGAGCGGGATGAAGGGCGAGGAGGCCGTCAGAGGTCTTGACAAGCCGATTGGTCTGGACCATGTTGTGCGCGCTCCACTCCTCATCCCCCCACTCCCCGGAGGCAGTTGTGGACCGCGCCAGACCCCTCGCCGTCGTCGTCGCGGCCGTGCTCGCGGCGGGCGGGCTCGTCGCCACGGCCGGCGGCGCCGCGGCCGCCGACGCCGAACTCGCCCGCAACGGCGGCTTCGAGTCCGGCCTGGACGGCTGGAGTTGCACGGCCGGCAGCGGCGCCGTCGTCTCCTCGCCCGTGCACGGCGGAGCCAAGGCGCTGCAGGCGACCCCGGCCGGCAGCGACAACGCCAAGTGTTCCCAGACCGTCGGCGTGCAGCCGAACTCCTCTTACACGCTGAGCGGTTGGGTGCGCGGCAGCTATGTGTACCTGGGCGCCACAGGCACCGGCACGACCGACGTCTCCACCTGGACCCAGTCGGCCCCCGACTGGCAGAAGCTGACGACGACGTTCCGCACCGGCGCCGGCACCACGTCCGTCACGATCCACACCCACGGCTGGTACGGCACCGGTGCCTACCAGGCCGACGACCTGTCGCTGTACGGCCCGGGCGGCACCCCGGTCCAGGTGCCCGCCGCGCCCACCGGGCTCGTCGCGGGCACACCCACGTCCTCGACAGTGCCGCTGTCCTGGTCGCCCGTGTCCGGCGCGACCGGCTACCACGTCCACCGCGGCGGCACGAGGGTCCTCTCGGTGACCGGGACCTCGGCCACCGTCACCGGCCTGGCACCCGCCACCTCCTACGCCTTCCAGGTCACCGCCGCCAACAGCGCGGGCGAGTCCCCGAAGTCCGCGACGGTCACCGCCACGACGGCGAACGGAGGCACCGGACCCGGGCCGGGGCTGCCCGCCCACGCCCTGGTCGGCTATCTGCACGCGAGCTTCGCCAACGGCTCCGGCTACACCCGCATGGCCGACGTCCCCGACTCCTGGGACGTCATCAACCTCGCGTTCGGCGAACCCACCTCGGTGACCTCCGGCGACATCCGCTTCAACCTGTGCCCGGCGAGCGAGTGCCCCGGCGTCGAGTCCGTCGCCGACTTCAAGGCCGCCATCAAGGCCAAGCAGGCCGCCGGCAAGAAGGTCCTCATCTCCATCGGCGGCCAGAACGGCCAGGTCCAGCTCTCCACGGCGGCGGCCCGGGACACCTTCGTCTCGTCCGTCTCGAGGATCATCGACGAGTACGGCCTCGACGGCCTCGACATCGACTTCGAGGGCCACTCGCTGTCGCTCGCCACCGGCGACACCGACTTCCGCAACCCCACCTCGCCGGTCGTCGTCAACCTGATCTCGGCCCTGAAGACCCTCAAGGCCCGGTACGGCAGTGGCTTCGTGCTGACGATGGCCCCGGAGACCTTCTTCGTCCAGCTCGGCTACCAGTTCTACGGCTCCGGTCCGTTCGGCGGCCAGGACCCGCGCGCCGGTGCCTATCTGCCCGTCATCCACGCCCTGCGCGACGATCTGACGCTGCTGCACGTCCAGCACTACAACTCGGGGCCGATCATGGGCCTCGACAACCAGTACCACACCATGGGGAACGCGGACTTCCACATCTCCATGACCGACATGCTGCTCACGGGCTTCCCGGTCGCGGGCAACGCCGAGCGGTTCTTCCCCGCCCTCCGCCCCGACCAGGTCGCCATCGGCCTGCCCGCCGCCACCACCGCGGGGAACGGGCACACCCCGCCCGCCGAGGTCACCAAGGCCCTGGACTGCCTGACCAGGAAGGCGAACTGCGGCTCCTACCGGACCCACGGCACCTGGCCCGCGCTGCGCGGACTGATGACCTGGTCGATCAACTGGGACCGGTTCGGCGGCTGGGAGTTCCAGCGGAACTTCGACGCCTACCCCTGGAGCTGACCAGGACCACACCGGCGAGCAGCACCCCGCACAGGGACCAGCTGCCGAGGACGTCCAGCGGCCAGTGGTAGCCGCGCAGCACCAGACCGATGCCCGTCGCCACCGTGAGCAGCACGGCGACGGGCGTCAGCCACCGGCCGACGAGGAGGGCCGCCCCGGCGTACGCCACCACCGCGGTCGCGGCGTGGCCCGACGGGAAGTACCCCGTCTCCGGGGTCAGCGGACCGGGCCGGTCGGTCAGCGCCTTCAGCGGCACCACGAGCGCCGGTACGAGGGCCATGGCGACGACGACCGCCGCCGCGGGGACCCGTCTGCGCCGGTACAGCGCCAGGCCGACGGCCGAGGCCAGCACCGGCAGCGCGACCTGCATGTTGCCGAGATCGGCGAGGAACTCGGTGAGGCCCGCGGGGCCGTCGCCCACGACCGCCCGGTCGACGCGCTCGTCCAGCGCACGCAGCGGCCCGTGGGCCACGACCTGCCAGGTGATCAGAGCGAAGAGGACGGCGCACACCGCCGCGACGGCGGCGGCGCCGCCGGGCGGCCGGAAGAAGGGAGGCCGGAGGAGGAACGCCGACCGGAAGAAGGAGGTCGGCCGCCCCGGAACAGGGGGGGTGGTTCCGGGGCGGCCGTGGGGACCGGTTTGCCGCGCGCCCCGGGGGGTTTGGGGCGGGCGGCCATCCGATCGGAGAGGTGATCCGGAGCACGAAGCTCCGGTGGTGTGCGCGAGGGCACGGCCAGGGCGGGGCTGGGGAGGCCACGCCATGGAGTCGCCCGCAGTCTCCTGCGAGCGGGGTGTTTCTCTCATCTGCGAAAACCGTACGGCAGCAGGAGGGGGACCGACAGCGGGAATGCCATCCCGCCATTGGCCCCCCACACGTTCTTCACAGAGAGCGCGCGATGACGGGCGGTAACCCCTCGCGCGTCCCGCTCAGACGCCCGCGAGCGCCGTCTCGATGACGTCCAGGCCCTCGTTGAGCAGGTCCTCGCCGATCACCAGCGGGGGCAGGAAACGGAGCACGTTGCCGTAGGTGCCGCAGGTGAGGACGAGGACGCCCTCGGCGTGGCAGGCCTTGGCGAGCGCGCCGGCGGCCTCCGGGTTCGGCTCCTTGGAGGCGCGGTCCTTGACCAGTTCGATGGCGATCATGGCGCCGCGGCCGCGGATGTCGCCGATGACGTCGAACTTCTCGGCCATCGCGGACAGGCGGCCCTTCATGACCTCCTCGATGCGCTTGGCCTTGCCGTTGAGGTCCTGCTCGCGCATGGTCTCGATGGCGCCGAGCGCACCGGCGCAGGCGACCGGATTGCCGCCGTAGGTGCCGCCGAGGCCGCCCGCGTGCGCGGCGTCCATGATCTCGGCGCGGCCGGTGACGGCGGACAGCGGCAGGCCGCCGGCGATGCCCTTGGCGGTGGTGATCAGGTCCGGGACGATGCCCTCGTCCTCGCAGGCGAACCACTGGCCGGTGCGGCAGAAGCCGGACTGGATCTCGTCCGCGACGAAGACGATGCCGTTGTCCTTGGCGAACTGCGCGATCGCCGGGAGGAAGCCCTTCGCGGGCTCGATGAAGCCGCCCTCGCCGAGGACGGGCTCGATGATGACCGCGGCGACGTTGTCGGCGCCGATCTGCTTGCTGATCTGGTCGATGGCCTGGGCGGCGGCCTCGGGGCCGCAGTTGTCCGGGCCCGTGGGCCAGCGGTAGCCGTAGGCGACCGGGACGCGGTAGACCTCGGGGGCGAAGGGCCCGAAGCCGTTCTTGTACGGCATGTTCTTCGCGGTCAGCGCCATGGTGAGGTTGGTGCGGCCGTGGTAGCCGTGGTCGAAGACGACGACGGCCTGGCGCTTGGTGTACGCACGCGCGATCTTGACGGCGTTCTCGACGGCCTCGGCGCCGGAGTTGAACAGCGCCGACTTCTTGGCGTGGTCGCCCGGGGTGAGCTCGGCCAGGGCCTCGCAGACCTCGACGTAGCCCTCGTAGGGCGTGACCATGAAACAGGTGTGGGTGAAGTCCGCGAGCTGCGCGGAGGCGCGGCGTACGACGGCCTCGGCGGACGCGCCCACGGTGGTCACGGCGATACCGGACCCGAAGTCGATCAGACGGTTGCCGTCGACGTCCTCGATGATGCCGCCGCCGGCGCGGGCGGTGAACACCGGCAGCACGGAGCCCACACCGGCCGCGACCGCGGACAGACGGCGGGCCTGCAGTTCCTGCGACTTGGGGCCGGGGATGGCGGTGACGACGCGGCGCTCCTGCGGAATTGCGCTCATGAGGGCTCCTGGGGGTGTTTCCGGACGCACTTCTTCTTTCTTCGCAGGCTAGGTCCGGGCCAGGGGGTCCGGCATGCTCCGTTCGGTAGTGGTGGGGGCGTGTCCTTGTCCGCGACGGACATAGAGCGCCGAGGGGAGGGGCGGGACGGGCCGCTGACCGGGGCCGTCGGGGCGGAGGCGTGCCTGTGACCACCGCTCGGACAGGGCACGCGTCGCCGCGCGGATCCCGGCTTGTCGGCGGGCCGGACGGCGAGGAGGGGCGGGCCGTCGGGGCCGTGCCGTGCACAGGAGGGCGGACACCCGGCCGGGCTGCCGGGGCTGCCGGGGCGGGAGGGCGTGCGCGTGGGACTGCCTCACGGCACGGGCGGGGGGGAGCGCGCGCACGCAGGTCGGGGCGTTCGGGCCGGCGGTCGCGCGCAGGCTGGGGCCGGCCGGCGTGCCGACGGGGACCGGAGTGCGCAGGGACGGACTCGAGGGCGGACCGCGCGACCCCGGCGGGGCGGCGGTACCGGCTCCGCGCCGCATCCGCGCCAACCCCCGCACTCACGGTGCGGGATCGCTGAACTCCCCGGCGGCGGGCACTAGATTGACGGTGGCACAGACGCGCGGACCTGGCTGGTCAGGGGGCAGGGGTTCATGGAGACCGAAGGCACGTACGACGCACGCGGGGCCCGATCCGGCGGCACCGGCAGCGCGCGGCCCGTCCCGCGTCCCGCGGGCCCACCGCCGCTGCCGCCCGCCGTCCCGCCGGTCCCGTCCCAGGCCCCGGCGCCGACGGGTACCGGACGGTCCGTCGCGGACTGGCTGCGCACCCCCCGGCCCGACGCCGAGCCGGGCGTGTGGCGGCTGGGGCACCGGCCGCGCCCGGAGGAGGAGCCGGAGCTCGTCCCGGCGAGGCGGCTCTTCACCGGCGCGCTGATCGCCCTGCTCGCCGGCTGGCTGCTCTGGTCACTGCTGTGGAACGGCTACCTCGGCCGCTACTGGCTCTGGCCGCTCCTGGTGCTCACCCCGGACTCCTGGCGCGCCGACCCTCCGCTGTGGGCCACGGCGAGCTACGTGTACTACGCCCTCGTCGGCGGCGGACTCCTCGTCCTCTTCGCCCGGATGGGCCACGTGCCCGAGATCTGGCGCCGCTACGCGCGCAAGAGGGACGTGCCCGCCCCGCCGCCCCCGCCGAAGGAGGACCCCGCCGACTGGCCCGACCTGCGCTCCGCCGGTCTGGACGACACGGCCCGCACCCTGGCGGAGGCGACCCGGAAGGGCTCGCTCGGCGACGTCGACTACGCGCGGATCCGCCGCGCCTGGCAGGGGGTGCGGACCACCCCCGAACGGCTGGCGGCCTTCACGGACGTGGTCCGCGCGGAGGGCGCGGCGGCCTGTGCGCATCCCTCCGGGGTGCGGGACCTGCCGGTACGCACCGCGGTGCACGACCTCGCCACCAACCAGGTCAGGATCGGCACCGCCGCCGACCACCCCCGTAACCCCTACGCCCGCCGCACCACGGGGGTCGCCCTCGAGCCCGCGCTGCTCGGCACCTCGCTGCTCGCCGTCGGGCCGTCGGGGGCGGGGAAGACCGTGCGGCTCGTGCGGCCGGTCGTGGAGGCCATGTGCCTGCAGGCGCTGGCGAACCGCGCCGCCGTCGTGGCGGTCACCGCGCACGGCACGGCGCTCGCTCCCGACGACGCGTTCGACCTGGTCATCGCCCCCGGACGGCCGGAGTCCACGCACGACCTCGACCTCTACGGCGGCAGCGACGACCCCGATGAGGCCGCCCGCGTCCTCGCCGAGGCGCTCGTCGGGGATCTGACGGCCGACGGCCGGCGGGCCGCCACGGCCCTCGCGCAGCTCATCGGGCCGTACCGCGGTGTCCACGGCCACTTCCCGGCCGTTCCCGAGCTGCGCGACCTCCTCGGCGGCGCGCCCGGGGCGCTGGACGGGCTGCGCACCGCCCTGCAGACCGCGGGCGCGACCTCGCAGCTGCGCGAACTCGACGCCCGGGCACGGCAGTCGGAGCGCGCCGACGACATCGGGGTGCTGCTCGCGGAGCGGATCGCGTTCCTCGACCGGCCCGCGTTCGCCCGCTTCTTCCGCACCGAGGAGCCCGGCCGGCAGTTCTCGCTGCGTGCCGTCGAGCACCCGCTGCGGGTCCGGATCGACCTCCCCGAACGCGGCCACGCCGAGGCGTCACGGATCATCGCCCGGCTCGTCCTCGCCCAGTTCACGGAGGCCGTGCTCAGCCGCTCGGACCGCTCCCTGTTCGCCTGTCTGGTCCTGGACGACGCCACCCACACGGTCACGCCCGACTCGGTCAGGGCCGTGCAGCGGCTGCGCTCCGCGCACGCGGGGGTGGTGCTGACGCTGCGCACCCTGGAGGACGTCCCCGAGCCGTTGCGCGGGCCGCTGCTGGGCGCGGTGGGCTGCCGGATGGCGTTCGCCGGGCTCGGGCCGTGGGACGGCGGCCGGTTCGCCGAGTCCTGGGGCAAGGAGTGGGTGCAGACCAAGGACGTGACCAATCGGCAGATCGTCTCCGACGAGCCGCTGACCAAGGCCCTGCACTTCATGCGCCGGGTCGTGACGGGCAAGGCCGCGACGGCCGAGGCGGTGACGGTCCGTGAGGTCGAGCGGGAGCGCTGGTCGGCCTCCGAGCTGGCGCACTCGGTGCCGGCCGGGCACGCCGTGCTCTCCCTGACGTCGGTGCGTGGCGAGCACGCCCCTCCGCTCCTGGTGGATCTGCGGAACTGAGCCGGGCACCCGTACGCGGTGGCAGAATCGAGGTACGCCGTTCATACGGGACGGCGAAATGGCCCCAGAAGCACTCATCCTCCGTCGAAAGCCCGCGGTCCCATGCCGGTCACCCTCGCGTCCCTCGTCCAGCACTCCGCGCTCAAGCTGACCGTGCGCGCGGGGGAGGACCGTCTGGGGACGCCGGTGCGCTGGGTCCACGCCAGCGAGCTGGCGGACCCCGTGCCGTACATGGAGGGCGGCGAGCTGCTGCTCGTCACCGCGATGACGCTCGACGCCGCCGACCGGGAGTCGATGCGCCGTTATGTGCGGCGGCTCGCGGGCGCGGGGGTCGCGGGGCTGGGCTTCGCCGTCGGGGTCAATTACGAAGACATCCCCGACGCGCTGCTGGAGGCGGCCGAGACCGAGGACTTCCCCCTCCTCGAAGTGCCCCGGCGCACACCGTTCCTGGCCATCAGCAAGGCGGTGTCCGCGGCCATCGCCGCCGACCAGTACCGGTCCGTCACGGCGGGTTTCGAGGCCCAGCGGGAGCTGACGCGCGCCGCGCTCGCCGAGGGTCCCGCGGCCCTGCTCTCCCGCCTCGCCTCGCACGTGGACGGCTGGGCCGCCCTCTACGACGCCTCCGGCGCCGTCGTCGCCGCCGCCCCCGAATGGGCCACCCGGCGCGCGGCCCGGCTCACGGGGGACGTGGAGCGGCTGCGGGAGCGCCCCGCGCCCGCCAGCGCGGTCGTCGGCGGGACGGACGACCGCGTCGAACTCCAGTCGCTGGGCACCGGCCGGCGGGTCCGCGGTGCACTCGCGGTCGGCACGGGGGCGCCGCTGGGCACCGCCGAGCGCTACGCCGTGCACTCCGCGGTGGCGCTGCTGACGCTGACGACGGAACGGTCGCGTTCGCTGCAGGCCGCCGAGCAGCGGCTCGGCGCGGCGGTGCTGAGGATGATGCTCTCCGGCCAGCCGGACCACGCCAGGACGGTCGCGGGGGACCTGTACGGAGGGCTCCTGGACGCCCCCTTCCGGCTGCTCGTCGCCGAACCGGCGGGGGAGCCGGACCCGACGGCCGAGCACCCCGTGCAGGCCTTCGCCGAAGCGCTGGAGTCCGCCGCATCCCGGGCCGGGGAGTCCGTGCTGACCGTGTGGGAGAGCGACGACCGGCTCGTGGTCCTCGCCGCGGACGGGGGAGCGGTCGCGCTCGCCTGTGAGCCGTACACCGAACGCGAGACGGAGGAGGCGGGGGTCGTCGTCGGCATGTCGGCGCCGGCCGGGCCGATCGCGGCAGCCACGGCGTACAAGCAGGCCGAGCAGGCGCTCTCCGTCGCCCGCAGGCGGGGCCGGGCGCTCGTCGAGCACGAGGACCTCGCGGCGGGTTCCGTGCTGCCGCTGCTCGCCGACGACGCGGTGCGCGCCTTCGCGGACGGGATGCTGCGAGCCCTGCGGGAGCACGACGCGACCGGCCGCGGCGACCTCGTGGCCTCGCTGCGCGCCTGGCTCTCCCGCCACGGCCAGTGGGACGCGGCCGCGGCCGACCTGGGCGTCCACCGGCACACCCTGCGCTACCGCATGCGGCGCGTCGAGGAGATCCTCGGCCGTTCCCTGGACGACCCGGACGTGCGCATGGAGCTCTGGCTGGCCCTCAAGGCGACCGAGAGCCCGCTCCCGGCACCGGCACCGGAGTAGGCCGCGGGCGCCCGGGCCGGGGCCGGGAGCGGCCTCGACGGCGCGGCCGGCCTCCGGCCACCCGTCGGCCGGCAGTCCTGGCGCCGGCCCGGAGGCCACCCACGAGCCGCAGCCGCAGGCTCTCCGAGGCCCGCCCAACCGCCGGGCGGCGGTCCCCCGCCCGGCCCCCCACCAGCGGCCGCGCGGTTCGGGGGCCGGCTTCGGAGCCGTGCTCACCGCCGCCGATGACCACCCCAGCCCGTCAGCCGTCGGAAGAAGCCGGCCTTCCGCTGCCCGAAGTCGGGCAGAAAACGTGGTGTTCGGTCGCCGGACTGCCTAAGGTCCTGCCTCGTGATCACCGGCCGGACGGGGAGCCATCCACCCGGCCGTTTCACGAGACGGGCGAGACGAGCGACGAACGAGACGAGACGAGAAGGACCGATGACGCAACCCGCAGCAGGTGCCGGCACCCCCGCTCCCGGCACCCCCGCTCCAGACGCCCCCGGCGCGAGCAGACCCGCCGCCGAACCTCCCGCCGGAGCCGGCCCCCCGCCCCTTACCGAACCCGGTGCCGCCCTCACCTCCGAACCCGGTGCCGCGTCCGCCGTCGAGGCCGCGTCCGCCCCCGCGCGCGGACCGGGCCGGATATCCGGCCCGGTCTGGGCCGCGCTCGCCATCGTCTACGTCGTGTGGGGCTCCACGTACCTCGGTATCCGCGTGGTCGTCGAGACCATGCCGCCGTTCCTGTCCGCCGGTGCGCGGTTCGTCGCAGCTGGGCTGATCCTCGCCGCGATCGTCGCCTGGCGGCAGGGACCGTCCGCGCTCCGCGCCACCCGGGCCCAGCTGGTCTCCGCCGCCGTGGTCGGACTGCTGCTGCTCCTCGGCGGCAACGGTCTCGTCGTCCTCGCCGAGACGGCCGTCCCCTCCGGACTCGCCGCGCTCCTGGTCGCCGTCGTCCCGGCCTGGGTCGTCGTCCTGCGGCGGGCGTCCGGCGAGCGCCCGGGCACCGGTGCGTACGGTGGCGTCCTCCTCGGGCTCGCGGGGCTCGCCGTGCTGACCCTGCCGGGCCTGAGCGGCGACGTCCGCCTCTGGGGCGTGCTGACCGTGATCGCCGGGACCGTCATGTGGTCGGTCGGCTCCTTCTCCTCCTCCCGCATCCCCATGCCGGCCAACCCGTTCGCCGCGAGCGCCTACGAGATGGTCGCGGGCGGCATCGGCTGCCTGCTCGTCGCCCTGGGCCGCGGTGAACAGCGGGACCTCGTGCTCGCCGAGGTCTCGGGCCGCTCCTGGACCGCCCTCGCCTACCTCGTCGTCTTCGGCTCGCTGATCGCGTTCACGGCGTACGCCTGGCTGCTGCACTCCGCCCCGCTCTCGCTCGTGGCCACGTACGCCTACGTCAACCCGGTCGTCGCCGTACTTCTCGGCGCGCTCGTCCTCGGTGAGCGGCTGACCTGGCCGATCGCCGTGGGCGGCGCGGTCGTCGTCGCCGGCGTCTGTCTGATCGTCAGTACCGAACGCCGTCGCTGACGTCCACGGTGACCCGCGCACTCGCCAAAGCGGCAGGGCGACCCGGCCGACCACTCCAACGCGGACAACCCACGATCCGGCCCGGCCGCCCTACCGTGTGGGGAGAGGCAACCCACTACTTCGGAAGGGCCGGGACCCCCAAATGACGTCCACCCACGCCTTCTGGCTCGCCGGCCGCCAGGCCACCGGCGAGACGACCTTCGACGTGACCTCCCCCTGGGACGGCCGTCTCGTCGGCACGGTCGCCGTCCCGACCGACGCCCAGGTCGAGGAGGCCGTTGCCGCAGCCCATGCCGTCGTGGACGAGTTCGCCGCGACCCCGGCCCACGTCCGCGCCGCCGCCCTCGACCACGTCTCCCGGCGTCTCGCCGAGCGCACCGAGGAGATCGCCCAGCTGATCTCCGCCGAGAACGGCAAGCCCGTCAAGTGGGCCCGCGGCGAGGTCGGCCGCGCGATCTCCGTGTTCCGCTTCGCCGCCGAGGAGGCCCGCCGCTTCAACGGCGGCGAGGCCCAGCGCCTCGACACGGACGCCGGTGGCCAGGGGCGCCTCGCCCTCACCCGCCGCTTCCCGAAGGGCGTCGTCCTCGGCATCGCGCCGTTCAACTTCCCGCTGAACCTGTGCGCCCACAAGATCGCCCCGGCCATCGCGGTCGGCGCGCCGATCATCCTCAAGCCCGCTCCGGCCACCCCGCTGTCCGGTCTGATCCTCGGTGAGCTGCTCGCCGAGACCGACCTTCCCGCGGGCTCCTGGTCGGTGCTCACGGTCCCGAACGACAAGATGCCCGCCCTCGTCCAGGACGAGCGCCTCCCGGTCATCTCGTTCACCGGCTCCGACAAGGTCGGCTACGCGATCATGGACTCGGTGCCGCGCAAGCACTGCACGCTGGAGCTCGGCGGGAACGGCGCGGCCGTCGTCCTCGCCGACTTCGCCTCCGAGGAGGACCTGGACTGGGCGGCGACCCGTATCGCCACCTTCTCCAACTACCAGGGCGGCCAGTCCTGCATCTCCGTGCAGCGCGTGATCGCCGACGCCTCCGTGTACGACCGGCTGCTGCCGAAGATCGTCGCGGCGGTCGAGGCGCAGCACACCGGTGACCCGTCCGACCCGACCACCGACGTCGGCCCCCTGGTCAGCGAGGACGCCGCCAGGCGCGTCGAGTCCTGGGTCGACGAGGCCGTCGAGGCCGGCGCCCAGCTCCTCACCGGCGGCAAGCGGGACGGGGCCTCCTACGCGCCGACCGTGCTCACCGGCGTGCCGGCGCACGCGACCCTCGCCTGCGAGGAGGTCTTCGGGCCGGTCCTCACCGTGCAGAGCGTCGACGGCGAGGCCGAGGCCTTCGCGGCGGTCAACAACTCCAAGTACGGCCTCCAGGCGGGCGTGTTCACCCACGACCTGCAGACCGCCTTCCGCGCCCACCGGGCGCTGGAGGTCGGTGGCGTGATCGTCGGCGACGTCCCGTCCTACCGCGCCGACCAGATGCCCTACGGCGGCGCCAAGCAGTCCGGCGTGGGCCGCGAGGGTGTGAGGTTCGCGATGGACGACTACACGTACGAGCGGGTGCTGGTCCTCACCGGACTCGCCCTGTAGTACGTCCCGGACCGACGGCCGGAGCCCACTGTGCGGGGGCTCCGGCCGTCTTTCTGTGGTAGGCGGGCAGGATCCACCCGGCTGCCCCGCAGGACTGGTGAGGCGGCCGGTATTCGGGTAGATACGGACGAGTAGCACCGGTCGGTAATTCCGGTCCGGCCGCCCTCCGACAGCGGCGAGGTGAGTCCCTCATGTCCGCACCATCCACTCCGCAGGACGCCCCGAAGGTCACTGTGTCCCCCGAGGCCACAGGGGCACCGAAGGTCACCGAGCGTGAGGCACGCCAGGTCGCCGAGGCCGCGCGCGAGCAGAGCTGGCGCAAGCCCAGCTTCGCCAAGGAACTGTTCCTCGGCCGTTTCCGGCTCGACCTGATCCACCCCCATCCGCTGCCGGCCTCCGAGGACGTGCAGCGCGGCGAGGAGTTCCTCGCCAGACTGCGGGACTTCTGCGAGACGAAGATCGACGGCGCGCTCATCGAGCGCCAGGCCCGGATCCCGGACGAGGTCATCGAGGGCCTCAAGGAACTCGGCGCCCTCGGCATGAAGATCGACACCAAGTACGGCGGCCTGGGCCTCACCCAGGTGTACTACAACAAGGCCCTGGCCCTGGTCGGGTCCGTGAGCCCCGCCATCGGCGCGCTGCTCTCGGCGCATCAGTCGATCGGCGTACCGCAGCCGCTGAAGATCTTCGGCACCCAGGAGCAGAAGGACACGTTCCTGCCGCGCCTGGCCCGCACCGACATCTCGGCCTTCCTGCTCACCGAGCCCGACGTCGGCTCCGACCCCGCGCGCCTGGCCACCACGGCCGTGCCCGACGGCGACGACTACGTGCTCGACGGCGTGAAGCTGTGGACGACCAACGGCGTCGTCGCCGACCTCCTCGTGGTGATGGCCCGGGTCCCCAAGTCCGAGGGCCACAAGGGCGGCATCACCGCGTTCGTCGTCGAGGCGGATGCCGAGGGCATCACCGTCGAGAACCGCAACGCCTTCATGGGCCTGCGCGGCATCGAGAACGGCGTGACCCGCTTCCACCGGGTCCGGGTGCCCGCGGCGAACCGCATCGGCCCCGAGGGCTCCGGCCTGAAGATCGCCCTGACCACGCTGAACACCGGCCGTCTGTCGCTGCCCGCGATGTGCGTCGGCGCCGGGAAGTGGTGCCTGAAGATCGCCCGCGAGTGGTCCGCCGTCCGGGAGCAGTGGGGCAAGCCGGTCGCCAGGCACGAGGCGGTGGGCGCGAAGATCTCCTTCATCGCGGCGACCACCTTCGCCATGGAGGCCGTCGTCGACCTGGCGTCCCAGATGGCCGACGAGGACCGCAACGACATCCGCATCGAGGCGGCCCTCGCCAAGCTCTACGGCTCCGAGATGTCCTGGCTCATCGCCGACGAACTGGTCCAGATTCGCGGCGGACGCGGCTTCGAGACCGCCGAGTCCCTGGCCGCACGAGGCGAACGCGCCGTCCCCACCGAGCAGTTGCTGCGCGACCTGCGCATCAACCGCATCTTCGAGGGCTCCACCGAGATCATGCATCTGCTGATCGCGCGCGAGGCGGTGGACGCCCACCTCTCCGTGGCCGGCGACATCATCGACCCCGACAAGTCGCTCGGCGACAAGGCCAGGGCGGGTGCGGCGGCGACGGCGTTCTACGCCCGCTGGCTGCCCAAGCTGGTCGCGGGCCCGGGCCAGCTGCCCCGCTCGTACGCGGAGTTCCACCCGCGCGGACACACGGACCTCTCCGTGCACCTGCGGTACGTGGAGCGCACCTCGCGCAAACTCGCCCGCTCCACGTTCTACGCCATGTCCCGCTGGCAGGGCCGGATGGAGACCAAGCAGGGCTTCCTCGGCCGCGTCGTCGACATCGGCGCGGAGCTGTTCGCGATGAGCGCCGCCTGCGTACGGGCCGAACTGCTGCGCAGGACCGGGGAGCACGGCCGGGAGGCGTACCGGCTGGCGGACGCCTTCTGCCGGCAGTCCCGCATCCGGGTCGAGGAGCTCTTCGGACGGCTGTGGACCAACACCGACGACCTCGACCGTTCCGTGGTGAAGGACGTCCTCGCCGGCTCCTACACCTGGCTCGAGGAGGGCGTCCTCGACCCGAGCGGCGACGGCCCCTGGATCGCGGACGCGACCCCCGGTCCGTCGAAGCGGGAGAACGTCCACCGCCCGTTCCGGTGACCGCCGCCGCCCGCGCGGTCCGGTGACCGGGCGGGCGGCCCCGCGGCCGCCGGTGCGAGCCGTCGCCCCCGGGCGGCGCCCGCACCGGCGGCGCGCAGGGGACGCACTGTCGGGACCGTTGGCGGCAGCGGCCACAATGGGGGCATGAGCGACAGCCCAGCCCCACTCGCCGACCCGCACATCGCCTTCGATCCGTCCGAAGGCCGCCGGGACATCGTCGTCCTCGGCTCCACCGGGTCCATCGGCACGCAGGCCATCGACCTGGTCCTGCGCAACCCCGACCGCTTCCGCGTCACCGCGCTCTCCGCTGCCGGCGGACGGGTCGACCTGCTCGCCGAGCAGGCGCACCGACTGCGGGTGCGCGCGGTCGCCGTCGCCCGCGAGGACGCAGTGCCCGCGCTCCGGGAGGCCCTGCGGGCGCGGTACGGCACGGGCGAGCCGCTCCCCGAGATCCTGGCCGGGCCCGACGCGGCGACGCAGCTCGCCGCCTCCGCGTGCCACACCGTCCTCAACGGCATCACCGGATCCATCGGCCTCGCCCCCACCCTCGCCGCGCTCGAAGCGGGCCGCACCCTCGCGCTCGCCAACAAGGAGTCGCTCATCGTCGGCGGCCCGCTGGTGAAGGCCCTCGCGAAGCCCGGCCAGATCATCCCCGTCGACTCCGAGCACGCCGCGCTGTTCCAGGCACTCGCCGCCGGCACCCGCGGCGACGTGCGCAAGCTCGTCGTCACCGCGTCCGGAGGACCCTTCCGCGGCCGCACCCGGGCCGAGCTCTCCCGGGTCACCCCGGCGGACGCCCTCGCCCATCCCACCTGGGCGATGGGACCGGTGATCACGGTCAACAGCGCCACCCTGGTGAACAAGGGCCTGGAGGTCATCGAGGCGCACCTGCTCTACGACATCCCGTTCGACCGCATCGAGGTCGTGGTCCACCCCCAGTCCTACGTTCACTCGATGGTGGAGTTCACCGACGGTTCCACGCTCGCCCAGGCCACTCCGCCGGACATGCGCGGCCCCATCGCCATCGGCATCGGCTGGCCCGAGCGGGTGCCGGACGCCGCCCCCGCCTTCGACTGGTCGACGGCCTCCACCTGGGAGTTCTTCCCGCTCGACGACGAGGCCTTCCCGTCCGTGGCACTCGCCCGGCACGTGGGGGCGTTGGGCGGCACCGCCCCGGCGGTGTTCAATGCAGCGAACGAGGAGTGCGTCGACGCATTCCTCGCGGGACGGCTGCCGTTCAACGGAATCATGGATACGGTCACTGCTGTCGTCGGCGAACACGGCACCCCGGTGCGGGGAACCTCGCTGACGGTCCCGGACGTCCTGGAGGCGGAGACCTGGGCGCGCACCCGCGCCCGGGAACTGGCCGCACTGGCAGAGAAGGCGACAGCGGAGGCTCGCGCATGACGATTCTGTTGACGGTCCTCGGCATAGCGCTCTTCGCCGTCGGACTGCTCTTCTCCATCGCCTGGCACGAGCTCGGCCACCTCTCCACCGCCAAGCTCTTCGGCATCCGCGTCCCCCAGTACATGGTCGGCTTCGGCCCGACCATCTGGTCGCGCCACAAGGGCGAGACCGAGTACGGGATCAAGGCCATCCCGGCCGGCGGCTACATCCGCATGATCGGGATGTTCCCGCCCGGCCCGGACGGGCGGGTCGAGGCCCGCTCCACCTCCCCCTGGCGGGGCATGATCGAGGACGCCCGCACGGCGGCCTTCGAGGAGCTCAAGCCCGGCGACGAGACCCGCCTCTTCTACACGCGCAAGCCGTGGAAGCGCGTCATCGTGATGTTCGCGGGCCCGTTCATGAACCTGGTGCTCGCCGTGGCGATCTTCCTCGGTGTCTCGATGTCGTTCGGCTTCGCCACCCAGACCACCCAGGTCGCCGGGGTGCAGCAGTGCGTCATCCCGCAGAGCGAGGAGCGCAGCACCTGCAAGTCCACGGACCCTGAGTCCCCGGCCGCAGCCGCGGGACTGCTCAAGGACGACCGGATCGTCGCCTTCAACGGGGTGCCGGTCGGCGACTGGGGCGATCTGTCCGGCCGCATCCGGGACACCATCGGCCCCGCCACCATCACGGTCGACCGCGGCGGCGAGGAGAAGGTCCTCCAGGCCACGCTGCTGAAGAACATGGTGGCCAAGAAGGACGCCGACGGCCAGGTCGTCCCCGGCGAGTTCGTGCCGGCCGGCTACCTGGGATTCGCGGCGAAGACGGAGATCGTGCCGCAGACCTTCGGCCAGTCCCTGGACCGCATGGGCGACATGTTCGAGAACGGCGTCGAGTCGATCATCTCGCTGCCCGCCAAGGTGCCGGACCTGTGGGACGCCGCCTTCGGCGACGGCGAGCGCAAGGACGACTCCCCGGTCGGAGTAGTCGGCGCGGCCCGGATCAGCGGTGAGGTGCTCAATCTCGACGCCCCCACCCAGAACATCGTCGCGACGTTCCTGATGCTGCTCGCCGGCTTCAACCTCTCGCTGTTCCTGTTCAACATGCTGCCGCTGCTGCCGCTGGACGGCGGGCACATCGCGGGAGCGCTGTGGGAGTCCGTACGGCGCACCATCGCCCGGCTCTTCCGCCGGCCCGACCCCGGCCCCTTCGACGTGGCGAAGCTGATGCCCGTCGCCTACGTGGTCGCGGGGATCTTCATCTGCTTCACGCTGCTCGTGCTGGTGGCGGACATCGTGAACCCGGTGAAGATCTCCTAGGGGCGTGTTCTCCCGGAGGAAACCGCCCGGCTTCCGGGCGGAAACCGCGGCCGGACACCGTAGGGCGTCCGGCCGCGTCCCTTCGGGTGGTTTGCCGCCGCGGTGTGCTGGGCCGCGGACCCGTGGCGTAATCTCGAAGGCTGGAGCCCGCCCTGTCAGGGCCTCGATCCACACCTTGGGGTTGCACAGCAGATGACCGCGATTTCTCTCGGTATGCCGTCCGTTCCGACCAAGCTCGCCGACCGAAGGGTCAGCCGCAAGATCCAGGTCGGCTCGGTCGCCGTCGGTGGCGACGCACCCGTGTCGGTGCAGTCGATGACGACGACACGGACCTCCGACGTCGGTGCCACGCTGCAGCAGATCGCCGAGCTCACCGCGTCCGGCTGCCAGATCGTCCGCGTCGCGTGCCCCACGCAGGACGACGCCGACGCGCTCTCCACGATCGCCCGGAAGTCGCAGATCCCGGTGATCGCGGACATCCACTTCCAGCCGAAGTACGTCTTCGCGGCCATCGACGCGGGCTGTGCCGCGGTCCGCGTCAACCCCGGCAACATCAAGCAGTTCGACGACAAGGTCAAGGAGATCGCCAAGGCGGCCAGGGACGCCGGCACTCCCATCCGCATCGGTGTGAACGCGGGCTCGCTCGACCGGCGGCTGCTCCAGAAGTACGGCAAGGCGACCCCCGAGGCGCTCGTCGAGTCGGCGCTGTGGGAGGCGTCCCTCTTCGAGGAGCACGACTTCCGCGACATCAAGATCTCGGTGAAGCACAACGACCCGGTCGTCATGGTCAACGCCTACCGGCAGCTCGCCGCGCAGTGCGACTACCCCCTCCACCTCGGCGTGACCGAGGCCGGCCCGGCCTTCCAGGGCACCATCAAGTCCGCGGTCGCCTTCGGCGCGCTGCTCAGCGAGGGCATCGGGGACACCATCCGTGTGTCGCTGTCCGCGCCCCCGGCCGAGGAGGTCAAGGTCGGCATCCAGATCCTGGAGTCGCTGAACCTGCGCCAGCGCCGGCTCGAGATCGTCTCCTGCCCGTCCTGCGGCCGCGCCCAGGTCGACGTCTACAAGCTGGCCGACCAGGTCACCGCCGGCCTCGAGGGCATGGAGGTGCCCCTGCGCGTCGCGGTCATGGGCTGCGTCGTGAACGGCCCCGGCGAGGCCCGCGAGGCCGACCTGGGAGTCGCCTCCGGCAACGGCAAGGGCCAGATCTTCGTCAAGGGCGAGGTCATCAAGACGGTGCCCGAGTCGAAGATCGTCGAGACCCTCATCGAGGAGGCGCTGAAGATCGCCGAGCAGATGGAGAAGGACGGCGTGGCCTCCGGCGAGCCCGAGGTCTCCGTCAGCTGACCACCGTCGCGAGGGCCGGGTCCGCGCAGGCGGTCCGGCCCTTTCGCGTGAGGGGCCCGGTCCCGGGTATCCAGGTACAGTGCACAGACCGGCAGGCCGTACACCACCTCGGGTACGTGCAGGGGCCGGCCGACCGAGCGGCACCTGTCGTTGCCCGCAAGGAGTGATGGAGGGCGCTCTCGTGTTGACGCAGACCACCACCCGGGTCCTGGGCCCCGACGATCTCGGGGCCGCCCTGGCGGTCCTGGAGAGCGATCCCGTCACCAACGCCTTCGTCACCGCGCGCGTCCACGTCGCCGGACTCGACCCGTGGCGCCTCGGCGGCGAGATGTGGGGCTGGTACGCGGACGGACGGCTCCGCTCGCTGTGCTACTCGGGCGCCAACCTGGTCCCCATCTGCGCCACCCCCGAGGCCGTCCGCGCCTTCGCCGACCGCGCCCGCAGGGCCGGCCGCCGGTGCTCGTCCATCGTGGGGCCCGCCGAGACCACATCCCTGCTGTGGAAGCTGCTGGAGCCCAGCTGGGGCCCGGCCCGCGAAGTCCGCGCCCACCAGCCGCTCATGGTCACCGAGTCCGTGCCCGCGGACATCGCGCCCGACCCGTACGTGCGGCGCGTCCGCAAGGACGAGATGGAGGTGATCATGCCCGCGTGCGTGGCCATGTTCACCGAGGAGGTCGGAGTCTCCCCGATGGCCGGCGACGGCGGACTGCTCTACCAGGCCCGGATCGCCGAGCTCGTCGGCACGGGCCGCTCCTTCGCCCGCGTCGACGACGGCCAGGTCGTCTTCAAGGCGGAGATCGGCGCCGCCACCCCGCTGGCCTGCCAGATCCAGGGCGTCTGGGTCGCCCCGGAGCACCGCGGCCGCGGCCTGTCCGAGACCGGGATGGCGGCCGTGATCCGCTACGCCCTCGCCGATGTCGCACCGGTCGTCAGCCTGTACGTGAACGACTACAACACCGCGGCTCGCGCGGCGTACCGCAGGGTGGGATTCCGTGAGGTCGGTGCGTTCATGAGCGTGCTGTTCTGAGCGGCCGGCGGAGAAGTAGGGTTCCCGCATGGAACACGATGTCGAGGTCGCACCGGTCAACCTCGCCGCGCGCGTGGACGACGCCCTCTCCGTGCAGGCCCTCGCCTTCGGCCTCACCGAGGAAGAGATCGGGATCCGCCGCCACATCGTGCTCCGGCATCTGCTCTGCCCGGGCGCCCACGCCCTGGGCGCCACGACCCCCGCGGGACGTCTGGTGGGGTTCGTGTACGGGATGCCGAACGACCGCACCCACTGGTGGTCCACGGTCGTGGAGCCGTATCTGCGCAGCAACGGCTCCGACGACTGGCTGGACGACTCGTTCGTGATCACCGAGCTCCATGTCCACCCCGCCTACCAGGGGCGCGGCATCGGACGCCGACTGATCACCACCATCACCGACGGCGCCGCCCAGCCCCGCTCCATCCTGTCCGCGATCGACACGGAGAGCCCGGCCCGCGGGCTGTACCGCGCCCTCGGCTACCAGGACCTCGCGCGGCAGGTGCTCTTCCCCAGCGCCCCGAAGCCGTACGCGGTGATGGGGGCCCCGCTGCCCCTGCTGCGCGGCGTGTGAGAGCCGTACCGCACGCATGCGCGAGGGGCGTACGGAGCGGAACTGATTTCCGCCCGCTGCCACCGCCCGGCTAACCTCCTGGACATCACCCTTTCTTGTACGCACTTGTACGCAGGAGACAATCCATGGCAGCCCAGGTCCAGCGCATGTCCCGTCTGATGGTCAAGACACTGCGCGACGACCCGGCGGACGCCGAGACGCTCAGCCACAAGCTGCTGGTCCGCGCCGGCTACGTCCGCCGGAACGCCGCGGGCATCTGGAGCTGGCTGCCCCTCGGCATGCGGGTCCTGGAGAACGTCGCCCGTGTCGTCCGCGAGGAGATGGACGCCATCGGGGCCCAGGAGGTGCTGCTGCCCGCGCTGCTGCCCAAGGAGCCGTACGAGGCGACCGGGCGCTGGGAGGAGTACGGCGCCGAGCTGTTCCGCCTCCAGGACCGCAAGGGCGCGGACTACCTGCTCGGGCCCACGCACGAGGAGATCTTCACCCAGCTGGTGAAGGACCAGTGCACCTCGTACAAGGACCTCCCGGTCATCCTGTACCAGATCCAGACGAAGTACCGCGACGAGGCCCGTCCGCGCTCCGGCATCCTGCGCGGCCGCGAGTTCCAGATGAAGGACTCGTACTCCTTCGACACCACCGACGAGGGGCTGGCGGAGTCGTACCGGCTGCACCGCGAGGCCTACATCAAGATCTTCCAGCGCCTCGGCCTGGAGCACCGAATCGTCTCCGCCGTCTCCGGCGCGATGGGCGGCTCGGCCTCCGAGGAGTTCCTGGCCCCGGCCGCCGCCGGCGAGGACACCTTCGTGTACTGCCCCTCCTGCGACTACGCCGCGAACACCGAGGCCGTCACCTTCGCGCTCAAGCCGGTCACCGGCGAGCACGGTCCCGTCGAGGAGCTGGACACCCCCGACACCCCGACCATCGAGACGCTCGCCGACCACCTCGGCGTGCCGGCGTCCGCCACGCTCAAGAACCTGCTCGTGAAGGTCGACGGCGAGATCGTCGCCGTCGGCGTGCCCGGTGACCGCGAGGTCGACCTGGGCAAGCTCACCGACCACCTGGCCCCGGCCTCCGTCGAACTGGTCACCGCCGAGGACTTCGTCGGCCGCCCCGACCTGGTGCGCGGTTACGTCGGCCCGCAGGGCCTGGAGAAGGTCCGCTACATCGCCGACCCGCGCGTCGCCCCCGGCACCGCCTGGATCACCGGCGCCAACAAGCAGGACAAGCACGCCCGCAACGTCGTCGCGGGCCGCGACTTCGAGGTCGACGACTACCTGGACGTGGTCGTCGTCGAGGACGGCGACCCCTGCCCCACCTGCGGCACCGGACTGAAGCTCGACCGCGCCATCGAGATCGGCCACATCTTCCAGCTGGGCCGCAAGTACACGGACGCCTTCCAGCTCGACGTCCTGGGCCAGAACGGCAAGCCGGTCCGCGTGACCATGGGCTCGTACGGCATCGGCGTCTCCCGCGCGGTGGCCGCCCTGGCCGAGCAGCACGCGGACGAGCAGGGCCTGTGCTGGCCCGCCGAGATCGCCCCGGCGGACGTCCACGTCGTCGCCGCCGGCAAGGCGCTGCAGACCGAGCTCGCCCTGGACGTGGCGGAGAAGCTGGGCGCGGCGGGCGCGCGGGTGCTCGTGGACGACCGGGCCGGCGTCTCCCCGGGCGTGAAGTTCACCGACGCCGAGCTGATCGGCGTCCCGAAGATCCTGGTGGCGGGCCGCCGCTCCGGCGAGGGCGTCCTGGAGCTGAAGGACCGCCGCACGGGCGAGCGCGAGGAGCTGACGGTCGAGGAGGCCCTGGCGCGCCTGACCGCCTGACCGCCTGAGCACGGCCGCGGCCACGCCGCGACGAGGGACGGACCCGGTGCGCACCGGGTCCGTCCCTCGTTCCGTCGGCGACCCTCGTCGGTGGTGTCGAACGGCGGCGGCCCCGCGGGCGTCCGTTCACCGGCAACGCACCGCGCGGCCGGCCGCGCGGGACGCGCCCGAGTGGTGGTCCGCGGCGCCGGCCGTCACAGCCAGCCGGCGAACTCCAGCGACAGCTCGCCCTCGGCGTGCCGCCCCGCCGCGATCGCCCGGGTGCCCGACTCCACCGCACGGAACAGCGTCCAGCCGCGCAGCCGGTCCCGGTCGACGTCGAGCGAGTCCGCGAGCCGGTTCACCCGGCGGCGGGCCGCGGAGGCGCCGGAGGTGGCGGCGACCAGGTCCTCCACCCGGTCCCGGGCCAGCCGCGCCAGGTCGTACGCCCGCTCACCCACCAGCGGCTCGGGACCGATCGCCAGCCACGGCGCACGGTCCCCCGCGAGCACCTTGCTCTGGCGGAAGTTCCCGTGCAGCAGCAGCGACTCGGGGGAGTGGGCGAGCAGTTCGTCCCGGGCGGCGAGCGCCTCGTCCACCAGCGCCTGCGGCGCGGTGCCGGCACGGTCCGACAGCGCGGACACCTGGTCGGCCGTGCGCTCGGCCACCGTCTCGAAGGCATGGCCGGCCGGCGGCTCCACCCACAGCCGCCGCACCGTGCCCGCCGCCTCGAGCAGCGCCTTGGCCTCCGGGAGCGAGCGCACGGACAGCTCGGGATGCAACCGCTCCAGCAGCAGCGCGCCCTCGGAACCGCCCAGCAGCCGCACCGCGCCGAAGCCGTTCCAGTGCGCGAGTGCCGCCCGCTCCAGGTCCGGCGCGGCGAACGGCGGCACGAGCTTGAGCGCGGCGGGCGTGCCGTCCGGACGCCTCACGAGGACGACCAGGCTGCTCCGGCCGCCGGGCACCATCACCCGCTCGACCTCCAGGCCGTCACGGGCGGCCGCGTCCTCGACGAGCTTCGGCAGCCGCCCGGTCCAGTCGTTGTCACCGAGCGCCCGCACCAGACGCTGGGGCGGTTCGAAACCCATACGTGCGTTGTTCCCTTTCACTGCGCCGCGGCCCGCTCGGCGAGCCCCGGAAAGGCTACGCCGGTACCGCGCCACCGCGCCGCCCGCACGGCCGCCTCGCGCAGCGCGACCGCGGCGTCCTGGCGCAGCGGTCCCCCCGTGGCCCGCACCAGATCGGAGCAGACGCCCGCGACCCGGTCCTCCAGCAGCGCGGCCAGCCGGACCGCGGCCGCCGCGTCGGGTACCGCGAACGGCAGGGTGTAGGCCGCCTGCGCGGCCACGGCCTTCCCGCCGAGATCCCGGACCGTGCGCTCCAGGGCGTCCCTGCGGGCGCGATGGGCCGAGTAGGCCGCCATGGCCTCGGCCCGGCGGGCCTCGCCGACCCGGCCACCGACCACGCCGTAGCCGTACACCGCGGCGTGCTCGGCCGCCAGGGCGGCCTGCGCGGCAGCCAGCGCGTCGCTCATCGGCGGGACCCTTCCGTCAGCAGGTAGGCGTGGACCGCACCGGCCGCGGCGACCGACGCCAGCAGCCGTGCGTACTCCGGCGGGGCGCCGCTCAGCGCGGCGGTGTGCGCGTCGGCGGTGGTCCGCTCGGCGGCGGCGAGTTCGCGTACGGCCGCCGCGGCGTCGGCGGGCACCGGGGGCGGGACGGGGCCCGACGCGGACGACGGGCCGGGACGTCCCGGCCCGGACGCGGCCGGCGTCGCGGGGGAGGAGGGCGAGGGGGACCGGGACGCCGAAGGGTCCGGCGAGGTTCCCGGCAGCGGCCGCGCACCGGTCGGAGCGAGCGCCTCGACATGCCGCACGACCTCGGCCCGGAGCGGTGACAGCCGGGCCGTCAGAGCCGGATGGGCCGTCAACACGGCGTCGTACCGCAGCAGCAGCGCGCTGCTCAGCCCGGCACTGGCGCGGCGCAGCGCGGTCTCCGCCGACTCGCTCCGGGTGGTGGCGCGCCGCGGGCCGGGCGCGTCCGAGGAACAGCCGGTCAGCGCCGCGACGGCGACCGCCCCGGACCCCAAGAGCGCACGTCTGCGCGTCGTTCCCGTGCGCTCCACCTGGTCTCTCCTCGGGCCCTGGGACGCATTCACCCGATCGGGTGGACGACGCCTTGATGTGATCACCGCAGGCGAGCGTACCTGCGGGTCATCGGTGGGTGGACGGCAACACCCCCCGCGACCGGATACCCTTTGTGCTGACACACGACGGAACCCACAACAGCACACGCGGCCGAGGAGTCACCCGGATGAGCACCACCCAGAGCGAGAGGCTGCGCGGACTGCTCGAACCGCTCGTCAGCGCCGCGGACCTGGATCTGGAAGAGATCGAACTGTCCCGGGCAGGCCGCCGCCGTGTGCTCCGTGTCGTCGTGGATTCGGAGGAGGGCGTCGATCTCGACGCCTGTGCCGAGCTCAGCCGCGTCATCTCCGACCGGCTCGACGAGAGCGACGCCATGGGTGAGGGCGAGTACCAGCTCGAAGTGACCTCCCCCGGGGCGGAGCGCCCGCTCAAGGAGCCCCGCCACTACGTGCGCGCGAAGGGCCGGCTCGCCCGGTTCCAGCTGACCACCCCGGAGGGCAAGCAGGGTGAGGAGCTGGTCGCGCGCATCCTCGGCGTGGACGAGGAGGGCCTCGATCTGGAGGTGCCGGGCGTGAAGGGGCGCAAGCCCACCGCCCGCAGACTCGCCTTCGCCGAGATCGCCAAGGCGCGTGTGGAGCTCGAGTTCAACCGCAAGGACAACGGCATTCAGAAAGAAGAGGAGGCGTAGCCGTGGACATCGACGTGAAGCTCCTGAGGGGCTTGGCGCAGGAGAAGGAGATTGCCTTCGACCTGCTGGTCGACGCCATCGAGTCGGCCCTCCTCATCGCGTACCACCGTACCGAGGGAAGCCGCCGGCACGCCCGGGTCGAGCTGAACCGCCAGACCGGGCACGTGACGGTGTGGGCGAAGGAGGACCCGTCGGAACTCGAGGAGGGCCAGGAGCCCCGCGAGTTCGACGACACCCCGCACGACTTCGGCCGGATCGCGGCGTCCACCGCCCGCCAGGTCATCCAGCAGCGGCTGCGCGACGCCGAGAACGACGTCACCTTCGGCGAGTACGCCCGTCGTGAGGGCGACATCGTGGCGGGCCAGGTCCAGCAGGGCAAGGACCCCAAGAACGTGCTGGTGAAGCTGGACGACAAGCTGGAGGCCATCCTGCCGGTGCAGGAGCAGGTGCCGGGCGAGGACTACTCGCACGGCCTGCGGCTGCGCACCTACGTCGTACGGGTGGCGAAGGGGGTGCGCGGCCCGTCCGTCACCCTGTCGAGGACCCACCCCAATCTGGTGAAAAAGCTCTTCGCGCTGGAGGTGCCGGAGATCGCCGACGGCTCGGTCGAGATCGCGG
This sequence comes from Streptomyces sp. HUAS CB01, assembly GCF_030406905.1. Taxonomy (NCBI): domain Bacteria; kingdom Bacillati; phylum Actinomycetota; class Actinomycetes; order Kitasatosporales; family Streptomycetaceae; genus Streptomyces; species Streptomyces chengbuensis. The sequence continues at coordinate 5,741,178 of NZ_CP129137.1, forward strand.
CGATCGCCCGTGAGGCCGGCCACCGGACCAAGATCGCCGTGCGCTCGACGCGCAGCGGTCTGAACGCCAAGGGCGCGTGCATCGGCCCGATGGGCGGCCGGGTCCGCAATGTCATGGCCGAACTGCACGGCGAGAAGATCGACATCGTCGACTGGTCGGACGACCCGGCGGAGATGGTCGCCAACGCGCTGTCCCCCGCCCGGGTGTCCAAGGTCGAGGTCGTCGACCTCGGCGCCAGGTCCGCCCGGGTGACGGTGCCCGATTACCAGCTGTCACTGGCCATCGGCAAGGAGGGGCAGAACGCCCGTCTCGCCGCGCGGCTCACCGGCTGGCGGATCGACATCCGGCCGGACACCGAGCAGCCCGCCGAGGGCTGACGGGGGACGACCCGGTGGCGCGGCGCCCGCCCGCGCCGTGCCACCGGCCCGGGGTGCCGGGGAATGGATCCGGGCGCAGACTCGTTCTGTGACCGCAGGATCGCCAAGAGTTTTGAGCCATCAACTGTTCGATTCTTGCCCCAAAGGGGTGAGGTCGGTGCGGGGAGGTAGACTTAGACGTGTCTGGTCGGACGCATGCCCGGGCATGCCCTGAACGCACCTGCGTGGGGTGCCGGGAGCGAGCGGCCAAGCGCGATCTACTGCGCATCGTGGCGGTCGAGGGCGTATGTGTCCCCGATCATCGCGGTACGCTGCCCGGCCGGGGTGCTTACGTGCACCCCGCCTCGGTCTGTCTCGACCTGGCGGTCCGCCGCCGGGCGTTCCCGAGGGCCCTCAGGGCTCCCGGACCGCTCGACACCGCGGACGTACGACGGGAAATCGAGGCGACGGCGGCACAGGCAGCACCGTAAGAAGAAAGAAGCAGCACCGCACGGATCCCCATGCGGTCAGGTACCTCGCGAGTCGGAAGTAGGTCGAGATTGCGATGAGCACTCGATGAGTACGCGATGAGTACGCCCATGAAGTAGCGACGGTCCGGCGGTAACCCGGACCTAAAAGGAGCGAAGTGGCTAAGGTCCGGGTATACGAACTCGCCAAGGAGTTCGGCGTGGAGAGCAAGGTCGTCATGGCCAAGCTCCAAGAACTCGGTGAATTCGTCCGTTCGGCGTCCTCGACGATCGAGGCGCCGGTTGTACGCAAACTGACTGATGCTTTCCAGCAGGGTTCCGGGGCTGCCCCCGCGAAGCGCTCTGCCGGGAAGCCCGCGGCGCCGCGCAAGTCCGCGCCCTCCCCCGCAGCGGCAAGCCGCGCGGGCGGCGCCCCCACGCCCGCCGGGACCTCCCCGGCGCAGGCGGCGCGTCCCGCAGCCCCCAAGCCCGGCGCACCGGCCCCCAAGCCGGCCGCCGCCGAGGCTCCCAAGAGTGTTCCCGCGGCCCCGGCCCCCGGCCCGCGGCCGACCCCGGGCCCCAAGCCCGCGGCGGCCCCGAAGCCGGCCCCGGCCGCTCCGGCCGCGCCGGAGTTCACCGCGCCCCCGGCCGCTCCGGCTGCCGGCCCCCGGCCCGGTGCCACTCCCGGCCCGCGTCCGGCCGCCCGTCCCGGCCAGGGGCAGGGCGGCGGCGGTGCCCGTCCCGGTGCCCCGCGCCCCGGTGGCGAGCGCCAGGCCCCGCGTCCCGGTGGCCGTCCCGCGGGCCCGCGTCCGGGCAACAACCCCTTCACCTCCGGCGGCTCCACCGGTATGGCGCGCCCGCAGGCGCCCCGTCCGGGCGGTGCCCCGCGTCCCGGCGGTCAGGGTGCCCCCGGTGGCCCGCGTCCGCAGGGCGCCGGCCAGGGCGGTCCCCGTCCGCAGGCTCCCGGTGGGTCCCGTCCCACCCCGGGCGGCATGCCGCGTCCGCAGGCTCCGCGTGGAGCCGGTGGCCCCGGCGGCCCCGGTGGTAACCGTCCGAACCCGGGCATGATGCCGCAGCGTCCCGCTGCCGGCCCGCGTCCCGGTCCCGGCGGCCGCGGTCCCGGTGGTGGCCCCGGCGGCCGTCCCGGTGGCGGCGGCGGTGCCGGACGTCCCGGCTTCGCCGGTCGTCCCGGTGGTGGCGGTGGCGGCGGCGGTCGTCCCGGTGGCGGCGGCGGCTTCGGCGGCCCGCGCCCCGGTGGCGGCGGCGGTGGCGGCTTCGGCGGCGGCGGTGGCCGTCCCGGCTTCGGCGGACGTCCGGGTGGTCCCGGCGGCCGCGGTGGCACGCAGGGTGCGTTCGGCCGTCCCGGCGGTCCGGCGCGCCGTGGCCGCAAGTCGAAGCGGCAGAGGCGCCAGGAGTACGAGGCCATGCAGGCCCCGTCGGTCGGCGGTGTGATGCTGCCTCGCGGCAACGGCGAGACCGTCCGTCTGTCGCGTGGTGCCTCCCTCACCGACTTCGCGGAGAAGATCAACGCCAACCCGGCGTCGCTCGTCGCCGTGATGATGAACCTCGGCGAGATGGTCACGGCCACGCAGTCCGTCTCCGACGAGACGCTGCAGCTCCTGGCCGGCGAGATGAACTACACCGTTCAGATCGTCAGCCCGGAGGAGGAGGACCGCGAGCTGCTCGAGTCCTTCGACATCGAGTTCGGCGAGGACGAGGGCGGCGAGGAGTTCCTGGTCGCGCGTCCGCCGGTGGTGACCGTCATGGGTCACGTCGACCACGGTAAGACCCGGCTGCTGGACGCGATCCGCAAGACGAACGTCGTCGCGGGCGAGGCCGGCGGTATCACGCAGCACATCGGTGCGTACCAGGTCTCGACCGAGGTCAACGAGGAAGAGCGCCGCATCACCTTCATCGACACCCCGGGTCACGAGGCGTTCACCGCCATGCGTGCCCGCGGTGCCAAGTCGACCGACATCGCGATCCTCGTGGTGGCGGCCAACGACGGTGTGATGCCGCAGACGATCGAGGCGCTGAACCACGCCAAGGCGGCCGACGTGCCGATCGTGGTCGCGGTCAACAAGATCGACGTCGAGGGCGCGGACCCGACGAAGGTGCGCGGTCAGCTGACCGAGTACGGCCTGGTGGCCGAGGAGTACGGCGGCGACACCATGTTCGTCGACATCTCCGCCAAGCAGGGTCTGAACATCGAGAACCTGCTGGAGGCCGTGGTCCTGACCGCGGACGCCGCCCTGGACCTGCGGGCCAACCCGGAGCAGGACGCGCAGGGCATCGCGATCGAGTCCCACCTCGACCGCGGCCGCGGTGCCGTCTCGACCGTCCTGGTCCAGCGAGGCACCCTGCGCATCGGTGACACGATGGTCGTCGGCGACGCGTACGGCCGTGTCCGCGCGATGCTCGACGACAAGGGCAACAACGTGGAGGAGGCGACCCCGTCGACTCCCGTCCTCGTCCTGGGTCTCACCAACGTCCCGGGCGCCGGCGACAACTTCCTGGTCGTCGACGAGGACCGTACGGCCCGTCAGATCGCCGAGAAGCGTGCCGCCCGTGAGCGCAACGCCGCGTTCGCCAAGCGCACCCGCCGGGTGTCCCTCGAGGACCTCGACAAGGTGCTCAAGGCGGGCGAGGTCCAGCAGCTCAACCTCATCATCAAGGGCGACGCGTCCGGTTCGGTCGAGGCCCTCGAGTCCTCGCTGCTCCAGCTGGACGTCGGCGAAGAGGTCGACATCCGCGTGCTGCACCGCGGTGTCGGTGCGGTCACCGAGTCGGACATCGACCTGGCGACCGGCTCCGACGCCATCGTGATCGGCTTCAACGTGCGCGCCGCCGGGCGTGCCACGCAGATGGCCGAGCGCGAGGGTGTGGACGTCCGCTACTACTCGGTCATCTACCAGGCGATCGAGGAGATCGAGGCGGCCCTCAAGGGCATGCTCAAGCCGGAGTACGAAGAGGTCGAGCTGGGCACGGCGGAGATCCGCGAGGTCTTCCGCTCGTCCAAGCTGGGCAACATCGCGGGTGTTCTCATCCGCTCCGGCGAGGTCCGCCGCAACACCAAGGCGCGCCTCATCCGTGACGGCAAGGTCGTCGCGGAGAACCTCAACATCGAGGGTCTGCGTCGCTTCAAGGACGACGTCACCGAGATCCGCGAAGGCTTCGAGGGCGGTATCAACCTCGGAAACTTCAACGACATCAAGGTCGACGACGTCATCGCGACGTACGAGATGCGCGAGAAGCCCCGCGGCTGACGCCGCGCGGTCGACACGCACACCGGTGCTCGGGGCCGGTCGGCGGGAGGTAATCCCGTCGATCGGCCCCGGCCGTGCGTGTACGGTTCTTGATGTACCTGCCAAGAGCGGGCAGGGCGCATCCGAACCCGTACCGGCGGGACATCCGGACATACATGTTTGTGGGGACACTGTCCTTCGACCTGCTCCTCGGCGACGTTCGTTCGTTGAAGGAGAAACGCTCCGTCGTCCGCCCGATCGTGGCCGAGCTCCAACGCAAGTACGCGGTGGCCGTGGCCGAGGTGGGCGGTCAGAACCTGCACCGCAGGGCCGAGATCGGCCTCGCGGCGGTGTCCGGGGACCCGGCACACCTCACAGACGTACTGGACCGGTGCGAGCGCCTCGTCGCCGCCCGGCCCGAAGTGGAGTTGCTGTCGGTACGACGGCGGCTGCACGGGGACGATGATTGAGACTGCACCGTCCGGGGGGTGACCCCCCGGACCACCGCACGAAAGAGGAGAAGGACCGGTGGCCGACAACGCGCGGGCCCGCAAGCTGGCCGATCGCATCCAGGTCGTGGTCGCGGAGACCCTGGACCGGCGAATCAAGGATCCGCGGCTGGGCTTCGTCACGATCACGGACGCCCGGGTCACCGGCGACCTGCGGGAGGCCACGGTCTTCTACACGGTGTACGGGGACGACGAGGAGCGCGCGGCGTCCGCCGCGGCGCTGGAGTCCGCCAAGGGCGTCCTCCGGTCCGAGGTCGGCCGTCAGACGGGCGTCCGTTTCACGCCGAGCCTGACGTTCGTCCCGGACGCCCTCCCGGACAACGCCCGGACCATCGACGACCTGCTCGACAAGGCGCGCGCCAAGGACGCGGAGGTCCGTCAGGCGTCGACGGGCAAGACGTACGCGGGCGAGGCCGACCCCTACCGCAAGCCGGAGGACGAGGACAGGGACGAGGACGCGGCGTCCGAATGAGCCAGCACAGCAACACCGCCCCGGCCGCCACCGGGAGCGTGACCCCGGACGGCCTGGTCATCGTCGACAAGCCGGCCGGCTTCACCTCGCACGACGTCGTCGCCAAGATGCGCGGCATCGCCCGGACCCGCCGCGTCGGGCACGCGGGCACGCTGGACCCGATGGCGACCGGCGTGCTCGTCCTGGGTGTCCAGAAGGCAACGAAGCTGCTCGGCCATCTGGCACTCACCGAGAAGGAGTACCTCGGCACGATCCGGCTCGGCCAGGACACCGTCACCGACGACGCGGAGGGCGAGGTCACCTCGTCCACCGCCGCCTCGGGCATCTCCCGGGACGCCGTCGACGCGGGGGTCGCGGAACTGACCGGCGCCATCATGCAGGTGCCGTCGAAGGTCAGCGCCATCAAGATCGACGGCAAGCGGTCCTACGCGCGGGTGCGCGGCGGTGAGGAGTTCGACATCCCCGCCCGTCCGGTGACCGTCTCGCAGTTCACCGTCCACGACGTCCGCGAGGCCGTCGCCGAGGACGGCACCCCGGTCACCGACCTGGTCGTCTCGGTGGTCTGCTCCTCCGGCACCTACGTCCGGGCCCTCGCGCGCGACCTCGGCGCCGGGCTCGGCGTCGGCGGACACCTGACCGCGCTGCGCCGCACCCGCGTCGGGCCGTACAAGCTCGACGCGGCCAGGACGCTCGACCAGCTGCAGGAGGAGCTGACGGTCATGCCGATCGGCGAGGCCGCTGCGGCGGCCTTCCCGCGCTGGGACGTCGACGCGAAGCGCGCCCGGCTGCTGCTCAACGGCGTACGCCTCGACATGCCGGAGTACGGCACGCAGGGCCCGGTGGCCGTCTTCGGGCCCGAGGAGCGTTTCCTGGCGCTGGTCGAACAGCAACGGGGCAAGGCGAAGAGCCTCGCGGTCTTCGGCTGACGCCGGACCCGCCGGCCGGCGACGGACGGGCTCCATCGTGGAGCGGGCAGGGACGCTGCCCGCTCCACGATCCCCCTCGGAGGGTGTCTATCCGTCCGGCAGCCGGGATTCACCCCAACGGGCAGGCGCTCGGAGTGCACCGAGGGTGCACTCGGGGGCGCGTTCGTCCGGTGACCTTCTCCCCGTGATCAACATCGGCCTACCGTCGGAACCATGGGAAGCGGGGACCTGGCGACGCTGGTGCGCATCTGTGATCCGGCGGGTCGGCCGCGCGGTACCGGCTTCGCCGTGGACGACCGGGGCACCGTCGTCACCAGCCACGAAGCCGTCGACGGACTCGACCGGATCGTGCTGCACGTGCCCGGCGGCGGAGCCGGCGTCGCCGACGGCGTCACGCTCCTGCCGGAGGCGGATCTCGCGCTCGTCCGCACCACCGGGCTCGGCCTGACACCGCTGCCGGTCGCCGTCCGGGACCGGCCCGAGGACGGCGCGTACGTGCGCATCCCGGCCGGTGGCTGGCGCGAGGACGGCGCGTACGTGCGCATCCCGGCCGGTGGCTGGCGCGAGGCACGCGTCCTCGGCGCGATCCCGGCCACCTACACCGCCGCCGGCCGCACGCACCCCCTCGACGGCGTCCTGGAACTGGCCGTGGGCACCGAGGGGAGTGACGCGCTGGGGCCCGGCGGCACCGCCACCGGCGGGCCCGTGGTCGACACCGGCACCGGCTCCGTGGTGGCGGTCCTCGCGGGTACCGCACCGGCCACGGCCCACACGGCGGCGGGACTCGCCGTACCCCTGCGCGCGGCGGCGAGCGACCCCGGCGGGCCGCTCGCGGCCGTCCTGCGGCGCAACGCCCGGACCGTGCCCGGGTTCGGGGCCGATCTCAACCTGGCCGGCGCGCAGCGGCTGGCGGCCGTCTCCCTCGGCCCCGCGCGGCCGGTCCGCGGCGTCGGCGCCCGCGCCGAACCGGTCGAACGCCCGCACGTGGCGCGGGATTTCGCGGAGTTCGAGGCGTCCCCGGCGCTCGTACTGGGCCTCACCGGCGCCCCGGGGAGCGGGCGGACCACCGAGCTCGCCGCACTCGCCGGCCGGCGTGCCGACGGCACCGAACCGGCCGTCTCGCTCTGGCTGCGCGGCGCCGACCTCGCGGCGGACGACCGCGGCCTGGCGGACGCCGTCGCCCGCACGCTCGTGCGCTCCGGCCGTGTCGTCGCCGGGGTCACGGCCCATCGCAGCGGCCCCTGGGCGGTCCCCGCGGACGGTGCCGACGCCGCGCCGGAGCACGTGGCTCGCGTCGCCCGCGAGGCCGGACGACCTCTGTTCGTCCTCCTCGACGGCCCCGAGGAGATGCCCGCCGCGCTGGCCGCCCGGCTCCCCGACTGGACGGCGGAGACGGCGCGTTGGCTGAGCGCCCATGACGTACGGCTCGTCGTCGCCTGCCGGCCCGCGTACTGGGAGCGGATCGCGGCGCTCCACCCGGCGGCCGCCGTGCACCGGCCCGCCCTGCACCTCGGGCCGCTGACCCAGGAGGAGGCCGGGGAGGCCAGGGCGCGCCTCGGCCTCCCGGCCGGTGCGACGGCGGCGGCGGACGCCGGCCATCCACTGGCCCTGAGACTGCTCGCGGAGGTGCGGGAAGCACTGCCCGGCGACGTCCCCGGGCAGCCGTCGCGTGAGGACGTCCTCACGGCGCACACGGACCTGATGTGTCTGCGGGCCGCGACGCGCATCGCCGAGGCCGCGGATCCCGGGCCCGACGCGGCGACGGTGCGCCGCCTGGCCGCCCGGGTGGCCGGCCGGGTCCACGAGGCGGCGCGGCGCTGCCTCGGTGGAGAGGGAGGACTCGACCGGGAGACCTTCGGGGACCTCTTCCCCTGGCGTACCGGATGGGCCTCCGCGGTGCTCGCCGCGGGGCTGCTGGTGCCCGCCGGCAGCGGCTACCGCTTCGCCCACGAGGAAGTCGCCGAGTGGCTGGGGGCGGCGCATCTGGACGTCGACTCGGTCCTGCATCCGCTTGTCCACCGTGCGGACTCAGCGGCGGCGGACGGAGGCGGACCCGCACCTCCCCGGCACCCGCCGGCCAGGGTCGTCCAGGCGCTGCTCCTGATGGACCGCCGCTCCGGGGAGCACGCCCTGGCACCACGGCTGACGGCGCTGGTCGACGCGCTCGACCGCCTGGACGGCTTCGCCGCTCCCGGTGTGCCCGAGGGGCCCGGGGGCTTCGACCGGTGCGCCGGCCTCGCCGGGCCCGAACCGGGCGAGGGTCCGGGCGCGGACGTCCGCCGGTGGGTCGCCGGACTGCTCCGGGAGACGCTGCTGCGTCTCCCGCGCCCCCGCCGGTACCACGGCGTGCTGCGCACCCTGGCGGACCGCATCACCCGGAGTTCCCTGCGGCCGTGCGGGCGCCACCGGTCGCCCGGGCACGGGGAGTTCGGGCCCTCCTTCTGGCAGGCGCTGCAGATCGGCGAGGCCGAGCGCATGGACCTGCTGCGCCGGCTCGTCCCGGCGGACGGGCCCCCTGATCGTGCCGTGACCGGCCGGAGCGGGGAGCCCAGGAGCGACGCCCGTGCGGACAGCGCCCGTTCGCACCGCCTCACCGGCCCCGCGGCGAGCGGCCGGCGGCAGGGGGCGCCCCGCGACGACCGGCGGCAGGAAGAGCCCGGCGACGGCCGGCCGCCCCGCTATCTGGACGCGGTCGCCGAACGCCTGGCCCGGTCGCCGCGGGCCGTCCAGCCGCTGCTGTGCCGGTGGTTCACCGACGAGAGGCCACTGCCCGCCGCACCCGGCGCCGCCATCCGGCCCACCGTCGCAGCGGCCGCCCAGGCCCTCCTCCACACCCACCGCGGACGCGCCGTCGACGACCTGTGCGAGGCGCTCGTCAGCACCGTCCACCCCCGTGCCCGGGAACTGCTGACCGCGCTCGCCGAGGACGAGCCGTCCGCCGTCTGCCGGGCCGTGGACCGCTGGGCGCACGACGACACCCGCCCGGTGCGCCGGCTCGCCGCGGCCACGCACGCCCCGGTCGTGGCGGCCCACGTCGCCACGGAGACCGACCGCGATCTGCTCAGGTACGCGGCGCTGGCGCTGCTCGCCCGGCCCGCCGACACCGCCCTGCACGGAGCCGCGATCGCCGTCCTGGTCCGCGATCCGCGCACCCGGCCGTGCTACCTGGCGCGGGCCCTGGACGCGTACCGCGACGGAGATCCGGGACTCCCCGCCGACGTCCTGGTCAGCGCGGCACCGACCCACCCCGAGCCCGTGTTCGCCGCGTTCCGCGCCGCGCTCCGCCGCCCGGGCGAGGACGGCGCGGGCGAGGACGGCGCGGGCGAGGTGCTGCGGGCGCTCGCGGGACTCGGCACGCCCGCACTGGCCCGCCGAGCGGCCGGGCTGGTGAGCGAGTACGTGGGTCTGCGGCCCGCGGGCGCCGCGCACGCCGCCGCCTTCGTCGGGCTCCGGCTGCGGCACGGCGCGTCGGCGCGGGCCGTGCTCCTGCCGCTCGTGGTGGACCTGCTGCGCGACCGGCCCGCGCAGGTGAGATGCGCCCTGGCCGCAGTGCTCGGCACCCCGGGCGGCACGGCCGGCGAGCCGCTGCGCACCGAACTGCTGGACGTCCTCCTGGAGCACGAGCGGTCCGAGGGCGGGGACCCGGAGGTCCTGGACACCCTGCTCCGGACGGCCGTGCGTGCGCCGGGGAGGCGACCCGGGGAACCCCGCGTCCGCGAGCTGGTCCACCGCGTCGGCCTCCTCCTCGTACGCACCCCGGAGGGGGCGAACCGCTTCGACCGCCGTCTGGTCGAGCTGGCCCGCCAGGTGCCCGGATTCGCCGCCGAAGTGGTGACGTGGCAGGCCGGGGCGCCGCGGGAGTGGGCCGTGGTGATCGGCCCCAGCACCCGCCGGACGCTGGAGGCGCTGGGCAGCCAGGTGCCGATGCCGACGGCGCTCCGCGGGCATGGCAGTCTTAGACCTGCGTAAGAAGTCATCCTTGCGTACACAGGTTCGATAATTCGGGTTCGGGCGAGGAGCGGTCACAGTGCAGCGCTGGCGTGGCTTGGAGGACATCCCCCAGGACTGGGGGCGCAGCGTCGTCACCATCGGTTCCTACGACGGAGTGCACCGCGGCCACCAGCTGATCATCGGGCGGGCCGTGGAGCGGGCGCGTGAGCTGGGCGTGCCGTCGGTCGTGGTCACGTTCGACCCGCACCCGAGCGAGGTCGTCCGGCCCGGCAGCCACCCGCCGTTGCTCGCTCCGCACCACCGCCGTGCGGAGCTGATGGCGGAACTCGGCGTGGACGCGGTGCTCATCCTGCCGTTCACCGCCGAGTTCTCGAAGCTGTCGCCGGCCGACTTCATCGTGAAGGTGCTGGTGGACAAGCTCCACGCCCGCGCGGTCATCGAGGGCCCCAACTTCCGCTTCGGCCACAAGGCCGCCGGCAACGTCGACTTCCTCGCCGAACTCGGCCGGACCTACGACTACGAGGTCGAGGTCGTCGACCTGTTCGTGCGCGGCGAGGCCGGCGGCGGCGAGCCCTTCTCGTCCACGCTGACCCGGCGGCTGGTCGCCGAGGGCGACGTCGAGGGGGCGGCGGAGATCCTGGGCCGCCCGCACCGGGTCGAGGGCGTCGTCGTGCGCGGTGCCCAGCGCGGCCGTGAGCTGGGCTACCCGACGGCCAACGTCGAGACCCTGCCGCACACGGCCATCCCCGCGGACGGGGTCTACGCGGGCTGGCTCACCGCAGGCGGGGAGCGCATGCCCGCCGCGATCTCGGTGGGCACCAACCCGCAGTTCGACGGCACCGAGCGGACCGTCGAGGCGTACGCGATCGACCGTGTCGGCCTGGATCTGTACGGGCTCCACGTGGCGGTCGACTTCCTCGCCTATGTACGCGGCATGGCGAAGTTCGAGACCATCGAGGCCCTCCTCGACGCCATCGCCGCCGATGTGAAGCGCGCCCGCGAACTGACGGCGGAGTACGACGCGTAGGACGCCCCGGGGCGGCGCCCGGCGCGACCGGGCGCCGACCGTCTCCCGAGTGCCGCCTCACCCCTCCCGCGGGCCGCCCGTGCGCTCCGCGCCCGTGCCGGGCGCGTCCCCGGGGGCACCGGCCGCCGCCCAGTGGCAGGCCACCGCACCCGCCGAGTCGCCGGCGAGAACCGGCAGGTCCTCCGTACGGCACCGGTCGGCGACCCCGGCGGCTTCGGCCGTGCCCGAGGCCAGGACCTGGCACCGGGGGTGGAAGCGGCAGCCGGGCGGTACGCGCGACGGGTCCGGCGGCTCGCCGGAGAGGACCACCGGAGGCCCCGCCGACTCCGGCAGTACCGACAACATGGCCTGCGTGTACGGATGCTGAGGGCGCGTCAGCACCTCCTCCACCGTCCCCGTCTCCACGATGCGCCCCAGGTACATCACGGCCACCCGGTCCGCGATGTTCCACGCCAGGCCCAGGTCGTGGGTCACCACCAGTGCGGACAGGCCCAGTTCGTCGCGCAGGCGCAGCAGCAGCGCCAGGATCTCGCCGCGCACCGACGCGTCCAGTGACGCCACCGGCTCGTCGGCCACGATGAGTTCGGGCCGCAGGACCAGCGCGCCCGCAATCACCACACGCTGGCGCTGGCCGCCGGACAGTTCGTGCGGGTAACGCAGGAAGAAGCGCTCGGGCGGTCGCAGACCCGCGCGGGCGAGCGCCTCCGCCACCGCCTCGCTCTCGTCGCCGTCGTACCCGTGGATCCTCAGCCCTTCCGACACCGCCTCGTACACGGTGTGCCGGGGGTTGAGCGATCCGCTCGGGTCCTGCAGCACCAGCTGCACCCGTCCGCGGTACGCCTTCAGCGCACGCGCGTGGTAGCCCAGCGGCACGCCCCCGAAGGACACCCGCCCCGCCTCCGGCCGTACGAGACCGAGCAGCGTCCGCGCCAGGGACGTCTTGCCGCAGCCGGACTCGCCGACCAGCGCGACGATCTCCCCGGCGCCGATGTCCAGATCGACCCCGTCGACGGCGCGCGCCGTCGGGGCTCCCCGCCGTCCGGGGAAGGACACCCGCACGCCGGATGCCGACAGCAGGGGGACGGCGCCGGCGGCCGGGGACACCCCGCTCCGGTCGGTGCCGGTCTCGTCGACAGCGCTCATGCTTCCTCCCGCACACCCACGCGCACACACGCCGCGAGCCTGTCCGGGCCCGCCTCGCGCAGCACCTGCTCGTCCCGGCCGCACGCCTCCAGGGCCACCGGGCAGCGCGGATGGAACGCGCAACCCCCCGGCAGCGCCGACGGGTCCGGCGGATCGCCGGGCAGCCCCCGCGGGGCACGGCGCGACGCGAGGTCCCCGATCCGGGGGAACGCCGCCGACAGCGCCCGGCCGTAAGGGTGTTCCGCCGCGTCGTACACGGCCCGGGCGGGTCCCTCCTCCACCACCCGGCCCGCGTACATCACCGCGAGGCGGTCGCAGGTGTCCGCCAGCACCGCCAGATCGTGACTGATCATCAGCAGGCCGATGTCCTGCCCCCACACGAGCTGCTCGATCAGCCGCAGGATCTGCGCCTGGATCATCACGTCCAGTGCCGTCGTCGGCTCGTCGGCCACCAGCAGCCTCGGATCGCAGGCCAGTGCCATCGCGATCATCACGCGCTGCCGCTGGCCGCCGGAGAGCTCGTGCGGGTACGCCGCCGTGCGCGAGGCCGGCAGTCCCACCTGTTCCAGCAGCTCACCGGCCCTCCGCTGAGCCGCCCCGGGCGTCGCCCGGCCGTGCACGAGCACCGGTTCGGCGATCTGGTCCCCGATGCGCCGCACCGCGTTCAGCGAGTGCATGGCCCCCTGGAAGACGATGGAAGCCCCCGCCCACCGCACCGCCCGCAGGCGGCCCCATCTCATCGTGAGCACGTCCTCGCCGTCCAGCAGGATCTCGCCCGACAGCCGGGCCGACGCCGGCAGCAGCCGCAGCAGGGCCAGTGCGAGTGTCGACTTCCCGCAGCCCGACTCGCCCGCCACACCCAGCTTCGATCCGGCGGCGAGCGTCAGGTCGACACCGCGCACGGCCGGGACGGCGGTCGCCCCGGACCCGTACGTCACCCGAAGGTCCCTGATCTCCAGCAGGCTCAACGGGACACCCCCAGCCGGGGGTTGAGGACCGACTCGACGGCCCGCCCGCACAGGGTGAAGGCCAGCGCCACCAGCGCCACGGCGATCCCGGGCGGCGCGAGGTACCACCAGTGGCCTGACGACACCGCGCCCGCCTCCCGGGCGTCCTGGAGCATTCCGCCCCACGACACCACCGACGGGTCGCCGAGCCCGAGGAACGCCAGCGTCGCCTCGGTGAGGATCGCCGTGGAGATGCCGAGCGTCGTCTGGGCCAGCACCAACGGCATCACATTGGGCAGCACATGGCGGGTCATGATGTGCCGGTGACCGCCCCCGAGGGCCTTCGCGCGCTCGATGTACGGCCGCGACTCGACCGCGATCGTCTGCGCGCGCACCAGCCGCGCCGTCGTCGGCCAGGTCGTGACCCCGATCGCCAGGATCACCGTCCACACGCTCCGCGACAGCACCGTGGCCAGCACGATCGCCAGCACCAGGGTCGGCATTACGAGGAACCAGTCGGTGATCCTCATGACGACGGTGGAGCACCAGCCGCCGTAGTGCCCCGCGACGATGCCCACGAGCGTACCGATGGCGACCGACAGCACGGCCGCGAGCAGGCCCACGGTCAGCGAGATCCGCGCGCCCCAGACCAGCAGTCCCAGCAGGGAACGGCCGAACTGGTCCGTGCCGAGGGGGAAGGCGCCGCTCGGCGGCTCCAGCGCCCCGCCCGGCGCGTGGGTGACGCTCCGGACGTCGCCGCCGACCAGCAGCGGCGCGGCGACGGCGATCAGGGCGAGGAGCGCCAGTCCGGCGAGGCCCAGGACCCCGGCCCGGTGGGTGCGGTAGCACCGCCAGAAGCGCGCGACCGAGGCGCGCCGGCGCGCCCAGTGCAGTGACCTCGTCATCGGCCCACCCTCGGGTCGAGCAGCGGATAGAGCAGATCGGCGAGCAGGTTCATCAGGATCATCGCCCCCGCGAAGACCACGAACAGCCCCTGCACCAGCGGCAGATCGGGGACGCTGAGCGCCTGGTAGAAGAGCCCGCCGAGCCCCGGCCAGGAGAAGACGGTCTCGACGAGGATCGACCCGGCCGCCACATGGCCGAGGTTGATGAAGACCATCGTCACCGTCGGCAGCAGGGCGTTGGGGACGGCGTGCCGGCGTCGTACGTCGTCGTCCCGCAGGCCCTTCGCCCGGGCCGTCGTCAGATAGTCGCCGCCCATCTCGTCGAGCAGCGAGGAGCGCATCACCAGCAGCGTCTGCGCGTATCCGACGGCCACCAGGGCCAGCACCGGCAGCACCATGTGGTGCGCGACGTCGAGGACGTACGGGAGTCCGGACGTGCCGCCCGACTCCATCCCGCCGGTGGGGAACATGCCGGGCACCGGCCCGATCCCCACCGAGAAGGTGATGATCAGCAGCAGCCCGAGCCAGAACGACGGCACCGACCACAGGGTCAGCGCCACGCCCGTGCTGAGCCGGTCCCCGAGGCCGCCGTGCCGCCACGCCGAGCGTGTACCGAGCCACAGCCCGAGTGCCGAGTAGATCACCACGGCCACACCCGTGAGCAGCAGCGTCGCCGGGAGCTTCTGGGCGATGAGCTCCCCGACCGGCGCGCGGAACTGGTACGACATGCCGAGGTCACCGGTCAGCGCGCCGGCGCAGTAGTCGGTGAACTGCCGCCACAGCGGCAGATCGAGGCCGAACTGCCTCCGCAGGGTCGCCAGTTGCTCCGCGCTGGTCGGCATGCCGCGCGTCATCGCCTTGACCGGGTCACCGGGGATGATCCGGAACAGGAAGAAGCTGGTCACGAGGACGGCGAACAGCGAGACGACGGCGCCGCCGAGCTTGCCGGCCAGATACGCCGGATACGCCCTCGCCTTCGTGCCGGCCGTCCTGACGGGTCGGGCACCGGAGGAACCGGGCGACGGTGCCACGACCTTCATCTCGATCCCGGAGGCCGCGGCAGACATGTTGCCCGCGGGGGCGTCCGGGACGTCGGGGGAGGAGCCCGAGGAGCTCGTGGTGCTGCTCATCGGCTACTCGCGGTCGTCGGCGGTGGCACGGCGTCGCCGACTGGTGAGGAAGCCGACCGCTATGACCAGGACGACCGAGATCCCGATGCCGATGGCCACCGCGGCGGACGAGCCGCCACCGCCCGACGCCGCCCGTCCCGCGGCGGCGGGCTCGGCCGACCACCAGCTCCAGTAGCCGTCCTGGCCGTACAGATTGCCGGCCGCCTCGGGCATCGTCGTGATGGACTTGATCTGGTCGGTGCGATAGGCCTCGAGCGCGTTCGGGTACACCATGACGTTCATGAAGCCGGTGTCGTACAGCCGGGACTGCATCTGCCTGACCAGGTCGCCGCGCTTGTCCGCGTCGTACTCCACCGCCTGCTGCGCGTACAGCCGGTCGAAGCGCTCGTCGCAGATGAAGTTGTCCGTCGCGCCGGTGCCCCCGGGGGTGGCGGGCAGAGCGGAGCAGGTGTGGATGGACAGGACGAAGTCCGGGTCGGGATTGACCGACCAGCCGTCGAACGCCAGGTCGTAGTCGCCCTTGAGCCAGGGGTCGGAGACGTTGTCGAGGCAGTCGACCTTCAGCCCGACACCGAGCTCACCCCACCACTCCTGGAGGTACTTGCCGACGGCCCTGTCGTGGGGGTCGGTGGCGTGGCACAGGATGCGGAAGTCGAGCGGCCGGCCGTCCTTCCCCACCCGCTTGCCGCTGCCGTTCTTCCGGTACCCGGCCCCGTCGAGCAGGGCGGCCGCCTTCGCCGGATCGTGCGCGATCCGCTGGGAGGCGTCCGGCTTCCAGAAGTACGGGGTGAAGCGCGGCGGGATGTATCCCTCGCCCTCCACCGCATGGCCCTGGAACACCTTGTCGACGATGGTCCGCCGGTCGACGGCGTGGAACAGCGCCTTGCGCACGACCGGGTCGAGCAGCGCGGGGTGGCCGCTGCCGAACCTGCCGCCGTTCTTCGCCCGCGCGCCCGGGTTGGTGGCGAGCGCGAAGAACCGGCGGCCCGGGGCGTCGTTGACCTTGATGTTCTCGGCGTTCTCCAGGGAAGCGGCCTGCGCCGGGGTGAGGTTGGGGACGAAGGAGACCTCGCCCTTGCGCAGCGCGGCGACCGCCGCGTCTCCGTCCTTGTAGTAGCGGAACACCAGCTCGTCGAACTTCGGTGCCCCGCGCCAGAAGTCCTCGTTGGGCCTGAGCCGGATGTACTGGTCGACCTTGAAGTCGGTCAGCACGAACGGCCCGTTGCCCACGACCGGGAACCGCGTGTCGTTGTTGAACGTGGCGAAGTCGCCGACCTTCTCCCAGACGTGCTTGGGCACGATCGGGACGTCCAGCGCCGTCATGTTGGCCTGGGGCTTCTTGAGCCGGATGACCAGCGTCCCGGGGTCAGGTGCCGTGACCTCGGCGAAGTTGGCCGTGAAACTGCCGTTCGCGGTCGCGGCGTCCGGGTCCTTCATCATCTTGTTGAAGGTCCAGGCCGCGTCCTCGGCCGTGGCGGGCCTGCCGTCGGACCAGGTGGAGTCCTTGCGGATCGTGTACGTCCACGTCAGCTTGTCCGGGGACGGGCTCCAGGCGGTGGCCAGACCCGGGATCGGGCGCGCGTCCCCGGGGTCGTAGTTCGTGAGGTACTCGTAGATCAGCCGGTGGACGCTCGTGGAGACCAGACGCTGGGCGAGGAACGGGCTGAGGGAGTCGACGCTCTGCGAGACGGCCACGGTCAGGACGTTGTCAGCGCCGTCCTTGTCGTCGCTCTTGCCGTCGTCCTCGCGCGCGCCGGTGCCGTCCGCGCTCGTACGGCCCTCCGCGAGCTGCGTGGTGCCGTGCACGGCACCCGTTCCCTGCGCCTGTGCCTGTGGTGGTACGGCGGAGAGCGCGGAGGCGGCGACGGCGGAGGCGAGCAGCAGCCGCAGCCGGCGGCGGGGCCGGCGGCCCGGACGCGAACGGAGGAGGGGGTTCGGGCGGGGGGAGCGGTGCGGAGCCGTGGTGATCATAGGACGTTGACCTCGCGTCGTAACTCGCATGGAGGAGGCACGTGGATCTGCTGGGCGCCCACTGGTGATGCGAAGGTCTATCAGCGTGGTCCAGACGAGTCAACGATGCCGTGACACCGCGTCAGAACCCTTGTGGGCTGCGCGAACACCGAAGGGCCCGCACCGTGGAGCACGGTGCGGGCCCTCATTGGTCTGAACCGCTGACGCCCTACTGCTGAGAGGCCGGCGGTGCCTGCGGCGGCTGTTGCCGCGGGTAGCCGTAGCCGTGATCCGCGGGCGGGACCGGCCCCTGGGCATCGCCCTGACCCGGTTGCCCGGGCTCGCCCGGCCGACCGGGTGTCAGGCCCTGCACCGGCGGCTGACCCGGCTGGGCCGGGAACGCACCGGGGTGGGGCGGCTGCCCGGGGAAGGCGCCGGGCTGCGCCGGCGGCGGCCCGGCCGGGTTCGGCGCGGACGGCGCCTGCGGCGGAGGCGTCTGCTGCCAGTGCGGCTGCCCGCCCGCCACGTGTCCGCCGTACGGCGGCTGGCCGCCGTGGGGAGCCTGTCCCCCGTACGGGGGCTGACCGCCCTGCGGCGGCTGCCCGGGGTGGTGAGGCTGCCCGGGGGGCTGCGGCTGCTGGGGGTTCGGCGCGTACGGCCGGCCCGGCTGCGGCTGCCCCCCGTAAGGCTGGTTGGGCATCGGCGGCGCCATGTGCGGCGGCTGGTGGCCCTGGCCCCCGGACGTCCACAGGCCCTGCGCCTGCTGGGCCCGGGCGAAGTCCTCGGCGACCATCGCGGAGAGGTTGAAGTACGCCTCCCGCGTCTTCGGGCGCATCATGTCCAGGTCGACCTCGGCGCCAGCGGACAGGTGCTCGTCGAACGGCACGACGACGACGCCGCGGCAGCGGGTCTCGAAGTGCTGCACGATGTCCTCGACCTTGATCATCTTGCCGGTCTCGCGGACACCGGAGATGACCGTGATCGACCGCTGCACCAGCTCCGCGTAGCCGTGCGCCGAGAGCCAGTCGAGCGTCGTGCTCGCGCTGCTCGCGCCGTCCACGGACGGGGTGGAGATGATGATCAGCTGGTCGGCGAGGTCGAGAACGCCCCGCATCGCGCTGTAGAGCAGCCCCGTGCCGGAGTCGGTGAGGATGATCGGGTACTGCTTGCCGAGCACGTCGATCGCGCGCCGGTAGTCCTCGTCGTTGAACGCGGTCGAGACGGCCGGGTCCACGTCGTTGGCGATGATCTCCAGACCGGAGGGCGCCTGCGAGGTGAACCGGCGGATGTCCATGTACGAGTTGAGGTACGGGATCGCCTGGACCAGGTCGCGGATCGTCGCACCCGTCTCGCGCCGCACCCGCCGCCCGAGCGTGCCCGCGTCCGGGTTGGCGTCGATCGCCAGGATCTTGTCCTGGCGCTCGGTGGCCAGCGTGGAACCGAGCGCGGTGGTGGTCGTCGTCTTGCCGACGCCGCCCTTGAGGCTGATGACGGCGATCCGGTAGCAGGACAGCACCGGCGTGCGGATCAGGTCGAGCTTGCGCTGCCGCTCGGCCTCCTCCTTCTTGCCGCCGATCTTGAACCGGTTCGAGGCGGAGGGGTTGCGGCTCGACTTGGCCTTGGGCTTGGTGTTCCGCAGCAGACGGTCGGAGGAGAGCTCCACCGCCGCCGTGTACCCGAGCGGGGCGCCCGGGACGGAGCGCTCGCGCTGGTCGTGCGCGACGGGCTGCGGCCAGGCCGCACCGGTGCGCGGGTCGACCGGGCCGGCCGGGGGCTGCTGTATCTGCTGCTCAGGCGACTGCTGCGCCGGCAGTGGGGGAGCGGCGGGGACGGGGAGATGCGGCGGCTGCGCCCTCTGGGGCGGCAACTGGGCGGGGACGCCGGGCTGCGCGGCCGCCTGCGGGAAGCCGTAACCGCCCTGCGGGGGCTGGGCATGGGGACCGGGAGCGGCGGGCGGCAGCGGCGCGCCCGGCTGCTGCACGGAGGGCTGCCCCGGACCGTACGCAGGCTGGGGGAACCCGTAACCGGCCTGTGGCGCGGCGGGGTTGGGGTCTCCTGCGCCGGGCTGGGGCTGTGCGTGGGGAGGCTGGGGGAACCCGTAACCGGCGTGCGGTACGGCGGGGTTGGGGGTTCCAGCGTCGGGCTGGGGCTGTGCGTGAGGAGGCTGGGGGAACCCGTAACCGGCTTGCGGTACGGCGGGGTTGGGGGTTCCAGCGTCGGGCTGGGGCTGGGCGGCGTGAGGAGGCTGGGGGAACCCGTAACCACCCTGCGGGCCCGCGGGATCGGGGTTCTGGACGCCCGCCTGCGGGAAGCCGTAGCCGGGCTGGCCGGCGCCGGGCGACGGCACCGAGGGCTGGGCGGGCGACGGCTGCTGGGGGGCCGGCGCCGGGGGCTGGTCCGCGGACTGCGGCTGTGCGGGCCACTGGGGCGCGGCCGTCGGTGCTGCGGGCTGGAAGGCCGGCGGCAGCGGCGGCAGGCCGCCGCCCGGACCCTGCGGGCCGGCGGGCCCGGGAGCCCAGGGCTCCGCGGCGGCCGGCACCGGAGCAGCGTCCTGCGGCGCCGCCGCGGGAGTGGCGTCCTCCGGCGCGGGGGCCGCGTCCTGCGGGGCGGCATCGGCGGGTACGGCGTCGGTGGGCGTGCCGGAGGCGGGAGCCGCGCCCGTCGGCCCGACGCCCCGTGCGTCGTCGGCGGGTTCGGCGTCGGCGGGGCCGTCCGTCCCGTGCTCGCCGTGGGCCGCGTCCGCGCTCTCGCCCTCAGCGGCCGGACCGTCCAGGGGCGCCTCCTCGTCGCCGCTCTGCCGAGCGACCGTGGACCCGCCCTCGGGGGCGCCTTCCATGGCGTCCGCGTCGCCGTCGGAGCCTTCCCCCGCGGACCGGTCCGCGTCCGTGGCCTCGGCGGGCGTCCCGCCTCCGGCCGCGGCCGCGTCGTCGTACGAACCGTCGGCGTCCGCGGCGGGGGACGGAGCCGCCTCGCCCGTCCCGGCCGCCTCCTGCTGCGCCGCAGCGGCAGCCGCTTCCCGCTCCGCGATCTCGCGCTTCAGCGCGGCGGGGGAGAACCGCATCGTCGCGCCGCTCTCGACATCGCCACCGCCGAACGGCTGCGCCGCCGCGCCGCCCCGAGCGGCGGAGGCGTCGGCGGGAAGGGGGGAGTCCGGTGCGCTCCCGGCGGCCGGAGGGGCGGGGTCGTGTGCCGGTTCGTGAGCCGGCCCCTGTGCCGCGGCCGGTGCCGGCTCCGAAGCGGGTGCCGGCTCGTGGCCGGGCGCCGATGCCTGGTGATGCGCCGGCTCAGCGGGCGGAGCGGGCGTCTGATGGTGCGCCGGGGCGGGCGCCGCCGGTGGCCAGTTCGGCTCGAAACCGCTGCCCGGAGGCAGCCCGGGCACCGCCACCGGCGCCCCGCTCGGCGGCGGAGGCGTCGCCCCCTGCGCCGCGGATCCCCCCGACGTGTCCCCCGACGCGTTCTGCGTGTACCAGGCAGGCGGGGTGTAGTCGATGGTGAACTCACCCGTCATCTCCGAGGGCTCCGCGTCGGACTGATCGTCGACGGGCATGTTCCAGCCCCCGCGGATCTCGTCCCGATCGCCGTTCACTTTGCCTCCTGTGGTCGAGCACCCTCGTGCCGTGGTGGGTGGGGGCGACCGTGACCGTCGTCGGTCCGCCCGGCTCTCCCCCGTACGACGCCGCGCACCTGCCCACAGGTTCTTGCAGCGCCTGACCCACCCTAATCGCCAACACCGTCAGTACGGCAGGCCGGACCGTCCACCGGCGACTGTCCACTGCGTCACCCTCCGCCCCACCACCTCCCCTCATGGGACGGGCGGAGCCGCAGGGTGAGGGGCGAAACCGGCAAAGCCGTGTGCACCGGGGCAGTCGAGGCGTCACAGGATCGACACATGTCGCGGACGGCCCGACGGACCCCGACGCAATCCCTCGACTGCCGTACGAGGAACCTCCGGCAGCGGCCGACCGATCGTGAGTCGGGACCGCACCGGCCCGGCGGTATCCCGGGCGCGGCCCCGACTCCCGTGCCGGATTCCTCGGGGCGGGGTGAACTCACCGTGCCGGATCCCCGAGGTGGGCCGGATTCCCCGGACCGGACTCCTTCCTCGGGTCGGATTCCTCGAGCCCAGGGGGCGAAGTGTGCCGGATTCCCGAGTGCGGGCCGGACTCCCGTGCCGGATCCCTCAGCGCAGGTCGAACTCCCCGTCCCGCGCGCCGAGCACGAAGGCCCGCCACTCGGCCTCGGTGTACCGCAGCACGGTCTCCGGGTCCAGCGACGACCGCATCGCCACCGCGCCACCGGGCAGATACGCGATCTCGACCCGCTCCTCGTCCGGGCTGGTGCCGGGCGCACCGTGCCACTCGACACCGGAGATGTCGAGGGCGTACAACTCGTCCTTCTCCTGTGCGCTCCCCATGCGTCACGCTTCCTTTCGGTGGTGCCGAGAACGACGTGCCCCGAACGGGCCCGGTCGGCCACCGTTCCCCGCGGGATTCCCAGAGGAGGCCGCCCATAAGGATGTTGCCCGGGTCACACCGGGCATCCTATCCAGCGCTGTGCAGGACCACTGCCGCTCACGGGCAGGCCGCGTGATCACGCGAGGGGCGGCCGGTGCCGCGGTGGACGGCGGAATCAGTCCATCCGGCGGGCCACGCCGAGCAGCCCCGTCTCGGCGTCCGTCCCGCTCGTCATCACCCAATGGCGCTCACGCCCAGACACCCACAGCGTCACCCCGTCGGCGAGGGTCGGCAGCGCCTCCACCTCGGCCCGGCCGAGTCCGAGGATCCTGCCGATCTGCTCGGCCTCCTGCGGCGAGACACGCTGCACTCCCACCAGCGTCGCGTCCCGCAGCAGCCGCGGTGCGACGGGGCTCAGATACGGGAGCAGCGTCAGCACCGACTGCCACGGCGACGACACCACGCGCCCGCGCGGAGGCCGCATACCGCAGTCGCGGACGACGACCACCGGGCTGCCGACCGTGGCACCCATCGGCGGCACCCGCCCCACGTCGTGGAGCGTGATGCACTCCAGGCCCGCTCCCGCTGCCTGCGCCAGCACCGTCCACGCCTGGGCCCGGCCGGTCTCCACCGCCACCCGGGCGCCCGTGCCCGCCGCACGCAGCGCCAGCACCTGAGCCGTCCAGAGACCGCCGATCAGCAGCACGTCGTAGGGCGTCGAACGGTGGAATCCCACCATCTGGGGACGGCCCTCGGTGTCGTCGCCGATCACCACCCCGTCGTCGCCCACCGGCAGGGACAGCGCACCCAGGTCGTCCGCCGCCATGGTGTGACCCGGGTGCCGGGGTCCGAACAGCCCCCTCGGTCCGCGTGCCGAACCCGTTGCCGCACCCATCACCGCGCACCTCCCAGAGGCATCGTCGCCAGCGCGCCGGGCAGTTGCTCGCGGTCCAGCCGCAGCAACCCGACCTTGGCCGACCGCGCGGCCTGCTCCAACACGCGCCGCACACCAACCAGTTCGGTGTCCGAGCCGCCCGTGATCCGTACGTGTCCGCTCACCGCCAGCGCACCCTGCCGCGTGCCTCGCCGCAGCGTGAGGCTGAACGTGGTCGCATAGGCCGGGGCCGAGGTCAGTGTCGACACCAGCGTGGGCAGCGGCTGCGCACCCCGTCCCAACTCGGGCCAGCGGCCCACGGCGTACGTCGTGTGCCAGCGGTCGTCGCAACGCCACACCCGCGAGGTCTCGGCGGTGCGGCGCTGGGCCGCGGCACCGGGCCGGCCGGCGAGCGCAGCGGCCCTCGGGCTCGCACAGACCGCGGTCGCGATCGTCGAGTTGAGCTCCTCCTGGTCCAGGACCACCGCCTGGAACCCGGCCCCCGTCAGCCGGCTCGCCACATGGTCGGCGACGCGCACCAGACAGCGCTGGGCGCCCTCGACCCCGCCGCCCCGGGCCTCGACGGCCTCGCGGCAGAGCTCGGGATCCAGCTTCACGGCCACCCACGTCATCCGCAGCGCGGGAGCACCGGTGCGCTCCTGAAGCGGTCCGTAGGACAGCCGGGCCACCGACTGCTGCGGCAGATGCGGCGCGGGCGCCGAGCGCACCTGCTGGACCAACTGCACGGACTCCACGGTGATGTCGTCGACCTGGAGCGCGCCGCCCAGCAGCGACATGGGCAGGGCCCGGGCCCCGAAGGCGGGGCGCAGCCCGGAGCCGCTCGCCTCCACCCGTACGACGGCCGCCAGGAACGAGCCGTCCCCGAGCATGCCGACCGTACGGCGTTCCCGGTCCACGTAGGTGAACGGTCGTACACCGGGCGCGGCTTCCGCGAGAGGCGCCAGAGAAGGGTCCACGTCCGCGTCGGCGGGTTCGGCGGCCCGGCGGCGCGCCCGCAGCGCGAGAGCCGTCGACAGCCAGTCGGGCAGCGCGTGACCGCGCCGCCGCAGCACCGCGAGCAGCAGCAGGACCGCGGCGACGACACAGGCGGGGATCAGCCAGAGACCGCCGAGCGCGGCGCCCACCAGGACCAGCGCGAGCGCCAGCTCCACCAGCACCAGCTGCCGCAACTGGAGAGGACCGACCCGGCCGGCACCGGCGAGAGGTCGCAGTGTGGTCGCGGCGGGGACGGTCCGGGGCGCGCCGTTCGACGGGGCGTTGCTGCGTTGCCGCCGGGAACTGCCGGGGGCCTCTCCGGAAGTCCGCGTACTTCGCGAGCGAGTCGCCGTACCCATCGCCGCGTTGCCCCCTCGTGTCCGTATTTGCCAAATTGCCACGGGCGTTGACCGGGCGATCACCCTACCTGAGCAGTGGGACGCAAGCGCCAGCAGGCATAGTAGGGGGCTGTGCGGCGGCGGGCCCCATCACGGGGGTGTGGCAACCTGGTCGCCCCAGCGGGGAGAGGGACAGCGGACAGATGGCATCACGTCGGGACGAACTCAACGCATACACCTTCGCGAAGCGGAGACTGGTCGCGCAGTTCGTGCAGCCAAACACGACGGGTTCGGAGGAGGGTGCGCCCCGACCGCTGCGCGCGGTCGTTCCCGGAGCCATCGTGGCCGTGGTGGTCCTGGCCGTCTTCGGCGCATGGGGCATGTTCAAGCCGGTGGCCCCCCGGAACTGGGACACACCCAACGAGAACGTCATCATCGCCAGCAAGTCGACCACCCGCTACGTCGTGTTGAGGACGAACGGGAAGAAGCAGCTCCACCCGGTGCTCAACATGTCCTCGGCGAAGCTGCTCCTCGACCCCGACAAGGGCAAGGTCATCAACGTCGACGAGTCCGTGCTCGACAGCGGCAGGATCCCGCACGGCGCCACACTCGGCATCCCCTACGCCCCGGACCGGCTGCCCGACGCCAAGGACGCCGGGGTCGCCAAGCGCTGGGCGGTCTGCGAACGGCCGGGCGAGGGCGGCCGCGCCATCCAGAAGGCCGCGTTCGTCCTCGCCGAGCGCGAGGAGAAGAAGACCGAGGGCGCCGACCGGCTCCGCGGCGGGGAGCTCCTCTACGTCGAGGGCCCCGACGCGACCCGCCACATCGTCGACGCAGGCGGCACGGCCTACCCGGTGGCCAAGGACGAACTGCTGCTGCGTCAGCTCGTCGGCCTCGGCCGGGCGCCCCAGCGCGTGTCCGCCGCCTGGCTGGACACCCTGCACAAGGGCGACAGGATCGAGTTCCCCGCGGTCCCCGGAGCGGGACGGGCCGCCGGCGTCCCCGGCCTCCCGGACGACGTGAACAAGGTCGGCATGGTCCTCAAGGCCACCGACGGCACCCGGGAGCAGCAGTACGTCGTCCTCGACGGCCGCGTGGCCCCCGTCAGCGACTTCACGGCCAAACTGCTGCTCAGCAGCCGTGACCTGATCGGCCTCGGCCAGGACGGCCGCGCCGAGTCCGTCAGCGCCGCCGCGTTCCGGCCGGGCCAGGCCTTCGGCCAGGACCGCAAGTGGCCCGAGCACGCACCCGAGGCCGTCAACTCGGCGAGCACGGACGAGGGAAGCCGCAACACCGTGTGCAACGTCCTCCGAGAGGTCGACGACGACGGCACCACCACCCTCAGCACCTGGGCGGGCACGGAGTTCCCCGCCACGCTGCCCACCGGATCCAGCAGCGCCTACGTCACCCCCGGTTCCGGCCAGCTCTTCCGCCAGTTCAAGGGCTCCCGCACGGACAGCGGCTTCCTCTTCCTCGTCACCGACACCGGCCTGCGCTACGCCATGCAGTCCAACGGCGACAGCGCGACGGACGACTCCGGGATCGGGGCCTCCGGCTCCAAGAAGGAGCGTGAGGCCCGCATGCAGGAGGCCCAACAGGCCCAGAACCGGCTCGGTTACAAGGACGTCGAGCCCGTGCCGGTACCGGCCTCCTGGTCCTCCTTCCTGCCGACCGGCCCCCGTCTGTCCACGGGCGCCGCACGGCAGCCGCAGGGTTCGTGAGGCGGGGACGGGACCTGACATGACGTACACGTACCGGCGCCTCCTGGCAGCCCCGGCGGTCGCCGCAGTCGCCCTCGTCGCCGTGCCCGCGGCCCCCGCGCTGGCGGACGGACCCGACCAGTGCACCTACCCGAGCAAGAAGTACGAGGGCCGCCCCTGGGCGCTCCAGCGCGTCCTGCTGGACGAGCTGTGGAAGCAGTCCACCGGCAAGGGCGTCCGGGTGGCCGTCATCGACACCGGTGTCGACGTCAAGAACCCGCAACTGACCCCGGCGGTCGACGTCAAGAGCGGCAGGAACTTCCTCGACAAGAACCTCAAGGACGCGTCCGGCAACAAGATCGAACGCGGCAACGAGAACGGCACCACCGACACCGTCGGCCACGGCACCAAGGTGGCGGGGATCATCGCCGCACGCCCCGCCAAGGGCACCGGCTTCGTCGGCCTCGCCCCCGACGCCACGATCATCCCGATCCAGCAGAACGACGCCGAGGGGCACGGCACCGCCGAGACGCTCGCGGCGGCCGTCGACCACGCCGTGGACGAAGGGGCCGGCGTCATCAACATCTCCCAGGACACGGCCGGGGCCGTGGAACCCGCACCCGAGCTGAAGCAGGCCATCGACAGGGCCCTGGACAGGGACATCGTCGTCGTGGCCTCGGCGGGCAACGACGGGACGGGCGGCAACGTCAAGAAGACCTACCCGGCCTCCTTCGAAGGTGTTCTCGCCGTCGCCTCGTCCGACCGAAACAACGAACGGGCGGCGTTCTCCCAGTCCGGCGACTTCGTCGGCGTCGCGGCGCCCGGTGTGGACATCGTCACGACGGTCCCCGGGGGCGGCCACTGCGCCGACAACGGCACGAGTTTCTCCGCGCCCTACGTGGCGGGCATCGCCGCGCTCATCAAGAGCAAGCACAAGGACTGGACGCAGGAGCAGGTCGTCGCCCAGATCCAGCAGACCGCGGAGCGCTCCATCGCGGGCCACGACCGCCTGGTCGGCTGGGGCGTCGTCGACCCGGTCCGCGCCCTCACCGAGGACGACAAGCCGATCGACAGGCCCGTGGCCCACGAGGGCCTCTCCGGCGCACAGGCGCCGACCCCGGCGGAACTCCACCTCGGCGAGACCGCCGATGAACGCAACGCCCGCCTCGCGACGTACGTCGTGGTGGGCGGCGCCGTCCTGGTCGCCGCGATCGCCGGAGGCGCGGTCACGGTACGGGACGCGCGGCGGCGGGCGAGGGGACTGGAGCCGGGCGCGGGGAGGTGAGCGCCGGCACGGGAACGGTCGGCCGCCGTCTGAGTACCCGTACGGATGCGCCCTTCATTGCAACCGCATAGGGTCGACCGATCGTCTGACGATGGTCGGGCATTGGGGGAAGTCGGGTGACAGACAAGACACTTGGGCCTGTCAGAGGCAGTGACTAGAGTGGCCTCTGTGTATGAGTGAATGACGAGTCACCACGATCCACGATCGCATTGTGTGAATTTCTTGTGATGACTGTAAACGGGGAGGATCGGTCGTAATGCTGCCAGCGGACGGTGGCGGGGGCGGCGCGAAGGGCTCGAGCGACCTTGAGCGCGGCGTAGGTGCACTGAAGCGCTTCCAGAAGCGAGTGAACGACTTGCTCACGGAGCTGGAGAACGGAGCCGGCGGCACGAAGAAGGTCGCCGCGCAGTCGATCTCCCGCGGTTCGTTCAGCGGTGCCAACATGCCCTTCGCCGAGGCGGACGGCTTCTTCAGCCAGTACAACCGCGTTCACAAGGAGCTCACTTCGCTGTCCAAGTCGCTGGGCGATCAGATCGAGCTGCTGAGGATCGGGGTCCACGCGGCCGACGTCGGCTTCGACAACGTCGAGGAGGATCTGCGGTCCCGTTTCCACCGCATCCAGACGCGCCTGGACCAGGAGCGGGAGGCGCACGAGAAGCGCGCCAAGCCGCATGGTGACGCGCCCGGCCAGAACGCAGACGTCAAGGACGTCGACACCGAGGACATGGGGTGACCCCCGATGAGTGACGACAAGCAGCCGGAACTTACCCCTGAGCAGCAGGCGATCGAGGTAACCGAGCAGCAGACCGACGACTCGGCCCAGATCGAGACGATTTTCGGCGCGACCGACGCCTATCAGCGCGTGACGGCAATGATGGACGACATCGGCTTCGGCAGCCGGGGCAGCCTGTTCGGCAAGACCAGCTTCGAGGGCGCCGACCTCAACGCGATGCTCGACCTCTTGGACCAATCCAACCCGTCCGACCTGGAGAACGCTGGACGGGAACTCGGCAAGGCCCGGGACGCCCTCAACGCGGCGGCGCAGGAACTCGACGACTACGTCAAGAGCGTCGAGTGGGAGGGCGAGTCCGGAAAGGAGTTCCGCAGGTACGGCACGGAGCTCGCCAAGTACGCCTGGGGCCTGGGGACGTTCGCCAACAAGGTCAGCACGCAGATGGAGGTCGCCAGTACGGGCCTGACGTCCGTGCGCAACGCGAAGCCTCCGAGGGACGGACGGATCGTCCGGAAGAAGGCGGAAGATTTCGCGCTGCCCGAGCGCCGGGCCGACAACCCTGAGTACGCCGAGGCGGTGAAAGTGGAGGAGAACCGCCAGGAGGCCATCAACCAGATGAACCGCCTGGCGTCGTTCTACGCGGTGTCGGAGGAGTCCCTGGCGGCGCAGGAACCGCCGTCGATGCCGAAGACGCTGCAGGCGGACGTGCCGCGGCCGCGCAACGGCGGGCTATGGAACGAACCTGCCGGCGGCGCGGGGAACGAAGCGGCAGGTGCTGCCGGCCAGCCTGCAAGTCGTCAACCGGCGGAGGCCGGTGGAGCCACAGGCACCCCTGGGAGGGAAGCGCTCGGCGCATCGCCCTCGGTGCCTGATCGGAATACGTCGATGGAGATCGACAGCGTAGCGGCACCGCCCGCTCCCCCGACGGCACCGCCCGCCCCGTCGGCCCCCTCTGCCTCCGGTAATCCCGGCACGCCTCCAGGACCGGCCGCGCCGCTGGCTCCGAGCTTCGGCTCCGTGAAAAACGCCGTGCCGCGAGTAACCGGTACGTCTGGTGTGACAAGGACCGGTAGTGGCCCGGCTGCCAATGCCGTCGGACGCCCGAGCACCTCCGGCGGCGGCACGCCCGCTGCTGGCCGTGCCGGTGCGACCGGCCGACCTGGCGCTGCTTTCGGGGGCACTCATGCTGCAGCAGGAAACCAGGGACCGGTCGGCCGGGCTTCGGGTCCCATGGGCTCCGGCAGCGCTTCTGGACGCGCAGGTACGGCAGGTGCGCCCGGTCAGAGCCCCGTAGCCGGTCGACACGGTGCCTTGGGCCAGCACGCGACGGGGCATCCCGGTCGGACGCCGTCGAGTGGAGCCCGCACAGGTCGAACGGACGGCATCGTCGGCGGCACACCACAACGCTCCTCGGCCGGCACGACCGGGACGGGGTCTCGCATCCCCCGGGGAACGGTGATCGGTGCGGAGGGGGCTGCCGGGGGACGCCCCTCGGCGGCTCGCTCCAACCAGTCCGGTGTCATCGGGGCCGACGCAGGAAGAGTCACGCAGCGGCCGTCGGGCAAGGGCACGCCAAGCTCCAACGGAGTCGTCGGTACGCCTCGCAACGCACCTCGCGTCGGCGGTGGAGGGCAGCGGCAGTCCGGTGACAAGGACCAGGAACGCGACAAATCTGCGCGCCCTGACTACCTGACAGAGGACGAACAGACGTGGAAAGCGCAGCGGCGCGGCGCTGTACCACCAGTGATCGACTAGGCACAGGGAAGGTTCGGAAGTCGGGATGACAGCAGGGACGAGGCGAATGTGGAGTCGCGCCTCACGGCGGGCTCTCGCATTCACTGTGGCATTGGCCGGAGCATGCGCCACCGCCCTGATGGGTACAGCCCCGGTCGCTGTCGCGGCGGACATGCGCTCCAAGCAGTGGTACCTGGACGCGATGCACGCCGAGGAGATCTGGAAGAAGACGACCGGCGAGGGCATCACCGTTGCTGTGATCGACACAGGAGTGAACTCCTCGACACCTTCCCTGAAGGGCAAGGTCCTGAAAGGGCTTGACACGACAGGTGTCAAGGGCGAAGCAACGGACGACTACACCGGTCATGGCACGACCATGGCCGAGCTCATCGCCGGTTCGGGCGAGGGCGGTGGCCTGAAGGGGCTCGCCCCCGGCGCGAAGATCCTGCCTCTGCGGGTGTCCAACACCAAGCTGCAGAACAAGGAATCAGTGAACGCCTATGACGAGCGCGATGCCATTCGAGCCGCCGCGGACAGTGATGCGCAGATCATCAGCATGTCCTTCGGAAGCGAGTTCATGACCCGGGAGAACATCGAGGCGGTGAAGTATGCTGAAAGCAAAGGTAAGTTGTTCCTCGCCGCTGTTGGGAACAGCGCGAAGAAGGGCAACAAGCCGAGCTACCCCGCCAACTATCCAGAGGTCGCCGGCGTCGCCGCCACGGACAGGAATGGGCGTGTCGCCGAATACTCCCAGCACGGTGATTTCGTCGATATCGCTGCTCCCGGCAACGATATCCCGGCGTATTGGTGCGATTCCACCTTCACCCGGTACTGCGAGGGCGACGGCGGTACCAGTGCTGCCAACGCCCTCGCCTCCGCCTCCGCCGCGCTGATCTGGTCCGCCCACCCCGACTGGACCGCCAACCAGGTCCTCCGCGTCATGTTCGAGAGTGCGGCTCGGCCCGAGGGTTCCAAGGACGGCACCCTCAGCAACTACCTCGGCCACGGAATCGTCCGCCCCAACGCGCACATCACCCGCGGTCTCGGCAAGCCGGGCGACCCCAATCTCAGCCCGCTGACCAACAAGCGGACCGCAGGTGGCTCCTCCGCCGGCTCAGCCGCCCCGTCGGCACCAGCCGCGTCCGAGGCTTCCAATGGCGGGTCGAAGTCGGACGCCGTTGTCGCTGGGTCCAGCAAGACCGCCGACGGCAGCAGCCAGAGGGGCCTCGTTCTCGGAGGAGCCGCAGTCGTCGTAGTCCTCGCGGCCGGCGCCTTCGCCGTCATCCGCAAGTGCCTGACCCGACGCCAGGGCCGTAGAGCCCGTAAAGAACTTCACCCCACATTGAGCCTCACTTTGTCACAGACTGGTGAGTCCCAACGCAACTCGTCAGACAACTAGTTCGATAGGGAACCGCGGCCGTGTCACAGGGAAGGTTCGGAAGTCGGGATGGCAGCTAGAATAAGCCGAGCATGGGCGGTGCCCGCCTGGCGTCGTGTCGCATGCACACTGGCCGTGGCTGGGGCATGCTCCGTGGGCGTGGCGCCGACTGCTACTGCGGCAGACCTCGAGTCCAAGCAGTGGTACCTGAAGGCAATGCACGCCGATGAGATCTGGAAGAAGACCACCGGCGAAGGAATCAAAGTTGCTGTCATCGACTCGGGCGTGAACTCGGCAACGCCGTCCTTGCAGGGCCAGGTACTGAAGGGACTTGACGCCACGGAGGCGCCTGGTGAAGCCACTGACGACTACGAGGGTCATGGCACGACCATGGCTGAGTTGATCGCTGGCACTGGAAAAGGCGGCGGTATCCGCGGCCTGGCGCCTGGCGCAAAGATCATTCCAATGCGAGTCGCCACCAAGGCCTTTCCTAAGAACGTCAAGGTGAACGAGTGGGACGAGGTGGTTGCCATGAGAGCTGCCGCCGACAGCGATGCTCAGATCATCAGCGTCTCGATTGGCAATGAATTCGTGTCTGAACGAGAACGCGAGGCAATCAAGTACGCGCAGAGCAAGGGCAAGTTGGTCTTCGCTGCTGCAGGGAATTCGGCCAAGAAGGGCAACAAGCCGAGCTATCCTGCCAAGTACGACGAAGTGGTCGCGGTCGGTGCCATCGATCGCGATGGACGAGTCGGTGACTACTCACACCACAGCGAGATTGTCGACATCGCTGCTCCCGGCACTGACATCCCCTACTGGTGCGATTCCACCTTCACTCGCTACTGCGACGGCGGTGAGGGCACCAGTCAGGCTGCAGCTCTCGCCTCCGCCTCCGCCGCGTTGATCTGGTCCGCTCACCCGGACTGGACCGCCAACCAGGTCCTGCGCGTCATGTTCGAAAGCGCGGGCCGCGGCGAGGAATGGAAGGACAATTCCAAGAGCCAGTACCTCGGCCACGGAGTTGTGCGCCCCAACGCCCACATCACCCGCGGTCTCGGCAGGCCCGGCGCTCCGGACCTCAGCCCGCTGACCAACGAGAAGACCGGTGGAGCCCCCGCCGGCTCCGCCGCTCCGTCGGCACCGACCGCGTCCGATGCTCCCAAGGGCGGATCGAAGTCGGACGCCGTTGCTGCAGGATCCAGCAAGACCGCAGACGGCGGCAGCCAGACAGGTCTCATTCTCGGAGGCGTCGCAGTCGTCGTGGTCCTCGCAACCGGCGCCTTCGCCGTCATCCGCAAGCGTCGTACCACCTGACCCGACGCCCGGGCCGCAGTGCCAGTTCAGAACTTCACCGCACGTTGAGCTCCACCTCGCCACAGCCTGGTGAGGCACAACGCGACCAGCCACACAAGTAGTTCAGAAGGGAAACGTAACCGTGTCACAGGGCCAGCGGCTTTCAGACCAGCAAGTCATTCAGCTCGAGAAGCAGCTTTTCGAGAAGTTCAATTCGATCAAGGGCCAGCTGCAGCAGATCCAGGGCACGATCGACAGCCTCGAGGGCCAGTGGAAGGGCATCGGTGCCGGTGCCTTCAACACGAAGCAGCAGGAAATCAACACCTCGATGGTGCGTCTCGGCAACATCCTGGCGAAGTTCCTCGAGGCGATGAGCACCTCGAGGAAGATCAAGGACGGCACGGAGGACGACGTCCGCGCCGCCGTGCAGGCCATCAACGTCGACCTCGGTGTCGGCACCAGCGCCGCCCCCAAGTCGGGCCTCGCCGGCCTCTAGAACCGCCGGGCGCACTCGATCTCGGCTGCGAAAGCCGGGTCACAACTACAGGTGAGATGAGGGAATCATGGGCATGAACTCGGGAGACGAGCTCGTCGTCAAGTACGACGGCCTGGACCTGGCCGCGACCACGCTCGGCAACCAGGCCAAGAAGCTCGAGGAAGACCTGCGGGAGATCAAGACGGCCATGGCCACCGTTGCCGCGGGCTGGGAGGGCGAGGCTCACAACGCCTACGTCCAGGAGCAGGTGAAGTGGGACAAGGAGGCCGCGGACATCCACCGCGCCCTCATGCAGATCGGCCAGGTCGTGGCGAACGCGGGCGGCGATTACATGGGCGGCGACAAGAAGGCCGCCAGCTACTTCGCCTGACCTGTCCGGCTGTTGGCCGGTGCTTCGGCATGCTGATCAGGGGTGGGCACGCGCGAGGGGTGCCCACCCTTCGACCGTTCCGACGCGAGAGACCCCGGGAGCCGTGCAGACGGCTCCCGGGGTCTCTGTCGTGTGCCAGGGCGCCATGGGCCCGGCCGTCCTACGACGCGGCGCCCTTGCACGCTGCGGAGTCGGCAACGGACTTCGCGTAGGCGAGCAGCAGCTTCTTGGCCGCGTCGGCGTCCGAGAACTTCTTGTCGTAGATGAGCACCCTGACGAAGAGCTGGTTCATGTCGGGATGTTCCTTGGCCGCCTCCGGGCACGAGACCAGACGCACCCCGCCCTGGTTGCTCCAGGCGTACGTCCCGTCCTCGCTCCTCTGCTTGTCGAGGTCGATGTACGGGTTGCTGCGGGCCACCGCCGTCACGGAAGAATCCCGCTTCCACTCCGAGAAGGCGCTGAGCACGAGGGTGTCGTCGACGACGACCCTGCAGTGGGTGCGGCCCACCTCTCGCGACTGTGCGTCCGCTTTCAGCTTCTGGCCGCTCTTGGGCAGCACCCCGTCCAGTGAGGCGGTCGGCACCGTTGTGCCGCAGAGGTCCGACGGCACGGCGAAGGACCGCTTCTCCTCCGGCTCCGAACAGGCGGTGAGAACCAGTGCGAGCTGAGCGGCCACCACGAGTGCGGAAAGCGGCCGGGCTGATCGCCGCGTCGGACCTGGCCCCGCCTGCGTCGCCGTCCGTCCTGGGGCCGTGGGCATGTTGACGTGTGTCATTCGGCGGGAACCTCCGTGGTCAGGTGGTCTGCCATGTGCCCGACGTTCGCGGCGGCGTCCGAGAAGCCGTCGTCGCGGCCCTTCAGCGCCCAGTCCGCCGCCCTGTCCGGATGGGCGAGACCATGAGCCTTGGCAGCGTCGACGGCTGCCATCTGGCCGTGTTCGGCGCTCTGCTCCTTGCCCTTCTCCCACAGACCGCCTGCCTCCTTGCTGGCTTCGGTCAGGACATCGGTCTCGGACTGCTGGAAAATGTGCTCGAGGACCATCCCGCTGACGGTACTCGCGACACCGCCGGCGATCGCACCGCCCACCGGTGTCGCGATGTAGCTCACGCCCACGCCGATGCCGGTTCCGACAGCCCCGGACCATGCGTTCTTCTGTTGTGCCACCGAGTCCGAGAACTCCTTCGCCTCCTTGGCGGCCGGCCCCAGCACGGCTTCCTGCATGCCGATGGACAGCGTCCCGCTCACCTCACCGGAACGGCGGGTGATCGCCTCTATCGTGTCCTGGGCCGAGTGCGGATAGCGCTGGTCCGCCGGGAGTTCCGGATTGAGGTGGTAGTCCATGAGGCCGGCCATGTAGGCCTTTTGGCCCACTTCGATGGCCGCGTATCCTCCGGGACTCTGCCCCACAGTGACGAGGAAGGCCGAAACGTCCTTGTGGTCGAGTTGGGCCTGCGTGCCCGCCAAGGGGAAGAGCTTGGCGGTGCTCCCGTGGGGGTCGTCCGCGATCGCACGGTTGATGTCTGGCAGGTACTCCGAGGCGATCTGACCCATGCTGTCGGACATATGGGGGTGATCGGTGAGCCGCGTTGGGTCTTCACCTACGGAGGAGACGATGTCCGACATCAGCTTGGCCTGGGCGTCCGAGTGCGGCGGGAGGTCGGCCGTCGGCATCTCGCCCGCCGGGTGGCCGGTCGTCGCCGCCTCCAGTGCCATCGCCAGGTTGTTCCGCCCCGCGATGCTCTCCTCGCGGTCCTCGTCGTAGTCGTGAGGCCAGTCGCGCTCTTCGAAGAAGTACTCGAAGTTGCTGAGGGAGCGCCGGTCGTCCTTGCCCTCCACTTTGAAGTCGTGGTCCTCGTCCTTCGTGACGAACGTGTCGCCGAAGAACTCGGTCGCCGCGGCGGGGCTGTTGGCGAGTGCCTTGAAGTAGCCGGTCATCGGGTCCCACCCGGTGTCCGTGCCCGTGTGGTTCAGAACCGGACTCATGCCGAGGGGCTGCCAGGCGACATGGGCGCCATTGTGCGTGAGCTTCTTCTCCGCGGCGACGAGCTTGTTGCCGTACTCGTCCAGGAACTTGTCGTCGTAGTCGCCCCACCGCATCAGGTTGCTCATGACCTGACCGCCGAACGGCATTCCGCCGTTCTTCTCCAGCGGCTTGTCGGCGAAGGACACGACTTCCCGCTTCCAGGTCTCCATGGCGGCCGTGTCGCTCTGGCTGGCGGTCGCCAGGGTGAGCCCGAGGTTCTTCTGGAGGTCGTCCATCTGCTCACGTCGCTCGTGCATGAGCTCGGGATTGACCATGGGCTTGTTGAAGTCGGCCCAGAACTCCAGCGTGCCCTTTCCGCCGAGGCTGGTGGCGAACCGCTCGGCGAAGAGGTCGTCGTTGGCGTACTTCTTGAGGCCGGCGTTGAGCTGGTCGAATTCCTTGACCGTGAGGTCCTCGGGATTCTTCTTCGCGAGCTTTGCCAGGGCATCGGCCTCCTTGAGCGCGTCCGCGGCGGTGTCCCGGTTCGCGTAGGCGGCGTCGGAGAAGCCGAGCTTGCTCTGGTCGACGAGTGCCTTGAGGACCTTGGTCGCGGAGCTGTCGCTCTGGGTCGCGCCGTCGAGGATTTTCTGCACCTCGTCCCGCAGGGCCGTCACATCCGCCTGGGTGTGGCTGGGGACGCTCGTCCCCTTCGCGGCCCGGTCGGGATGGATGTTCATGCTCACCGTGAAGCCGCCGCCGGCGGTGGAGACGACGGTGAGGTTCTTCTTGAGCCCGCGCTCGATCGCGTCATTGAGCTTGGTCTGGTAGTCCTTGAGCTCGCTGCAGGTGTCCCTCAGGATGTTGCGGATCGACGTGGCCTGGGTATGGGCGTCGGCGAACTCGCCGGCCGTTCTGCCGATGAACTGCTTGGAGATCTTCTCGTTCTCGCCTGTCCAGTTCGACTTGTTCGCCTGTCCGCGGAGGCCGTCGTCGGCGTCCTCCTTCAGGCTGGCGAGCTTGCCTATCAGGGTCGTCCAGTCGGTGACGGCTTCGTCGAGAAGGCCGAACTTGGCGAAACGAAGGGTCTCGAGATCCATGACTAGTCCTTGTCCTTCTCGTCCTTCTTGTTGTCGCCGTAGATCTTGTTCTTCGCGCCCGGCTCCCCGACCCGTTCGTCGAATCCGCTGTCCAGGGTGGCGATGCTGCTCAGCTGCCCGGTGATGTAGTGCTCGTCGTCCTTGTGGATCTTCTTGGTGACCCGCATGTGGTTGGAGATGTGGGAGCAGGCGTCCCGGAGGGAGCCGAGCTGTTCGTCCCAGCGCTTGGCCACGTGTGCGAGCCCGGCACCGAGTTCGAAGCCCTGGGTCTTGAGGTCCTCTGCGGCCTTGGAACTGCTGGGACCGGCCACTCGTGCCTCGTCCCACAACCGGTTGAACAGCTTGAACGCATTCGTGCCGATCTTCGCGAGGTCGGTCTCGGAAGCCCTGAGGTCGCCGTAGCTCCCGCCGCCCCCGCCGCCGCCCTCGTCGGGCACCCGGTTCAGCTGCATCTGGTCCGACTGACGCCCGGCCGCCTGCGTCTTGAGCTGTTCCCACTCGTCCCACGACATCTGCCACACCTTTCCGGCTCTTCATCTGGCACTTCAAGAGGAAGTGTTTGCGGTTCCTGTGCTCACTTCGTGCAGGAGCCCTCCGAGGCGTCGGCGCGCACGTCGAAGTAGCTCGGCGACATGCCCTCCGGACCGGGCTGCTCGGGGGAGGGCACGGCCGTCACCTTCAGGCATGTGGTGCCGTCCTGGCTGCTCACCTCGTAGTGCTCCACGTTGCCCTTCGGATCCAGAGCGCCCGAACGCCACACCAGGACGGCCGTCGGGTCGTCCCTTTCCGGTCCTCTGAGCTCCGGGTCCACCCGCTCGACCCAGGAGCCGTCGTCCGAGGCCAGCACCGGGAACATCGTCGATCCGTCCAGCCAGTCGGCCACGGCGACGGTCCGCTCGAACACTTCCGCCTGACCGGCCCGGTCGGGCCGGCTCAGCGCGCCGAGCTGAAAGCTGGACCAGGAGCCCCAGAACGCCAGGCCCGCGGCCGCGAAACAGAGCAGCCGCTGGACGAGGAAGCCGGCGTCGGACGGCTCGGCCGACGCAGCGTCGGCGTGACGCCGGGCCTGGAACCGCCACCAGATCGCCCGTTGGTCGGCGAGGCCGAGCGCGACGAACGCCACGCCGAAGAGCACCATGAAGACCGCGAATCCTGTCATGCTCCTGATCTCTCCCTCTGGATGGCCCTGCCATGTCCGAGGGCCGGTGGCGTTCCGCAGCCTGTGCAGGCATCGGCCCGCGTCCGTGAAAGCCCGGACATCGCGCGGTGCGGTGCGGCGCCGCGTTCCTCATGTACGCAGCGCCACCAGCAGCCGTCCGGCTCAGCGCTCCAGGGCGGCACGCCGGCTGCGGCGGAGCGCGGAGGGCGGTACGGCGCTCCGCGAGCCCGCCGTCACCGGGGCTCGCCCAACCAGCCCGTCTGGACCAGCGGCTTCCCTCGCTGGCGGGACACGAAGATGCCGCGTCCCGGAGGCATGGGCCGCATGCGGGCGCCGAGCACCTCGCCCTCCGTCGGGTCGCCGGAGAGCAGCAGGCCCTGGGCACCGAGTTCCATCATCCGCTGCAGGAACGGCTCGTACGCCGCGCGGCTCGCACCCGCCGCGTTGCGCGCGATGATGAAGCGGACACCGACGTCACGCGCGAAGGGCAGCTGCTCGGTGAGCTTGGCCAGCGGGTTCCCGCTCGACGTGGAAACGAGGTCGTAGTCGTCGACGACCACGAACACGTCCGGGCCCTGCCACCAGCTCCGGTCGCGGAGCTGCTGTGCCGTGACATCGGCGGACGGCGCGCGACGCTGCATCAGATCCGCCAGCGCGTCGACGTGGTGGTCCATGTTGTTCGACATCGGCACGTACTCGGCCAGGTGCGAGGCGGGGGTGACGTCGAGCAGGCCGCGCCGGTTGTCGATCACGAAGAACTTGGCGGCGTTCGCGTCGTACCGCTCCGTCAACTGCTTGATGAGCAGACGCAGCAGGTTCGACTTGCCGGACTCGCTCTCACCGAACACCAGGAAGAACGGATCGCGCTCGAAGTTGGCGAAGACCGGTTCCAGGTTGTTCTCGTCGATCGCGAAGGACACTCCGCGACCGGGCTCGGCGAACCCTGCCGGGAGCTGGTGACCGGGGAGCTCGCGCGGGAGCAGACGGACCTTCGGGGCGGTGGCGCCGGTCCAGTGGCGGCTGACCTCCTGCACCATCGCGGTGGTCGCTTCGGACAGATCGCTGTCGGAATGGATTCCGTCGATGCGCGGCACCGACGCCATGAAGTGCAGCTTCTCGGGAACCAGACCGCGACCGGGCACTCCCGGCGGCACGTTCATGGCGATCTTGCGATCCACCTCGGAGTCCATGGTGTCGCCCAGACGGAGTTCCAGGCGGTTCATCAGCTGGTCCTTGATGTTGGAGCGCACGTCCATCGACCGGGACGCCGTCAGGATGACGTGGATCCCGTAGCCCAGCCCGCGCACCGCCATGTCGACGACCGCCGACTCCAGCCCCTCGTAGTCCGTACGGAAGTTCCCCCACCCGTCGATCACCAGGAACACGTCCCCCCACGGCTGGTCCGCCACGGAGATGTCGCCGCGGGCCCGGAGCCTGCGGTAGGTGGCGATGGAGTCGACGCCCGCGCTGCGGAAGTACTCCTCGCGGCGCGTCATGATGCCGTACACCTCGGCCACCGTCCGCCGGACCTTCTCCGGGTCGAGACGTGAGGCGACACCCCCCACGTGCGGCAGGCCGGCGATCGACGACAGACCGCCGCCGCCGAAGTCGAGGCCGTAGAACTGCACTTCGTGCGGGGTGTGGGTGAGCGCGAAGCCCGCGATGATCGTCCGCAGCAGCGTCGACTTGCCGGACTGCGGGCCGCCGACGATCTGCATGTGGCCCGCCGCGCCGGAGAAGTCCCGGTAGAGCACGTCACGGCGCTGCTCGAACGGCTTGTCGACGACGCCGAGCGGGACGACGAGCTTGCCCGCGTTCTCGAAGCCCGGCTGCGTCAGCCCCCGTCCCTCCACCGGCCCCAGACCCGGCAGGAGTTCGTCCAGCGGGGGTGGGTTGTCCAGCGGCGGCAGCCACACCTGGTGGGCCTCCGCGCCGCGGCCCTCGAGCCGCCTCACGATCACGTCGAGCACCGAGTCGGCGAGCGCGTCGTCCTCGGCACCGCGCGCCTCGGGCACCGGCGCCCGCACCGCCGACTCGACGTAGCTGACCGGCACGGGAGCGGCGGTGAACGGCACGGGCCTGCGGTCCACGGGCAGCGGGCCGCCCGGGGTGACCGCCTGCTGTCCGTTCGCCCGGTACACCCCGGAGACGTACGCCGCCTTGAAGCGCACCATCTCGTCGGTGCCGAACTTCAGATAGCCCGAGCCGGGGACGTTGGGCAGGTGGTACGCGTCCGGCACGCCGATCGCGGCACGCGACTCGGCCGCCGAGAAAGTCCGCAGACCGACCCGGTACGACAGGTACGTCTCCAGGCCGCGCAGCCGCCCCTCCTCCAGGCGCTGCGACGCCAGCAGCAGATGGACGCCGAGGGATCG
The DNA here is from genome assembly GCF_030406905.1 of Streptomyces sp. HUAS CB01. Taxonomy (NCBI): domain Bacteria; kingdom Bacillati; phylum Actinomycetota; class Actinomycetes; order Kitasatosporales; family Streptomycetaceae; genus Streptomyces; species Streptomyces chengbuensis. The sequence goes on from NZ_CP129137.1 coordinate 5,780,451, forward strand.
GCCGATGCGGCCGATCTGGACGAACATCTCGATGAAGTCGGGCTTGGCGGTGAGCAGTTCACTGAACTCGTCGATGACGAGCACGAGTGACGGGATGGGCTGCAGCGGCGCGCCCGCGGCCCGCGCCTTCTCGTAGTCGTGGATGTTGGCGTAGTTGCCGGCGTCGCGGAGCATCTCCTGCCGGCGGTTCAGCTCGCCGCGGATGGAGTCGCCCATCCGGTCGACCAGGGTGAGGTCGTCCGCCAGGTTGGTGATCACCGCGGCCACGTGCGGCATCTGCGACATTCCGGCGAAGGTCGCGCCGCCCTTGAAGTCCGCGAGGACGAAGTTGAGGGTCTCCGACGAGTGCGTCACGGCGAGACCGAGCACCAGGGTGCGCAGCAGCTCGGACTTGCCGGAACCGGTCGCGCCGACGCACAGACCGTGCGGACCCATGCCCTCCTGCGCGGCCTCCTTCAGGTCGAGCATGACCGGCGAGCCGTCCTCGCCCACACCGATCGGCACCCGCAGCCGCTCGGCCTGCGAACGGGGCCGCCAGGTGCGGCTGACGTCCACCGAGGCGGCGTCGCCGAGGTTGAGCAGATCCGTGAACTCGAGGTTGGCCAGCAGCGGTTCGTCGTCGTCCCCGCCCATGGCGACCCGCAGCGGGGCGAGTTGCCGGGCGAGCGCCTCGGCGGCCTCGACGCTCAGCCGGTCGGGAGTGCCGTCGTACACCAGGCCGTGCCCCGACTCCAGCCGCAGGGAGTCCGGGTGCACGACGACCGACAGTCCGCCGCGCGGGGCGTTCATCTCCCCCGGGACGATCTCGATCAGCGTCACGCCCTGCAGGCCCTCGGCGGCGGCCAGCGGCGACATCGGGGGCACGGAGCGGCCGTCGAGGACGACGACGAGGTGGGGCTGGTCGAGCAGCGGGTTCTGAGGGCCCTGGAAGCGCGGGCGTCCTTCGAGTCGGCTCGCGAGCATGTCCTGCAGGTCGCGGGCGTCGGTGGTGATGAGGCGCCGGCTGCCCGCGCCGTCGCCAGGGCCCTGGGCCTGCACGTGCGGGAGCCACTTGGCCCACTCCCAGTGCTCCGCCGCCGCGGGGTCGGCCGCGATCGCGACGACCAGGTCCTCGGGGGAGTGCAGGGAGGCGAGCGAACCGACCATCGCCCGCGCCGCGGAGCGCACCGACTCGGGCTCCCCGCTCACGGTCAGGTGGTAGAAGGCCCGCAGGGACACGGCCATCGGCAGGCCGTCCAGTGTGCTGTGCGCCGTGATGAACTTCTGCATCGCGCCCGCGGTCAGCGGCTCCAGCTCGTCCACGGGCGCCGTGTCCGGCGCCACCAGGGGAGTCGCCAGCTGCTGGCTGCCGAGCCCGATGCGCACCTGACCGAAGTCGTCGTCGGCGACCCGGCGTTCCCACACCCGGCTGCCCTCGGCCACGAGCGCCCACAGCTGCTCGGGCGACGGGTGCAGGTAGTACTGGGCGTCGCGCTGCAGCCGAGCGGTCCTGAGGACCGTACGCCGGGTCTGCGTCAGGTACTTGAGGTAGTCCCGCCGCAGTCCGGCGAGCTCTCCCTGGGTGCCTCGCCGGTAGCGCACCAGCATGGCGATCGCCATCGCCACGGTGGACGCGATCATCACCATGCCCATGATCCGCATGATGGGGTTCGGCGTCATGAAGAAGAAGACGACGGAACCGCCCATGCCGAGCATCGGCAGCAACTGCATGAGCGCGCCCTCCTGCTGCCCTCTCGGCAGCTCGGGCGGTGGTTGCAGCTGCACCTGCTCTCCGGGCACTTCGGACGGCAGGACCCGTGGTGGGCGCTTGACGACGATCTGACTCACAGCTCACCAATTCCCTTGCCGGACGGAAATGTTCCTATCGGCGCCCCCGTGGCGACGGGTTCCATCCGCGGGGAGGGATCCTACTTGCGCGGGGGTGCGGAGGCGGGCGGTAGGGTGGCCCGACGTGTTTGCACACACATGAACTACCGCAAAAAAAGGGTCATTCGGAACGCGGCTCCGGCCCTGCGGTCCATGCGAATCACGAGGGGATGCAGCAGGTGAGTATGACGGCCTCAGCGGCGGCCACCGGGACGGGCCAGCCGGCTCCCGCGACTCCGTCCGGCGGCGGCACCGGGTTCTGCCGGATCACGGTCGTCGCGCCGGACGGTCGCGTCGACGTGGCGTTGCCCGAGGACATCGCCCTCGCCGATCTCTACCCGGAGATCCTGCGGCTGTCGGGGCAGAGCCCCGCCGAGGGCGCCCCGGTGGGGTACCACCTGGTCCGCCGCGACGGCACCGTGCTCGACAGCGCGCGCTCCCTGCTCTCCCAGCGCATCCTCGACGGCGAGCTGCTCTCCCTGCGGCCCTTCGCCGACTCGCTGCCTCCGGCGGTCTTCGACGACGTCTCGGACGCCGTGGCGTCCGCGGTCGCCCGCGACCGCACGCTCTGGACCGACGGTCTGATGCGCGGCGCCGGACTCCTCGGCGGCTCGGCGCTGCTCGTGCTGCTCGCCTTCGTCCTGTGGTCGGCCGACCCGCGCCACGACACACACGGTCTGCCGGGCGTCCTGGCCGCGGTCGCCGGTGTGCTGCTCCTCGCCCTCGCATGTGTGCGCGCCCGGGTGTACACGGACCGCGGGTCCGCCGTCGCCCTCGGCATCGGCTCGATGGCGAACGCCGCCGTCGCCGGGGCCGGCCTGCTGCCGGTGGCGTCCGGCCAGGGCATCGGGCGGCTGCAGTTCCTGCTCGCGTGCGCCGCCGTGCTGGTGGTCTCGGTGATCCTGACGATGGTCGCCCCCGGCGGGGACGGGCCCTTCGTGGCGTTCGCCTTCGCCGCCGCCGTCGCCCTGATCGTCACCTTCGTCGCGATCACGACGGGGATGGAGCCGTCCGAGACCGCCGCGGTGTGCTCCCCGCTCGCGGTCGGGGCCCTGGCCTTCCTGCCGGGCCTGTCCACCCGCTTCGCCCGCCTCCCCGTCGGTTTCGAGCCCCCGCGCACCGCCGTCGGCGGTTACGGCGCCGACCCGGCCCCCCAGGGCCCGGTCGACGCCGAGCGCATCGCCGCCCAGGCCCGCCGCGGCCACGAACTGCTCGTCGGCCTCGTCGGCGGCTGCGCCCTGCTGGCCGTCGGCTCGGCCGCCGTGCTCGGCTTCTCCGACGACGTCTGGGGCCAGCTGCTCGCCCTGGCCACCGGCATCGCCATGCTGATGCGCGCCCATCTGTTCCGCTACACGGCGCAGGTCGGCTGCGCCCTGGCGGCCGGCCTGGGCTCGCTGGTCCTGCTCGGGCTCGGACTGTCCCTGAACCCGCCCACGGAGCTGGTCGTCGCCGCCCTGAAGGGTGACGGCACGAGCCTCGACATCCGTACGGTGTGGCTGTCCGCCGCGGTCGCCGGCGTCGGCGCAGTGATCACCGCCATCGGGCTGATCGTCCCGCGCAAGGGCGTCACCCCCTTCTGGGGCCGCTTCCTGGAGGTCGCGGAGACGTTCGTCCTGCTCACGCTCGTACCGCTGTGCCTGGCCGTGTTCGGCGTGTACCACTCCATCCGCGCGCTGACGTCCTGACCGGCCGCGCGGCCCCCGAGGCCCGCGACCGGGCGCCCGGCCGGGCGGCTGCCCGGCCGGGGTGCGGGAAGCTGGTACTCTGTGTGACGGCCGTTTGTGTACGCGCACCCGGAGCATCTGGGAGCAGCGCCCATCGTGCCTTCGCCTCCGAGTCACGGAAGCTCCCCTGAGACCAAGACCAGGGGCACTCGCAGGCGCATCGAACACCCAGAGGAGTACCGAGTGTCTCTCGACGCCGCCACGAAGAAGCAGATCATGTCCGAGTTCGGCACCAAGGAGGGCGACACCGGTTCCCCCGAGGTCCAGGTCGCACTGCTCTCCCGCCGCATCTCGGACCTGACCGAGCACCTCAAGACCCACAAGCACGACCACCACTCCCGCCGTGGTCTGCTGATCCTGGTCGGCCAGCGCCGCCGGCTGCTGCAGTACCTGGCCAAGAAGGACATCCAGCGCTTCCGTACGCTGGTCGACCGCCTCGGCATCCGCCGCGGTGCCGCCGGCGCCAAGTAAGACGCTGTGAAGGGAGCGGTTCCCACTTCCAGGGGGCCGCTCCCTTTGCTGTACGTGCGGAGTGTCACAGACGCTTTGTAGTCTGGTCGCACAACGCCATACGAAAACGGAATACCGAACGAGGAGGAGCGCTCCTCCGCCGCCGGTCCTCGGTAGTGGCCCCCGGAAGCCATGTCGACCGGGTGCTTCGATCGAAGACCGGCCCGCACGCAAGGCGCGCTTCTCCGCCACCGTCCTCCCGCCCTGCGGGCCGGGGGACGCAGACGAGGAGATATCGCTGGTGGAGAACGAGACCCACTACGCCGAAGCCGTCATCGACAACGGCTCCTTCGGCACCCGTACGATCCGCTTCGAGACGGGCCGACTGGCCAAGCAGGCCGCCGGCTCCGCCGTCGCGTACCTGGACGACGACACCATGGTGCTGTCGGCCACCACCGCGTCCAAGAACCCCAAGGACCAGCTGGACTTCTTCCCCCTGACGGTCGACGTCGAGGAGCGGATGTACGCCGCGGGCAAGATCCCCGGCTCCTTCTTCCGCCGTGAGGGCCGGCCGTCCGAGGACGCGATCCTGACCTGCCGCCTGATCGACCGGCCGCTGCGCCCCTCCTTCAAGAAGGGCCTGCGCAACGAGATCCAGATCGTCGAGACGATCATGGCGCTCAACCCCGACCACCTGTACGACGTGGTCGCGATCAACGCCGCCTCCTGCTCCACGCAGCTGGCCGGCCTGCCCTTCTCCGGCCCGATCGGCGGCACCCGTGTCGCGCTGATCAACGGCCAGTGGGTGGCCTTCCCGACCCACACCGAGCTCGAGGACGCCGTCTTCGACATGGTGGTCGCGGGGCGCGTCCTTGAGGACGGCGACGTCGCGATCATGATGGTCGAGGCCGAGGCCACCGAGAAGACGGTCGAGCTCGTCAAGGGCGGCGCCGAGGCGCCGACCGAGGAGGTCGTCGCCGCCGGTCTCGAGGCCGCGAAGCCCTTCATCAAGGTCCTGTGCAAGGCCCAGGCGGACCTCGCCGCGAAGGCTGCCAAGCCGACCGGTGAGTTCCCCGTCTTCCTCGAGTACCAGGACGACGTCCTGGAGGCGCTCACCGCCGCCGTCAAGAGCGAGCTCAGCCAGGCGCTCACCATCGCCGGCAAGCAGGAGCGCGAGGCCGAGCTCGACCGCGTGAAGGCGCTGGCCGCCGAGAAGCTGCTGCCGGAGTTCGAGGGCCGCGAGAAGGAGATCTCCGCCGCGTACCGTTCGCTGACCAAGTCCCTGGTCCGTGAGCGCGTCATCAAGGAGAAGAAGCGCATCGACGGCCGCGGCGTCACGGACATCCGTACGCTGGCCGCCGAGGTCGAGGCCATCCCGCGGGTTCACGGCTCGGCCCTGTTCGAGCGTGGCGAGACCCAGATCCTGGGCGTCACCACCCTGAACATGCTCCGCATGGAGCAGCAGCTGGACACCCTTTCCCCGGTGACCCGCAAGCGCTACATGCACAACTACAACTTCCCGCCGTACTCCGTCGGTGAGACGGGCCGTGTCGGTTCGCCGAAGCGCCGCGAGATCGGCCACGGCGCCCTCGCCGAGCGCGCGATCGTGCCGGTGCTCCCGAGCCGCGAGGAGTTCCCGTACGCGATCCGCCAGGTGTCCGAGGCCCTCGGCTCCAACGGCTCGACGTCCATGGGATCCGTCTGCGCCTCCACCATGTCGCTGCTGAACGCCGGTGTGCCGCTGAAGGCCCCCGTCGCCGGTATCGCCATGGGCCTGATCTCCCAGGAGATCGACGGCCAGACGCACTACGTCGCCCTCACCGACATCCTCGGTGCGGAGGACGCCTTCGGTGACATGGACTTCAAGGTCGCCGGCACCAAGGAGTTCGTCACCGCCCTCCAGCTCGACACCAAGCTGGACGGCATCCCGGCCTCCGTCCTGGCAGCGGCCCTCAAGCAGGCCCGCGACGCCCGCCTCCACATCCTCGACGTGATGATGGAAGCGATCGACACCCCGGACGAGATGTCCCCGAACGCCCCGCGGATCATCACCGTCAAGATCCCCGTGGACAAGATCGGCGAGGTCATCGGCCCCAAGGGCAAGATGATCAACCAGATCCAGGAGGACACCGGCGCCGAGATCACGATCGAGGACGACGGCACCATCTACATCGGTGCCGCCGACGGCCCGGCCGCCGAGGCCGCCCGCGCCACGATCAACGGCATCGCCAACCCGACCATGCCGGAGGTCGGCGAGCGCTACCTGGGCACGGTCGTCAAGACCACCACCTTCGGTGCGTTCGTCTCCCTGCTCCCGGGCAAGGACGGCCTGCTGCACATCTCGCAGATCCGCAAGCTCGCCGGCGGCAAGCGCGTGGAGAACGTCGAGGACGTCGTGGGCGTGGGCCAGAAGGTCCAGGTCGAGATCGCCGAGATCGACCAGCGCGGCAAGCTGTCCCTCATCCCCGTGATCGAGGGCGAGGACGGCGCGGACGACGAGAAGAAGGACGACACCGACAAGTGACGTCCCGTAGTGCCAGGACGACGGCCCGCACCTCCTCGGAGGCGCGGGCCGTCGCCCGTACCCAAACGCTTCTCCGGGGCGAGCACGGCATCGGCACGGTGCGCAAGACCACCCTGCCGGGCGGTCTGCGCATCGTGACCGAGACCCTGCCGTCCGTACGCTCCGCCACCTTCGGCATCTGGGCCCACGTCGGCTCGCGCGACGAGACCCCCTCGCTGAACGGCGCGACCCACTACCTGGAGCACCTTCTCTTCAAGGGCACGCGCAAGCGTTCGGCCCTCGACATCTCCGCCGCGATCGACGCGGTCGGCGGCGAGATGAACGCCTTCACGGCGAAGGAGTACACCTGCTACTACGCGCGGGTCCTCGACACGGACCTGCCGCTGGCGATCGACGTCGTGTGCGACATGCTCACCGGCTCGCTGATCCTCGACGAGGACGTGGACGCCGAGCGCGGTGTCATCCTCGAGGAGATCGCGATGACGGAGGACGACCCCGGTGACGTCGTGCACGACCTGTTCGCACGCACCATGTTCGGCGACACCCCCCTCGGCCGCCCCGTGCTCGGCACCGTCGACACGATCAACGCGCTGAACCGCCCGCAGATCGCCCGCTTCTACCGCAAGCACTACGACCCGACCCACCTGGTCGTCGCCGCCGCGGGCAACATCGACCACGCCACCGTGGTGCGCCAGGTCCGCAGGGCCTTCGAGCAGGCCGGTGCCCTGACCCGGACGGACGCCAGGCCGGTCGCCCCGCGTGACGGCCTGCGGAAGCTGCGCACCGCGGGCCGTGTGGAGGTCCTCGACCGCCGTACCGAGCAGGCGCACGTCGTCCTCGGCATGCCCGGCCTCGCCAGGACCGACGAGCGGCGCTGGGCGCTCGGCGTGCTGAACACGGCTCTGGGCGGCGGCATGTCCTCGCGGCTCTTCCAGGAGGTCCGCGAGAAGCGCGGCCTCGCGTACAGCGTGTACTCGTACACCTCGGGCTTCGCCGACTGCGGACTCTTCGGCGTCTACGCGGGCTGCCGGCCCAGCCAGGTCCACGACGTGCTGAAGATCTGCCGCAACGAGCTCGACCGCGTCGCCAACGAGGGGCTCGCCGACGACGAGATCGACCGGGCCGTCGGCCAGCTCTCCGGCTCCACCGTCCTCGGCCTGGAGGACACCGGCGCGCTCATGAACCGCATCGGCAAGAGCGAGCTGTGCTGGGGCGCCCAGATGTCCGTCGACGACATGCTGGCGAACATAGCCGCCGTCACGCCCGACGACGTCCGCGCTGTCGCCCGGGAGGTCCTGGGACAGCGGCCGTCGCTGTCGGTGATCGGCCCGCTGAAGGACAAGCAGGCCGACCGCCTGCACGAATCGGTCTCGTAGTCCCGCTGTCCCCGCTGTCCCCGCTGTCCCCGTCGTCCCGTAGAGAGAGCAGAGCAATGAGCAAGCTGCGCGTGGCCGTCCTCGGCGCCAAGGGCCGCATCGGCGCCGAGGCCGTGCGAGCCGTCGAAGCCGCCGACGACCTGGAACTGGTCGCGGCGCTGGGCCGGGGGGACAAGCTGGAGACCCTCGTCGAGACCGGCGCCCAGGTGGCCGTCGAACTGACCACCCCCGCCTCGGTGATGGGCAACCTCGACTTCTGCGTGCGTCACGGCATCCACGCCGTCGTCGGCACCACCGGCTGGACCGACGAGCGCCTGACGCATCTGCGGACCTCGCTCGCGGCCTCGCCGGAGACCGGTGTGCTGATCGCGCCCAACTTCTCCATCGGCGCCGTCCTCACCATGAAGTTCGCCGCCCAGGCCGCCCGCTGGTTCGAGTCGGTCGAGGTCGTGGAGCTGCACCACCCGAACAAGGCGGACGCTCCCTCCGGCACCGCCACCCGCACGGCCCAGCTCATCGCGGCGGCACGCGCCGAGGCCGGCTGCGCCCCGCAGCCCGACGCCACCGTGACCGGCCTCGACGGCGCGCGCGGGGCGGACGTCGACGGGGTGCCGGTGCACGCCGTACGACTGCGTGGCCTGCTCGCCCACCAGGAGGTGCTGCTCGGCGGCGAGGGCGAGACCCTCACCATCCGCCACGACTCCCTGCACCACAGCAGCTTCATGCCGGGCATCCTGCTCGGGGTGCGCCGCGTGGTGGACACGCCCGGGCTGACCTTCGGCCTCGAGAACTACCTCGACCTCGGCTGAGGACCCCGTGCGCGCCAAGATCACCTACTTCGTCACGGCTGCCGTCCTGGTCGTCTACTTCGTCCTGGTCGGCAGTCGGGGCGTGCTGCTCATCGAGCAGGGCACCCTGCTCACCGTGACCTTCGGCGTGGCGGTGCTGATCCTGCCGCTGATCGGTCTGTGGTTCCTCTGGAAGAACACCCAGTTCGTCAGGAAGGCCAACGCCCTGGCCGCGGAACTGGACGCCGAGGGCGGACTGCCGGAGGACGAACTCGTCCGTACGCCCGGCGGGCGCATCGACCGCGACTCCGCCGACGCCGTCTTCGCCAAGCGCCGTGCCGAGACGGAGGACACGCCGGACGACTGGCGCTGCTGGTTCCGGCTCGCGGTCGCCTACCACGACGCGAGGGACACCCCGCGGGCCCGCAAGGCGATGCAGCGTGCGATCGCGCTCCACGAGGGACGGCCGTTCGGGGCCTGACACCTCTCCTCGCCCGCAGTCCGGCCGGTCGGCGGGCTTGTTCCGGCCCGGGACCCGCTTGTGCTGCGGTATGCGGCGGCCCGGGCCGGCTCGGCCTCGTGCGGCACGGGGCGGCGCTTCGGCCCGGGGCCGCGCGTGTCCGGATGCGGCGGGGCCGTTCCCTGCCGGACACGAGAGCGGCCCGGGCGCACCCGGGCCGCTCTCGTGATGGGGAAGGCTCGTGAGACGAGGTGGAGACCGGCTCAGCGGTCCGGGCCGTACTCCGTGCCCCACGCCTCGATGGTGTCCGCCGCGCGGTCGAAGGCCTCGACGCGCGACAGGAAGTCCCCGTTGTGGTCGGTGAGCAGCGTGACCGGCTCGTCGCCGTCGCGTACGAGGATCAGCGCCTGCCCCTGGACCGTCCGCGGCAGCCCGAGCCACCGAACCGGCTGCTGCGCGGTCCGCAGGGCCTTCACCTTCGCCCACGGCAGGGTGGTGGTCGAGAACATCGCCACGTGCCGCAGCCCGTGCCGGCTGACCCAGGTGCCCATGCGCAGGATCCGCAGTGCCCCGCAGATGAGCAGGGCGGCGATGCCGATGCAGACCGCCGCTCCGGGCAGTGCCCCGGCGAAAGCGATGATCATGGCTGCGAGCAGCACGAACGAGGCCAGCAACAGGAGCAGGGCTGCCCCGGCGACCCGCCAGGGGCCCGGACGGTACGGACGTCGCCACAGATCATGATCGTCGAACGGCAGTGCGACATCGTCCGCGGCGTCAAAGGCACGGTCCGCCGTCAGAAAGGGCAGGGGCACGGCTGGTCCTCACTCGTCACCACTTTGGGGCTGTGACCGGTGAGGCTACCGAGGCGACCAGCGACCGGCCACCCCAGGGGGGCCATGGGGGTGCTTCCCGGGACCTGCCGACCGGCCGGGACCGGCGAGAGCGGGCGTCAGCGGTTCTCGGACTGCTGCGCCTGGCTGGGGGCCTTGGGCGAGACCGGTGATTCCAGTGCCGGGAGCCCGAAGAGCAGGGACCCGACCAGCCCGGCCACCACGGTCAGGCCGATCAGGGTGCGGCCCGCGAGCTGGGACGCGCTGGGCCGCCGCCGGGGCGGCGGGGCGACGTTGCTGCGGAAGCGGTCGGCCTCGGCGACGAACGCGAACGGAACGGCTTCTCGCCGGCGGAACATGGGAGCGAGCCCCCTTCGGGGTGTGTGACGAAACGTGGCTACTGGTACAGACGCGTATAACCGGAGTTTGGTGCCCGAATCCAGCGAATCGGCGGGGAGGAACCGGGACGGTCCGCCCCCGCTGATCGTTGTAACGAGCGACCGTAGAGAATGGGCGCCGCCCGTGCGACGCGACTGGAAGGACCCCCGCCGGTGACCCGGAACCCCGACGACATCAAGCCCAGCTTCCGCAGCGATGTCACCGTCGAGCTGGTGAAGCACACCGCCGGCGACTCCGACGTGCTGTGGGCGGCCCGGGTCTCCACCGCGGGCGAGCAGTCGCTCGAGGAGCTCTCCAAGGACCCGGAGCGCTCGAAGGGCCTGATCAACTACCTGATGCGGGACCGTCACGGCAGCCCCTTCGAGCACAACTCGATGACCTTCTTCATCAGCGCCCCGATCTTCGTCTTCCGCGAGTTCATGCGGCACCGCGTCGGCTGGTCGTACAACGAGGAGTCCGGTCGGTACCGGGAGCTCCAGCCGGTCTTCTACGTGCCGGACGAGTCGCGCAAGCTCGTGCAGGAGGGCCGCCCCGGCAAGTACGTCTTCGTGGAGGGCACCCAGGCCCAGCAGGAGCTGACCGGCCGGGTGATGGAGGACGCGTACCGCCAGGCGTACGAGGCGTACCAGGAGATGCTCGACGCGGGTGTGGCCCGCGAGGTCGCCCGCTCGGTCCTGCCCGTCGGTCTGTACTCGTCGATGTACGCGACCTGCAACGCCCGCTCGCTGATGCACTTCCTGGGTCTGCGCACCCAGCACGAGATGGCCAGGGTCCCGTCCTTCCCGCAGCGGGAGATCGAGATGGTCGGCGAGCGGATGGAGGAGCACTGGGCCAAGCTCATGCCCCTGACCTACGCGGCCTTCAATGCCAACGGTCGGGTGGCCCCGTAGGGCACAGATGTACGGTCAGCCTTACTCGGTGTCCGTATTGCGGCGTTTCGAGAAGTTCATCTAGGCTGATCAAACGGACCCGGCACTGCTTGAACCCCCGAGCAGGCAGTGCCGGGCTCCACTGAGCAGGGATACGTCACGTCCCCCAAGGGGACCCTCCGCGCAGAGCAGCGAGTAGCGTGTTACCCATGGCACCGATCTCGACTCCGCAGACCCCCTTCGGGCGGGTCCTCACCGCCATGGTCACGCCGTTCACGGCGGACGGCGCGCTCGACCTCGACGGCGCGCAGCGGCTCGCCACCCACCTGGTGGACGCAGGCAACGACGGCCTGATCATCAACGGCACCACCGGTGAGTCCCCGACCACCAGCAATGCGGAGAAAGACCAGCTCGTCCGGGCCGTCCTCGAGGCCGTCGGCGACCGGGCGCATGTGGTCGCCGGGGTCGGGACCAACGACACCCGCCACAGCATCGAGCTGGCACGTGCCGCCGAGCGCGCCGGCGCGCACGGCCTGCTGGCCGTCACCCCGTACTACAACAAGCCCCCGCAGGAGGGCCTGCTCCGGCACTTCACGGCCATCGCCGACAGCACCGGACTCCCGGTGATGCTGTACGACATCCCCGGTCGCAGCGGCGTCCCGATCGACACCGAGACGATCGTGCGCCTGGCCGACCACCCGCGGATCGTCGCGAACAAGGACGCGAAGGGCGACCTCGGCCGTGCCAGCTGGGCCATCGCCCGCAGCGGACTCGCCTGGTACTCCGGCGACGACATGCTCAACCTGCCGCTGCTGTCCGTCGGCGCCATCGGCTTCGTCTCCGTGGTCGGCCACGTCGTCACCCCGGAGCTCCGCGCCCTGGTCGACGCCTACACCGCGGGCGAGGTGCAGAAGGCGACCGAGATCCACCAGAAGCTGCTCCCGGTCTTCACCGGCATGTTCCGCACCCAGGGCGTCATCACCACCAAGGCCGCGCTCGCCCTGCAGGGCCTGCCCGCCGGCCCGCTGCGGCTCCCGCTCGTCGAGCTCGGTGAGGCCGAGACCGCCCAGTTGAAGATCGACCTCGCGGCCGGCGGGGTACAGCTGTAACCACAGACTTCACAACTGAATAAGTCCAACTGAATACGAACGACCGGACAACAACAGCAAGTGCACGAATGTCATGCGCGCCACGTGCCCAAGCGGTACGTGGCGCGCGTCGTGAGGAGAGTCTTTTGAGTCATCCGCATCCCGAACTCGGCGCTCCGCCGAAGCTCCCCAAGGGTGGCCTGCGCGTCACACCGCTCGGCGGTCTCGGCGAGATCGGCCGCAACATGACCGTGTTCGAGTACGGCGGCCGTCTCCTGGTCGTCGACTGCGGCGTCCTCTTCCCCGAGGAGGAGCAGCCCGGTGTGGACCTGATCCTGCCGGACTTCACCACCCTCGTGGACCGACTCGACGACGTCGAGGGCATCGTGCTCACGCACGGTCACGAGGACCACATCGGTGGTGTGCCGTATCTGCTCCGCCTCAAGCCGGACATCCCGCTGATCGGCTCCAAGCTGACCCTCGCCCTGATCGAGGCCAAGCTCCAGGAGCACCGCATCCGTCCGTACACCCTGCAGGTCGCGGAGGGGCAGCGCGAGCACGTCGGCCCCTTCGACTGCGAGTTCATCGCGGTCAACCACTCCATCCCGGACGCGCTCGCGGTCGCCATCCGCACCCCCGCGGGGACGGTCGTGCACACGGGCGACTTCAAGATGGACCAGCTCCCGATGGACGGTCGCCTGACGGACCTGCACGCCTTCGCGCGCCTGAGCGAGGAGGGCATCGACCTCCTGCTGTCCGACTCGACCAACGCCGAGGTCCCCGGCTTCGTCCCCGCGGAGCGGGACATCTCGAACGTGCTGCGCGGCGTGTTCGCCAACGCCACGAAGCGCATCATCGTCGCCAGTTTCGCCAGCCACATCCACCGTGTGCAGCAGATCCTTGACGCGGCCCACGAATACGGCCGCAAGGTCGCCTTCGTCGGCCGCTCCATGGTCCGCAACATGGGCATCGCCCGCGATCTCGGATACCTAAGGGTGCCGGCCGGGCTCGTCGTGGACGTCAAGACGCTCGACGACCTGCCCGACGAGAAGGTCGTGCTGATCTGTACCGGTTCGCAGGGCGAGCCGATGGCGGCGCTGTCCCGCATGGCGAACCGGGACCACCAGATCCGGATCGTGCAGGGCGACACGGTGATCCTGGCGTCCTCGCTGATCCCGGGCAACGAGAACGCGGTGTACCGCGTGATCAACGGGCTCAGCCGCTGGGGCGCGAACGTCGTCCACAAGGGCAACGCCAAGGTCCACGTCTCGGGCCACGCCTCGGCCGGCGAGCTGCTGTACTTCTACAACATCTGCCGGCCGAAGAACCTCATGCCGGTCCACGGCGAGTGGCGCCACCTCCGCGCCAACGCCGAGCTCGGAGCCCTCACCGGCATCCCCAAGGACCACATCGTGATCGCCGAGGACGGCGTCGTCGTCGACCTGGTCGACGGCAAGGCCAGGATCAGCGGCAAGGTCCAGGCGGGGTACGTGTACGTCGACGGCCTCTCCGTCGGCGATGTCACCGAGGCCTCCCTGAAGGACCGCCGCATCCTCGGCGAGGAAGGCATCATCTCGGTCTTCGTGGTGGTCGACTCGACGACCGGGAAGGTCGTGGGCGGGCCGAACGTCCACTCCCGCGGATCCGGTATCGAGGACGCTGCCTTCGACGCGGTGATGCCCAAGATCGAGGAAGCCATCCAGAAGTCCGGCGCCGATGGCGTCGCCGAACCCCACCAGCTGCAGCAGCTGATCCGCCGCACGATCGGCAAGTGGGTCTCCGACACCTACCGCCGCCGGCCGATGATCCTGCCGGTCGTCGTGGAGGTCTGACGGCTCGTCGACTGTGCCCGGAGCGGGGCGGCCCTCGATTTGCATCGGGCCGCCCCGCTCCAGTACGTTGGCGTCTCCGCCCGAGGGAAACCCGACGCACTGGTGTGCGCTCGAAAGGTCTTCACAACGGGCCGGGAAATCCGACTCAGAATCTCTGATAAAGTCGGATGCGCCGAAAGGCAGTCGAAAGACAAAAGGCCCTCCAACGGCCACCGGAAATGAATTCCGAACCGGGAACGGAACGGAAAACGGATCTGGTAGGGTTGGAAACACCGAAGGGAAGCGCCCGGAGGAAAGCCCGAGAGAATGTTCTGCGGGTGAGTACGAAGGAAGCGTCCGTTCCT